>WXFE01000102.1 GCA_009881065.1 Bacteroidales bacterium | reverse complement strand
ACAGGGGAACGAATGACCCTCCTGTTCATGCTTTAACATTTTTGAGAATTGGTTGTTATGATTAAAGTCAGACTATCATAAAGGCAATGTCAAGTATCTGACTTATATAATTATCGTTATTTTAGTGACCTGAAAAAACGAGAGATGGCAAAGAGAAAATTATTGACACTTGCAGCGTTGCTGCTGATACCGATAGCATTCGTCAATGCACAGGTTCTTGAACCGGTGGCATGGAGTTTCAAAAGTGAAAAGATCGCGGAGAAGAGTTATGATATTGTCATGACTGCCACCATTGATGACACATGGCATCTTTATGCCATAGACCTCCCCGAGGGTGGCCCGACACCCACCAGTTTTACTTTTGACACACCCGAGGGCTATACCCTGGAAGGCAGGCCGGTGGCCGTCAATCAGCCGGAAGTCAAGTTCGACAGCAGTTTAGATATGGATCTGGGGTTGCACAGTGGCATAGCAGAGTTCAGGCAGAGGATAAGCATAAGCAAACTGCCGGTGACTGTCAGCGGTTTTGTTACATTTATGTCATGTGACGACAGACAGTGCCTCCCTTCGCGCGATCTGGAGTTCTCGGTCAATATCGGGGATGAAGTTGCAGCATCCGCCGATAAAGTTGATGAGGCTGCAGGCACCACCCTGCCGGTTGATAAACCCCGTAAGGGCTTTCTGAAATTCTTCCTTCTTTCGATGCTGGCCGGCTTTGCAGGGATACTCACCCCGTGCGTATTCCCGATGATACCGATGACCGTGGCATTCTTCTCACGGGGTTCCGGGAAAAAGAGTTCTGCAGTAGGGCAGGCCCTGATCTTCGGATTATCAATCATATTGCTCTATTCATCCCTCGGAATAATAGTATCACTGACCAGCGCCGGAGCAGGATTTGCCAACACGCTCAGCACACACTGGATTCCCAACCTGCTCTTTTTCAGTTTGTTTTTGATATTTGCCGCTTCATTCCTGGGCGCATTTGAGATAGTTCTTCCCTCAAAATGGGTAAGTTCTTCTGACTTAAAGGTAGACAAAGGGGGAGCGCTTGCTGCTTTCTTCCTCGGACTGACAACAGTACTTGTCTCATTCTCATGCACCGGACCGATAGTTGGCGCACTGCTCGTAGAGGCAGCAACGGGTGACGTCCTTCGTCCCACAATAGGGATGTTCGGGTTCGGACTTGCCTTTGCCATACCCTTTACCCTGTTTGCCCTCTTCCCCTCATGGATGCAGAAGTTGCCAAAGTCAGGCGGATGGCTCAACTCGGTCAAGGTGGTGCTGGGATTCATCATGCTGGCCTTCAGCCTCAAGTTCGCTTCTACAATAGATACCGTCTATAACCTCGGAATCCTCTCCAGGGATATCTACCTGGCAATCTGGATCGTGCTGTTCGTGCTGCTTGGCATCTATCTGATGGGTAAAATCAGGTTCGTGCATGACAGTGACGTTCCGCATATCGGTGTCTTCAGGCTGTTGCTCATAATAGCATCATTCACCTTTGCGCTCTGCCTTGTGCCCGGTCTTTTCGGCGCACCGCTGACGCGAATCTCTGCTCTTCTTCCCCCCAGGGAGACATCAGGATTCAACCTGCTCAAGGCCATCAGTGAAAACAGAACTACGGCACCTGTCGCCGGAGTTCAAGGCATGGTGCCGGGTATTGCTGTAGCAGGCGCTTCAGGGTTTGACACTCCGGCATCAGGTGCAGTCAGCGCTGCCGGAACAGCCCTCTGTGAGGAACCAAAATATGGTGACTTTCTTCATTTTGAATATGGTCTGCAGGGATATTTTGACCTGGATCAGGGCCTCGCATGCGCGAAGAAACTGGGCAAACCGGTGCTGATCGATTTTAAGGGACATGCCTGTGCCAACTGCAAGGAGATGGATGCGAGGGTATGGTCTGATCCCGCAGTGCAGCAGAGGTTGCGCAACAATTTCATTCTGGTGGCGCTGTTTGTTGATGACCGGACAAAGCTACCTGAGAACGAGGTGTTTGTCTCAAAAGTAGACGGAAAGGAAAAAAAGACAATGGGCAAGAAGAACGAGGATATTGAAATCTCAATGTTCAACACCAATTCACTTCCGCTCTATGCTATCGTTGACACGGACGGCAAGCCGCTCATAGAGTCCCGCGGAACCAATTTCGATGTCCAGGCTTATATCGAATGGCTTGATCGGGGGGTGGAGGCATTCAGGAATCAATAACCTTATTTTGACATATAGAAGACAAGGCTGCCGCCATTCATGATCTCGTCATGGGTTATATAGTGGCGGTCAAGCTTCTTGCCGTTCAACTCTGCCTTTTTAACGTAGATGTTATTTGGTCCCTGGTTCACAGCCCTCACCGTAAACTTCTTTCCGTTTTCCAGTGATATGGTGGCCTCCTTTACCAGCGGGCTGCCGAGGTCATAGCGGTCTGAGCCCGGCGCCACCGGGTAGAACCCCAGTGCACTGAAGATGTACCATGCGCTCATCTGCCCGCAGTCGTCATTACCGCTGAGACCGTCTGGCGCCGGCAGGTACTTGGTGTCCATTATATGTCTCACCCGGTACTGTGTCTTTCGCGGCGCCCCGGCGTGATTGTACAGGTAGGGTACATGGTGCGAGGGTTCATTGCCGTGGACATAGTTGCCTATAATGCCCTCGCGGGTGATATCCTCGGTTTCCGCGAAGAAGCTGTCAGGGAGGTACATGGTGAAGAGTGAATCGAGGTGTTCCACGAATCTTTTCTTCCCGCCGTGGAGGCGGATCAGCTCTGCCGGATCATGGGGCACATAGAGGCTGTAGTTCCATGCATTGCCCTCGATGAATCCCTGGCCGTGCGTTGACAGCACATCAAACTCTTTCCTGAAGCTGCCGTCTTTCTTCCGGGGGCGCATGAATCCTGCGGACTTATCCCAGACATTAAGGAAATTACGTGACCGCAGAAGGAATTCATTGAACAGGTCACTGTTATCGGGGTCACCAGCTGTGAGGTTCTGGCCTTCGCCAGAAATGCCCATGGTGACAGCGGATGGCAAAAATTTAAGCTCTCCCGGGTTCAGTTTGCTGACAGCCTGTGCTATGCACCAGTCATCATAGGCATACTCCAGGGTGACGGAGACCGATGATCCCGTACGTTCGTCGGGTACGTACCCCAGCTTCATATAGTCATCGAGGCCGTCATACCAGCCGTTGCGGGCAGTGGTGACACAGGCGGCGGCAGCCCTTGCATGGTCAAAGCCTCCGATCTTTTTCACTATGGCATCTGCGATTACCGGCACCGAATGGTATCCGATCATGCACCAGTTCTCATTGGCATGGTGCGACCAAACCGGTAGCATGTGATGAACGCTCTGATCATAGTGTGCGAGCATTGAGTTGATCATGTCAGCCGTTCGTTCCTGCTGGATGATGGTGAAGAGCGGATGCAGTGCCCTGTAGGTATCCCAGAGTGAGAATGTAGTATAGTTGGTGAATCCCTCCGCATGGTGGATGTTCTGGTCGAGACCCCTGTAGCTTCCGTCGGTATCAGTGTAGATGGTGGGAGAGAGGAAAGTATGGTAAAGTGAAGTGTAGAAACTGGTCATCTGCCCTTCGGTCATCATTTCAACCTTCACTTTTTCCAGCTCTTTGCGCCACAATACTTCGGCAGCGAGCCTGGCAGCATCAAAGTCAGCACGTGGCGCTTCGGCAATCATGTTGGCCATTGCCCCGGCTGAGCTCACCGGCGAGATGGCTACCCTGACGGTGATCTGCTCACCGGGCTCTGTATTGAAATCAAAGTGCCCCCTGATATTTCGTCCGGCCGCCTCGGGAAAATTGGTACGCTGGTCAAAGCGGCGCCAGAAGCCCCTGTAGACCCTGGCTGGTGAGTCGTCACGGAAACCGTATGATGTGAAAGGTTTGGAGAAGGCGATGGCAAAATAGAGCGACCTGGTGCGCGCCCATCCGCTGGTCTGCCTGAAGCCGGTGATCAGTGTATCATTTTCCACACGTATGAACGTCCAGACATTTTTACCTGCATCATTGTAGATCCCATGAACCATGTCAAGGATGAGGTGTGCATCACCTCCCTTGTTGAAGGTATAACGGTGAACGCCGGTACGTGTGGTTGCCGTCAGTTCGGCCAGTATGTCATGATCTTCCAGGAGAACTGAATAATAACCGGGTGAGGCCTTTTCATTGCTGTGGGAAAATCTTGAGCGGTAGCCCTTTTCTGGCGCATCTGCCGTACCGGGATTCAGCTGCAGCGGTCCGGTGGTTGGCATCAGCAGTATATCACCGAGGTCAGAATGGCCGGTACCGCTGAAATGGGTATGTGAGAATCCGACAATTGTTTTGTCAGTATACTGGTAACCGGCACAGTACCTGTAAACATCCCTGTTGTAACTGCCGTTAATCTCGTAGGGAAGTGTGTCAGTATCGGGTGAGAGCTGCACCATTCCGAACGGCACCGTGGCGCCAGGGTAGGTGTGACCCATCTTATCGGTACCGATAAAGGGATTGACATATTTCAGAATATCTGCATCCTGACCGGCGCATAGTATTGTTACCATGGAAAGGAGCAGGG
>WXFE01000101.1 GCA_009881065.1 Bacteroidales bacterium | reverse complement strand
CCCGGGAAATCACAGCGGTAGCCGTCAATGCCAACCTCTTCAACCCAGTACCTCATTGCACTGAGCATGTAATCCCACAACGGCTCTGCAGTGTAGTCAAACTGGATCACATCAGTCCAGTCAAACGGCGAGATAAAATTCCCCAAAGAATCTTTTTCATACCACTCCGGGAATTCGGTGGCAAGAGGATTATCCCATGCCGAGTGATTGCCAACCCAGTCGAGAATCACGTGGAAGCCCATGGCATGGGCAGTGTCAACAAGCACTTTAAAGTCGTCTATTGTTCCGAACTCGGGATTGATTCCTTTGTAATCACTTATTGAATAGTAACTGCCGAGTTCACCCTTCCGGTTCAATTCGCCAATGGGATAGATTGGCATGAACCACAGAACGTTCACTCCCAGCTCCTTCAGCTGTGGGAGTCTCGCCTGCACTCCGGCAAAGGTTCCCTCTTCGGAGAACTGCCGGGTGTTAATCTCATACAGAACCATGTTGCGGGTCCAGTCGGCATGGACGACAGTGGTTTTCAGAGGCTCAATTACCGCAGCCGGTTTCGGCCGGCAGGCAGCCATCAGTGTTGCTACACCAATGAACAGAATTAAGATTTTAAAAATGTGCTCTTTCATTGTGATCAGGTTATTTTAGTTCAATTATCATTGCTGTCTGAGGGGCTATGGTAAATGATTGCAGATTGTCAATCTTCCGGCCAGAGATGATATCAGTGCCGAACGTGAATCCTTCCAGTGACTCAGCATATTTCTCACCGCTGATGGTACGGCTCTCCTTGCTGTTCGCATTGATTATCACCATTACGCTTTCGCTGCAGTTATATCTGAAATAGACATAGACGCCGTCTGAAGGTATGTAATGTTTCAGTTTGCCGGTATGTATCACCTCCTTATTCTTCCTCCAGTTCAGGATATGTGTTGTAAAATCAAGGGCTTCCTTCTCCAGTGAGGTAATACCGGCGCCTGTGAATACATTTCTTGCATCGCCGGGCCATCCTCCCGGGAAGTCATCTCTCAGGCGCCCGTCACCCTGGCTCTTGTCGCCCTCCATGACTATCTCCGTTCCGTAATATATCTGGGGTATTCCCCTTGTGGTCATGATGAAGCTCAGTCCCAGCCTGAATGCTTCGGGGCTTTGGCCGGTCTGGGTGAAGAACCTCGTCATGTCATGGTTGTCAAGGAAGATGACATTCCTGAGTGGTTCGGGGTAGAGGTAGTCCTGTGACAGGGTATTGTATAGCTTCGAGAGCCCGTCGGTCGGATTGGTCTTGCCTTCGAATGCCCTGTGAGTTGCAAAGCAGACGGGGAAATCGGTCACCGATGGCAGGTTTGACCTGTACCCGTCGCTGTTTTTTTTGTTATATGCCCAGTAAGAAATCTGGGCTGGTTCATCATACCACACTTCGCCTACAATGAAGAAGCCCGGGAACTCATCGGTGACCCGCTTTGCCCATCTTGACATCATGTCAGGCTGGGGGTAACTGTACGTATCCATTCTGATGCCGTCGAGATCACTGAAGGCGATCCACCACAGGCTTGTCTGAATAAGATAGGTCTCCACAAGTGGATTGCTCTGGTTGAGGTCAGGCATGGTCACATCGAACCATCCCTTTTCCATCAGCATCCTGTCGCTCTCTGCGGCGTACGGGTCCATATAGGTGGAAGCCCTGTAATTGGTGCGGGTAAACTCGTCAAACTGATGGATCCAGTCCTTTGAGGGGAGATCATTCATCCACCAGTGGAATGATCCTATATGATTGAATATCATATCCATGATAACCTTTATTCCTCTCTTGTGAGCCTCAGTCACCAGGCTTTTGAAATCATCGTTTGATCCGTAGCGCGGATCTGATTTATAGAAATCAGTAGTCGAATAGCCGTGGTATGAGGAGTGCTGCTGGTTATTCTCAAGGAACGGATTCAGCCATATTCCTGTAACACCCAGCTTATACAGGTAATCGAGGTTATCCTCTATTCCCTTCAGGTCTCCTCCGTGCCTGCCTGTGGGGTTGCTGCGGTCAGGCTGTTCTGTCATACCCGCAACGTTGTCATTGGAGGGGTCTCCGTTGGCGAAACGGTCAGGCATCAGCAGGTAGATCACGTCTGAGGAGTTGATTCCCCTTGCCGGTCCGGCCGGCCTGGCCAGGAGGGGATAGCTGTGTGCAAGCTTCTGTCTGCCGCGGGTGAATATCAGGTTCACGGTTCCCGGAACAGCCTCATCTGAAATATTCAGGTTGACAAAGAGATAGTTCGGGTTATCAGTCCGTACGGTAGTCATGATCTCTACCCCCGGATAATCAGTTTTCACGTCGTATGATCCGATCTCCCTGCCATAGACCATCAGCTGAAGAGCACCATTCTTCATCCCTGTGAACCAGGAGGGCGGGTCAATGCGTTCAATAACCTGTCCCTTCACCGGCAGCAGTGCCGGGATCATGAATAAAACAAGCGTCTGGAATACCTTTTTTATCATTTTTCAAATCTCCTTTCTTCACCTGATTTCAGCGTGACCTGCTCTCCGTAAACAGCAAGTGGGATATCAGCCTGTGAGAGGTTCACCACTATCACCTTTGTTCTGTTGACCTCAACCCGGAATGGATTGTTTCTGTATCTGATTATAAATGAGTATGATTCCCATGCAGCCGGAATAACCGGATTAAGGCAGACACGCTCATTGCGTATCCGCATCCCGCCGAACCCCTCCACTATGGCGAGCCATGTTCCGGCCATGCTGGTTATGTGGAGTCCCTCCCTCACCTCGCAGTTGTAATCGTCAAGGTCAAGCCTTGCGGTGCGGAGGTACAGTGAATAGGCCCTCTCCGTGTCATGCAGCCTGGCAGCAATCACTGAGTGGATGCTTGCCGAGAGTGATGATTCATGCACGCAACGCGGCTCATAGAAGTCGAAATTGCGCCTGATGGTATCCTCGTCGTAATCATCCTCGAAGAAATAGATACCCTGGAGCACATCGGCCTGTTTGATAAAGACCGACCGGAGAATGCGGTCCCATGACCAGTGCTGATTCAGAGGCCTCTCCGCCGGGTCAAGGTCTTTAACCGTCTGCTGCACCTTGTCCATGAATCCGTCCTGCTGCAAAAAAATCCCAAGATCATGATGCACAGGCAGGTACATATTTTCAATTATCTCCTTCCAGTGATAAGGTTCTGCCTCTGTATCGAGATGGGTCCGGGCAACAATGGCGTTATATTTCACCCTGCTTGATGACCTGAGCCAGTCGAGCATGTCAGAGGTGTATTTCAATGTCCAGCATGCCAGGATATTTGTGTACCAGTTGTTGCTGACATTGTTCTCGTACTCATTCGGGCCGGTAACACCAAGTATGACATACCTGTTTTTTTCCTGTGACCAGTTGGTTCTCTGCGCCCAGAAGCGCGAAATGGCTATAAGCACCTCAAGGCCATATTCCGAAAGATAATCCTGGTCTCCCGTGTGCCTCACATAGTTGAAGATAGCATAGGCGATGGCGCCGTTACGGTGTATCTCCTCAAAGGTTATCTCCCATTCATTGTGGCACTCCTCGCCGTTCATCGTGACCATCGGGTATAGTGCTGCCCCGCCCGTGAATCCCAGTTTCTTCGCATTCTCAATGGCCTTGCCCAGGTGTTTATACCTGTAAAGCAGCAGGTTGCGTGCTACATGTGTGTCTGCCGTGCTCAGGTAGAAGGGCAGGACGTAAGCCTCGGTGTCCCAATAGGTACTTCCTCCGTACTTCTCTCCGGTGAATCCCTTGGGCCCGATGTTCAGCCTGGGGTCCTCACCGGTATATGTCTGGTTCAGCTGGAATATATTGAACCGTATTCCCTGCTGTGCTGCTATATCACCACGGATGACGATATCACCATGTTCCCACTTTTGGGCCCATGCATTACGATGTGCATCAAGCAATGCTTCAAATCCCTTTGCGGCGGCCTTGCCGGCCGAAACCATTGCCTTCTCAGCGATCCCCTCCACGGGATGATTGAAAGAGGAGAGTACCGCGGCATATGTGGTCACTGTAAAGATGTCTCCGTCAGAACAGGCAGATATGAATGCGCAGTGAGCGGTTTTGTCAGTTGTTGTAATGACAGGTTCGCCCTTTAGCGGCTTTCCGTTCAGGGTGAAGCTGTTTTCCATCGCGGTGGCAACCACGAAAGCTGTTTTTCGCGTCTGCGCAACAACTACTGAGCGTCTGCCATCATGGGAAGATGATTCGTTCTCCCAGAACTTCTCATCATAATTGGCATCCTCATTATATACGTCGGCGTTCAGCCAGGGAATAAGCTCAACCTTTGCGCCATTCCCTTTGATCCGCACACTGTACCTGATTGCGGCCAGTTCGGGCTCATCCATCGAGAGGAACCGCCTGGCGGTTACCTCAGCCTCCCTGCCCGAGGGCATAACTGCGGTAAAGATTCGCGTCAGCACCCCTTCCTTCATGTCAAGCTCCCTGCGGAAGCTCTTCACTTTGCATTTTGCAAGGTCAAGCTCCTCACCGTCTATGCGTACTATAATGTTTGTCCATGAAGGCGCGTTGGGCACCTTGGCAAAGTATTCCGGGTAACCGACTTTCCACCATCCGACAACGGTCTTGTCAGGGTAATATACACCGGCTACGTAGTTGCCCCGGAGTGAATCACCGGTATAAGTCTCTTCAAAGTTAGCCCTCTGTCCCATCATTCCGTTACCCAGAGCAAAAATGCTCTCGGAATCGCGGCCTCTCACGGCGTCAAACCGTGTCTCTATGATTTTCCACTCATCGGGCTGAAAACGTGAATCAGTCATTGTGAATTATAAAGCTCTCAATTGTTCCAAAGTAATTTTATTCAGACCGGGAATGACGAGATCAGCCCTGCCAAGCAGTTCGGGGCTGCCTACTCCCACACACTTCATTCCGCCGGCGATTGCCGCCTCTATTCCTGCCTGCGCATCTTCGAAAACAATGCAGTGCGGTGGCGACAGCTTCATTTCCTGTACAGCCCTGAGGAATATCTCCGGGTCAGGTTTGGCCTTTGATATCTTGTTGCCGTCAATGATCACATCAAACATGTCACGGAGGTTTATTTTGTCAATGATTGTCCCGGCGTTTTTGCTTGCAGAACCAATAGCGGTCAGGATGCCCTCCTTCCTGAGACTCCTGAGGAGCTTCACGCTGCCCGGAAGGATCTCATCAGGTTTCATTCCGGAGATGAACTCAACATACCAGCCGTTCTTCCTTGCTGCCAGCTCCTCCTTTTCCTGTCTGGTGGCATGAATGTTTCCCTTGCTGAGAAGTATCTCCAGTGAAGCCATCCGGCTTACTCCCTTGAGAGCCTCATTATCTTCAAGCGTGAATACAAAACCGAGCTCCTTTGCCAGGCGCCTCCAGGCCATATAGTGATACTTGGCGGTGTCAACGATAACTCCGTCGAGATCAAAAATGCACCCTTTCAGATCCATCATCACCTCCTGTCATCAACGTCTTTGACGAAATTGACCGCCAGAGCTGCAATTATCATTGAGATCCCTCCGGTCACCAGCGCCAGCATCGTATTGCCTGAGAAAAGGTGCTTGACCATGCTTCCGAGGATGCTGGCTGCAATTATCTGCGGGATAACGATGAAGAAGTTGAAGATGCCCATATAGACACCCATCTTGTTGTGAGGCAGTGACCCCGTCAGTATGGCATAGGGCATTGAGAGGATGCTTGCCCATGCCAGTCCGATGCCAAGCATCGGGAGAATCAGCATTTCGGGTGAGTTGAACAGACTGATTGACATCAGGCTCACTCCACCCACCAGGAGGCAGATGGCATGAGTTATCTTGCGTGATGTATGTTTTGCCAGTACCGGTAGCAGGAAGGCAACCAGTGCCGCAAATCCGTTGTAAATCCCGAAAAGCACTCCCACCCAGTTGGCGCCTTCGTTATAGGCAAGGGAGGTGGTGTCACTGGTGCCGTAGATTTTTGAGGTGACAGCCGATGTTGTATATATCCACAGGGAGAAGAGGGCAAACCATGTAAAGAACTGCACCACGGCAAGCTGTCCCATGGTAGTGGGCATATTCTTGAGGTCGGTAAGAATGCTGTTCAGCCCGTTGTTGCCTTTGCCGCCATTCTTCAGGAATCCTGCAATTATCTGGAGCAATCCGAAGAGAGAGATACCACCGGTAACGACGTAAAGCTCCTTCTCGAGATTAACCTGTGTGAGGATGAAGGTAAGCGCCAGGCCTGCCAGCAGCCAGATGATGCCGGGACGGTAAAAATTGATATTCCTGACCGTTTCTGCCTGCTCTGACACGGTTTTCTCTTCAGGAGGTTCGCCTCTGGCTATTCTTTCTCCTTTTTCAAATTCCTCAAGCTCGGCAGGCGAGTACTCCTTTGTCCGGATAATGGTCCAGAGTACTGCCAGGATCAACACCGCAGAGCCGATATAGAATGAGAGTTTCAGGTTGAAGGGTATCAGCTTGCCCTCGGCGGGAACCTCAGGTACGTTGAACCAGTTGGCAAGTATCCAGGGAAGGAAGCTGCCTATAACGGCTCCAACGCCGATGAAGAAGCTCTGCATTGCAAATCCTGTTGTTCGCTGTTCCGATGAAAGCATGTCACCCACAAATGCCCGGAACGGCTCCATGGAAATATTAATGGAAGCATCCAGGATCCACAGCATCACAGTGGCGAAAATCCAGGTGGGTGAGTTGGTGATGATGGCAAGTGCGAGAGAGGCAAAAATGGCACCGGTAAGGAAGTAGGGACGACGGCGCCCGAGACGGTTCCAGGTACGGTCACTCATGTGCCCCACGATGGGCTGTACAAGCAGTCCGGTTACGGGAGCTGCTATCCAGAGTATCGGGATATTATCAATCTCCGCACCCAGAGTCTGAAAAATACGACTCACGTTGCCGTTCTGAAGGGCGAAACCAAACTGGATGCCGAGGAATCCGAAGCTCATGTTCCAAATCTGCCAGCCTGACAACCGCGGCTTGCGTCTGTAGATCACATTCATAATAGTTTTGCTGTTACTTTATTACCCTGTTCCGTTAACTCATTCAAAATTAGTTGAAAATCTGGTTCCGCAATAGCCTCTGCGAGCTTCTAACCGCTGATTTTTCGGGCATTTGCGTTGGTTCGGTTATTTCAAACGTTTTCGGCTTTAGGCATAATTTTTACTGAGTCTGCTTATTTAGACACATTATAAATAACATATTCCATTACTGCCTCTTGATTGCTGCCTTATGCCTTCCTATCTTTGAAATGGCAAAGTCCTTAATACAACGGAACCATGGGAGATTTCAACTATGAGAAGCTATTTCAGCACGGCAGGGATGTGACAAAGTACCGCCGCATATCTGCTGATCATGTCAGGATGACCGAATGTTGCGGCAGGAAGATTCTTCACGTTCAGGCTGAAGCTCTCAGGATACTGGCACGGCAGGCTTTTATCGATATCAATTTCTATCTTCATACGTCGCACCTTGAGAAGCTCTCGATGATTCTCCGTGATCCGGAGGCCACCGACAATGACCGCTTTGTGGCATGGATGATGCTTAGAAATTCTGTCGTTTCGGCGGAAGGGAAGCTTCCGTGGTGCCAGGACACAGGCACAGCCATTGTAATGGCCTGGAAGGGTGAGGATGTCTATACCGGAATAGATGATGCACTTCATCTCAGCCGTGGAATATGGGAGACCTACAATGAAAAAAACCTGCGCTATTCACAGATAGTTCCCTCTTCGATGTTCGCCGAGAAGAACAGCGGCAGCAATCTGCCGGCACAGATTGACATCGCCTCGTGTCAGGGAGGTGATTATCGTTTCCTCTTCATCGCCAAAGGCGGCGGTTCTGCCAACAAGACTTTATTGTACCAGGAGTCGAATTCGCTTCTGAACGAAGCTTCACTCAGCAGGTTCATCCGGGAGAAGATTGAGGATCTTGGCACGGCGGCCTGTCCGCCATATTATCTTGCCCTTGTCATTGGCGGCACCTCGGCCGAGATGACTCTCAAGACCGTGAAGCTGGCCTCCACCGGTTATCTTGATAACCTTCCCATCTCGGGTAATTCTTCAGGCCGCGCATTTCGTGACCCGGAGTGGGAGGAAAAGATTGTAAAGATCTGTCAGGAATATGGTGTGGGCGCCCAGTTTGGCGGAAAGTATTTTGTGCGTGATGTCAGGGTCATCCGCCTGCCCCGCCATGCCGCTTCATGTCCGGTTGGCATTGGTGTCAGTTGCAGCGCTGATCGCAATATCAAAGGGAAGATCACTGCTGAAGGCATTTTCATAGAGCAGCTCGAGAGAGAGCCCGGGAAGTTCCTTCCTGAGAAGGCTCCGGAGCTTGACAAACCGGTGGAGATCAATCTTGAGCGCCCAATGAGGGAGATACTGGCTGAGTTGAGCAAATACCCGGTAAAGACGCGCCTGAGTCTCACCGGCACCCTGATAGTGGCCCGCGATATAGCCCATGCACGCATCAAACGGATGCTCGATGAGGGCAAGCCGATGCCCGGCTACTTCAAAAATCACCCGATATACTATGCAGGTCCGGCAAAGACACCGGAAGGGATGGCATCAGGCTCGTTCGGACCCACGACAGCCGACCGGATGGATCCTTACGTGGACCTCTTCCAGAGTCTTGGCGGTTCAATGATCATGCTTGCCAAGGGCAACCGGTCGAAGCAGGTGACTGATTCATGCAAAAAGCATGGCGGCTTTTACCTCGGTTCTGTCGGAGGCCCGGCTGCCATACTGGCTGCTGAAAACATTGTCTCTGTTAAGGTGGTCGACTTCGCGGAGCTTGGCATGGAGGCTGTCCGCAAAATTGTAGTCAAAAATATGCCGGCTTTCATCCTGACGGATGACAAGGGGAATGATTTTTATTCAGGCAATAGCAGGTGAACCCCACCCTTCCTTTGTCTGCGACTCCCGCACCACCTCCCGTGCAGAAACCTCTGTTGACCAGAATGTAACGGCAGGTCTGAGACCTGCCGTTACCTGGTCATAACATAATTATTTCTTCAATATGGTGTCAAGGATCTTCTGCTTGTCAAGTTTTTTGGTGCAGAAGAACCAGTCGTAGCACTTCATCTCATCCTTGTTCTCCATGCGCTCTTTGGCAACCCCACATGATCCGGCTGTGGGAACGATGACATCGTCACCCGGCTGCCAGTCGGCAGGAAGAGCCACTGAGAATTTGTCCGCAGTCTGCAGGCCGATGACTACCCTGTATATCTCCTCGAAATTACGGCCGAGGCTCAACGGGTAGTAAAGGATGGTGCGGATAATTCCCTTGGGATCAATAAAGAAGACTGCCCTTACGGCTTTGGTGTCACTCTCTCCGGGCATCATCATGCCATATTTCCGGGCGACTTCCATAGTTATATCCTCGATGAGGGGGAATTTGACCTCCACATCCTTCATCCCCTTGTACTCAATCTTTTCCTTGATGGTGCGCAGCCATGCTATATGACTGTAAAGGCCGTCTACGGAAAGGCCGACGAGCTTCGTATTTGCCTTTTCGAATTTTTCTGCCATTGTGGCAAAGGTCATGAACTCAGATGTACATACCGGTGTGAAGTCTGCCGGGTGGCTGAAAAGGATTACCCAGCTTCCCTTATAGTCATTGGGGAAATTGATCTCACCCTGTGTGGTTACTGCCCTGAACTCAGGAGCCTTGTCGCCAATACGTGGCATCGAATAAACTTTTTCTTCCATAATTAATTGTAATTTAGTTGTTTAATAATTATTTTCTTTTTGGTTTCTTCTCTCAGTCATCAAATCATACTCCTCCTTCATTGCAACGGGGTTCTCTTCATGGTCAAACCTCACCGTCAGGGTCTGAAGGATGATGTTGCAGGTTTCTTGCGTGAAGTTTCAGAAATTCGTTCTGATCATCCGGGGTCTGAAGGATGATGTTGCAGGTTTCTTCTTTTTCTTTTTCATGAAATCTGGTCATAGTCTCTCTTAGAGTTTTTGTTGTTCCGGGAAAAATACCCGGGCCTGATAAATGCCAGGGTTGATATGATAGGAGCCTTATCATCTCTTCTTCCTGGTATTCTTCCTGTTATCAGTGTAATTTCCGACGATCTGCAGCTTGATATCCTCGATTCTGAAATCGGGAATACGATTGGTTTCAAAATAGTCATGGAGCATTTTCGTCAGTTCGGTGTCATAGTAATCATCTATGCGGTCAGAGTTGGTGCAGTAGATATGGTGATGACTTTCGTCAGCCGCATCATACCTGAGAAGGCCGCTGTCAGTTTTTACTCTTTTCAGCAGATTCTTTTCAGCCAGTGTCTCCAGGGTTTTATAGATGGTTCCCAGCGCTATCTCAGGGTGTTTTTTACTGATATAGTGGCTGACCTCCTCGGCGGTAGGATGGTTACGTAGAACGTCTACTGCCTCATAAACAGTGAGTCTCTGGGGTGTGACCCTCAGTCCGCTCTCCCTGAGCCTGGTTCTATAGTTTTCCATTTTCATCACCTAAGAATAATTCCTAACAAAGAATAAACAAATATAAGCTGAAAAAGTTAAATAACAAAATACTTCTTTTGCTATTTTGTTTAAAGTATCACCAAGTCGCTGTAATTCAAAGGTTCAGATAGACAGAATTTCATTTGCCGGCATATCAGGCATAATCCGGTCAACCTTTTTCCTGTTGCCGATTGCTCACACAGGGGAACGAATGACCCTCCTGTTCATGCTTTAACATTTTTGAGAATTGGTTGTTATGATTAAAGTCAGACTATCATAAAGGCAATGTCAAGTATCTGACTTATATAATTATCGTTATTTTAGTG
>WXFE01000100.1 GCA_009881065.1 Bacteroidales bacterium | reverse complement strand
GATTGATCCGATGATCATCACCGTGCTGTCGTTCGAGACGGAGAGTTCGTCATACATGGTATATGCCCTGATCCCGATGGTATCGGTTGAGCCTATTTCCACGAAGTCGCTGTCAGGCAGCAGACCGATGCCTATTTTGACGGGGTCCTGTGAACATGACAACAATACTGCTGTGAGCAGGGCGGAAAGGATCAGTATGATTGAAGGCGCTCCCTTGCGGGTATTGCCGGGTCTTTTATTTTGCAGATTCCAGAAGGAGTTTCTCATAAAAGTCATTGTATACATCTATATAATTCTCCTCTCCCTGGTACTCAAGCAGAGGCTTTCCCATGGCAGTGATCCTTTTCTTTACCTGTTCGTCAATCTTCTCGCACCCGAATATAATTCCGTCAGAGTTCTCGGCGGCAAGGGTTGAGAGATTGAGAAAATCAGCGCCTCCTTCTATTGACTTGAGAGAGCCTGTGTCAATCCCGTCTGCCTGGAGCTTGTCAGTCAGTGAAGCATTTAACGGCTTTTTAAACCCGTTATTATAAACCGAATAGACTGATTTGGCCTTGCTGAATATCGGGTCATCGGAATAGAGCTTCCTGATATAGAGGGGCACCAGCGATGCGAGCCAGCCGTGAACGTGTACTATGTCAGGGCTCCAGCGCAGTTTTCTTACCGTTTCAATAACTCCACGGGCAAAGAAAATGGCTCTTTCGTCATTGTCTTCGTACTCATTGCCTGCAGCATCAGCTACAGTATGCTTGCGATGGAAATAATCATCATTGTCAATAAAGTACACCTGCATCCGGGCACTCTGAATGGAGGCTACCTTGATAATAAGAGGATGGTCGGTATCATCAATGATCAGGTTCATCCCGGAGAGGCGGATGACCTCATGCAGCTGGTTTCTTCTCTCGTTGATTGAGCCATACCGGGGCATGAATGTACGAATCTCTTTCCCCCGTTCCTGTATGCCCTGTGGCAGATCACGGCTGATCCTTGAAAGCTTCGTTTCACCGAGAAAGGGCATAATCTCCTGTGAAACAAACAATACCCTTCTGCTCTCCATTAATACCTCCCGATATACCTTAGGATTTAATCAAAGTGCAAAGATAATAAAAAAAACTAAATTGATTTCCAAGCTTAGAGACAACGGGTTACTGACAAAAATGGTGTTATTTTGCAGTACCGGACACAATGCCTTTGACGGTATACAGTCCGGCCTTCATACAAAAAAACAATAGGAATGATAGTACTGTCAACTGTCAAGGAAGTAAGGGAACACTACAGGATCAGCGTCCTGCGCAACCCCGGTTTCGTGCCTACCATGGGCGCACTCCATAAGGGCCATCTGTCACTGGTGGCAAGAGCAACGGAGAGATGCCGAATGGTGGCCGTGAGTATCTTCGTCAATCCCACACAGTTCAATGACCCGAATGACCTGCTCAAATATCCCAGGACCCTCGACGACGACCTGGAGGCGCTCTCAGGCATGCTCAGGGAAAATGACTTTGTCTTCGTGCCGTCAGTGGAGGAGATTTACCCGGAACCTGACAGCCGCCAGTTCGAGTTCGGTGACCTGGATAAAGTAATGGAAGGCGTTCACAGGCCAGGCCATTTCAACGGCGTGGCACAGGTGGTATCACGGCTCTTTGACATCATCAGGCCATCATGCGCCTTTTTCGGGCAGAAGGACTTCCAGCAGCTGACAATCATCAGGGAGCTCGCAAGGCGCGAATACCCGAAGATTGAAATCATTGGCTGCCCCATTGTCAGGGAACATGACGGGCTCGCCATGAGCAGCCGCAACCGCAGGCTCCTGACACAGCACCGCGAAAAAGCAGGCGAAATATACCGTACCCTGATAGCTGCAGCAGCCATGATCTCTGACTATGAGATAAATGAGATCAGGGAGTTCGTGACTGACCGCATTAACATGATCCCTGACTTCAGGCTTGAATACTATGAGATAGTGGAAGAAGAGACGCTGAAACCGGTTCATTCGGTTTTTGAGATGTCACAGGAAAAGAAGTATTACGGGTGCATAGCCCTGTGGGCCGGAGAAATAAGACTGATTGACAACATTGAGATACGATTGCGGTAAATCAAAGGATAACTATATTTGCACCGTCAAAAAGCAATCTGATTCAGAACATGACAATAGAAATACTCAAATCAAAAATACACAATGTCACCGTCACCGGCGCTAACCTCAATTACATGGGAAGCGTCACCATCGATGAAGAGCTGATGGATGCAGCCGGCCTTGTTGAACATGAGAAGGTCCACGTGCTGAACAGGAACAACGGTGAAAGGCTTGTAACATATGTTATCAGGGGAAAGAAAGGGTCAGGGGAGATATGCCTCAACGGCCCTGCTGCAAGAAAGATCCAGGTTGGCGATGTGGTTATCATTATGGCTTTTGCAACTATCACTCCGGAGGAAGCCCGTTCATTTGTGCCCCGGATTATCTTTCCCGATACAACTACCAACAAAATTATCTGACTCTTGAATAACAGTTTGAAACACTTCCTGAGGGCAGTATTGTTCCTGTCTCTGGCTGCGCTGCTGCTATGGCTGTCATTCAGGGATATCAGGTTTGATGATCTGTGGTCTGTGCTCCGCAAGGCCAACTACTGGTGGCTGATACCTGCCCTGATCTTCTCGTATCTCAGCTTTATTATCAGGGCACGGCGCTGGAATCTGCTCATAGAGCCGCTGGGATTCAAACCCACCCTTGCCCATTCAAGTCATTCCGTCATTACCGGTTATTTTGCCAACATGTTATTTCCCAGGCTTGGCGAAGTGGCAAAATGCGCTACCCTCTCCCGCAAGGAGAATATCCCGTTTGACAAGCTTGTGGGGACAATGCTGGTTGAACGTACAATTGACATACTTACGGTTCTGATTATACTTGGAGCCATCGTCGCCATTGGAAGTACCGCTACGGGAAGCTTCCTCTCCGAGAATGTCTTTATGCCGGCTGAAAGGAAGATATCATCATCTGTCGGATCAACCACCATAATTACACTGATAGTGCTGTTACTGGCAGTGACAGCCGTTGTTATGTTCTTCACCCTCCGGGAACGGTTGTCGGGCAGGCCATTGTTCAAAAAGATGTACTCCTTCTCTGACGGGCTCTTTTCAGGGCTCAAATCAATCCTCAGGCTTAAACGCGGATGGGAGTTCCTGATCATGACCATTCTGCTCTGGGTCTGTTACTTTCTGATGTCATACTTCCCCCTGCTCTGTCTTGAATCAACAGCCCACCTCGGCGCAGGAGCCACAATGTTTATCCTGGTCATAGGCAGTTTCGGCATGGCCGCACCTGTTCAGAGCGGACTGGGGGCTTATCACTGGATTATTTCCCGCGGGCTCCTCGTGGCATACGCCATTCCCCTTGAGGAAGGGCTCGCCTATGCAACGCTCGAGCATGAGTCACAGATGATTCTCATCGCTATTGCCGGCGCCATTTCGCTTTATGCGCTCTTCGGCAGCAAGGGAGGAAAGGTACTCTCCTCGGTAGTCACTGAAAAAAAGGTCTGATACCTTTTCTTTTAGTAAATTTGGCTGTTGCATATTCCTTTTCCCATGGCGAAGAACAAATCAGTCTACGTGTGCCAGAACTGCGGCGCGGAGTCACCGAAATGGATTGGACGCTGTCCCTCATGCCACGAGTGGAACAGCTACCGCGAAGAGATAATCAGCACTGCACGAACCCCGGCGCCCGGAAGGGATGCCGTGCGGCGAAAACCGGAACTCCTGTCGGGAATAGAGGCGAACGAGAATGACCGGATAACTACAGGCATCGGAGAGGTAGACCGGATCCTCGGGGGAGGAATGGTGAAAGGCTCACTGATACTCATGGGCGGTGAGCCCGGCATCGGCAAATCAACCCTGGCACTGCAGATAGCGCTGGCCAGGCCGGAAAGAACGGTACTCTACGTCTCCGGAGAGGAGAGCGAGGGACAGGTTAAGCTCAGGGCCAAACGGCTCGAAGGGAAAAATGAGAGGTGCTTCATCTACAACGAGACAGAACTCGAGAGTGTTCTGACACAGACAGGAGTAATCAAACCCGAACTGCTGATCATTGACTCAATCCAGACACTCAGCTCCTCTATGCTCGAGTCATCAGCCGGCTCTGTCACCCAGGTCAGGGAGTGTGCCGCCATGATGCTTCGCTATGCCAAAGAGTCAGGTGTGCCAGTGATACTGATAGGCCATATAACAAAGGATGGCACCCTGGCCGGCCCGAAGGTTCTGGAGCATATTGTAGATGTGGTTCTGCAGTTCGAGGGAGACGGCAACTACCTCTTCCGTATCCTCAGACCTGTGAAAAACCGTTTCGGATCAACGGCAGAGATCGGCATCTTCGAGATGAGATCAAAGGGCCTGCTCGAGGTTACCGACCCCTCGGAGCTGTTCATACGCCGTGACCGTGACCCGGCCAGCGGGGTGACCATTGCCGCCACCGTAGACGGGATAAGACCCTTCATGATTGAGACCCAGTCACTGGTAAGCAGCGCCGTCTATGGCACCCCGCAGCGAAGCTCCACCGGCTTTGACACCAGGAGACTGAACATGCTGCTTGCCGTACTTGAGAAGAGAGCCGGATTCAGGCTGGGGGTGAAGGATGTCTTCCTCAATATTGCAGGCGGACTGAAGGTAAGTGATCCGGCTGTAGACCTGGCCATTGCCGCAGCCGTGCTCTCATCAAACCTCGATGTGCCGGTTGACCATCATTCCGCCTTTGCCGCCGAAGTGGGATTATCAGGAGAGATAAGACCTGTTGCGAGGATAGAACAGCGCATTATGGAAGCTGCCAGGATGGGATTCACCGGGATGGTCATCTCGGGATTTCACCGTGATGTAAAGGATGTACCCGGACTGAAAATATCAAAAGTGTACAAGATTGAGGGGCTGGTGAAGTTGCTCTTCTCATGAATCATCAGGTATACAGACTCACTCCTCTGCCGGAGTCTCAAACTGCCGAGTGGTACTGTCATCCTGACTGATGACTACTGGCTGGAACTGCCGCCCTGACCGTTGGCTGGCAATTCCGACCTGACCGCTGACTGACACCGCCACCCTGACTTCAGTACTAGTATTCCCTCTGCCTGAAAGGATTGCCCTGCTGCTCCCTGACCACCTTGTCACAGTCAAGCTCTACGTTGAATCCCGGGGGCGCTTCAAACTGTGATTCAGCTATCACTGAGAAATCCTTGTCGGCCAGCAGCTTCTGCATAAAGATGCCGAATACCGGCAGAGCCATGTTGGCTCCCTGCCCCATCGAGAGATCTTCGAAATGGATTGCCTGATCCTCCCATCCCGTCCACACACCGGCAACCAGATCAGGCATGACACCCATAAACCATCCGTTGGAGTGGTTCTGTGTGGTTCCGGTCTTCCCTCCCATCTGGTTGGTAAGCTTGTAGGTAAGCCTCAGTCTCACTGCGGTACCGTTGGTTACCACACCCTGCAGCAGCGAGGTCATGAGATAGGCGTCATCCTCGCTGATAACCTCGTCAATGAACGGTGTGAAGGTAGATATGACATTCCCGTTGCGGTCTTCTATCCGCGTCACATAGAGCGGCCGGGTATACACCCCCTTGTTGACAAAGGTTCCATAGGCCCCGACCATCTCCTCTACGGAGAGATCGGAGGTACCGAGGAATATAGAGACCACGGGATCAATAAAGCTCCTTATTCCCATACGCTGCATTATGTCAACCACCGCCTGCGGCGAGAACTGCTTCATCAGCCAGGCTGATATGTAGTTCTCTGACTGTGCCAGTCCCCACTTCAGTGTCACCATCTTGCCATGATACTCAACAGGACCTGAGCTTCTGGGCCGCCATATCGTGTCATTGACCTCGAAGGTACGCTCAATGTTCTCAACCTCGTAGCATGGCGAATAACCATCCTGCATGGCCAGTGTGTAGAGGAAGGGCTTGATGGTGGAACCTACCTGTTTCTTCTGCTGGGTGACAGCATCATACTTGAAGTATCTGAAATCAGGCCCCCCGATATACGCCTTCACATGCCCCGTGTGGGGGTCCATGGCCATGAATGCTGATCTCACAAAAAACTTGTAATACCTTATCGAGTC
>WXFE01000099.1 GCA_009881065.1 Bacteroidales bacterium | reverse complement strand
AAAAGAAGCTACGAACCAATCCCTGAAAAATACCGGTGTATCTCTGTCTGTGACCGCAACGGAGGTTCGCCGTTGCTCACCATCGTGTTTGACAGCTCCGCATCAAGGATACGCGCTTTGACATTATCATTCCACTGGATGTTGAAGATATCATTTATCTCCTTCTTTATCGCCGGGTCCCAGACAGGACATGTGACTTCTATCCTGCGGTCAAGGTTACGCGGCATTATGTCGGCCGAAGCGATATAGACCAGTTCATCGCCTCCGTTGCAGAAGATCATGAATCTCGTGTGCTCCAGGAACCTGTCCACAATACCAATGGCCTGTATATTCTCACTGACTCCCTTTGCTCCCGGCGCCATGGAGAACATCCCCCTGACTATAAGCCTTATCTGTACCCCTGCATCAGCAGCCTTGTAGAGCCTCGAGATAATATCTTCATCCGTCAGGTTATTGATCTTGATTTTGATATAAGCCTCTTTGCCTTTCTTAGCATTTTTAGTCTCGTTTTCAATCATAATCATAAGCCTGTTGCGCAGCCCGAAGGGCGACACCAGCAGATGGTAGAATTTGTCCTTGCGGTAATTGGCATTGAAGAAATTGAAAACCTTCAGCACCTCGTTGGTGATCTTCTTCTCTGTAGTGAGCAGGAGGTGATCAGTGTACACCCTGGCAGTATCCTCATTGAAGTTGCCGGTGCCCACGGCTGCATACCTCTGCGTTGTCCTGCCCTTGACCCTGGTTATCAGGCAGAGCTTGGAATGAACCTTCAGTCCCGGCACGCCATAAATGACCTTCACCCCCTCATCGAGTAACTTGTTGCCCCAGTGGATATTAGCCTCCTCATCGAACCGCGCCTGCAGCTCAACCACGGTAGTTACGCTCTTACCGTTGCGGGCGGCATTCATCAGTGCATTGATGACACTTGAGTTCCTCGCCAGCCTGTAGAGCGTGATATGTATCGATACAACGGACGGGTCTATTGATGCCTCCCTGAGCAGGTCAATGAAATGATCAAAAGGATGGTAAGGGAAATAGAACATTATATCTCTCTTCATTATAACCGAGAGGATGCTCTTCCCGTATTGAAGTGCCGGATGCCTCACCGGTGGCAGTTTCGGGTAGTTGAGACCCTCGCCTTCGATCTCGATAAACTTCATGAAGTCCTTGAAGTTATGGTACCTGTTGCCCGGTATGATCACGTCTTCAGAGCCAAGGTTCAGCTTTTTGGAGAGTATCTTCAGGAACTCTTCAGGTATCTCCCTGTCATGCACAAACCGCACCGGGCTCCCTTTTTTTCTTTGCTGCAGACTCCTGGAAATCTTGTCTATGTAGCTTTCTGAAATGTCATCCGCAATCTCAAGCTCGGCATCCCTTGTGACCTTGATGGTGTATGCCGTGATCTCATCATATGGCATTATGGAGAAGATCTCCTTCAGCCCCCACCTGATTACGTCATCGAGGAAGATGACATACCTCATACCCTTTTTCCCGGGCAGCATCACAAATCTTGGCAGTATGCCAGCCGGGGGTATCTCCAGCAAAGCATATCTTTTCTTTCCGGTTTCGCTGTTGCGAAGTTGTATGGCAAGGTAAATGGCATCGTCAGTGAGATTGGGCAGCTTATTGTCTTTACTGATAATGAGAGGCATGAGCCTCGAACGGACCTCTTTGCGGAAGTAGTTCCTCACGAACTCAGTCTGTGCGTCATCCAGCTGTTCCTCATTCACGAAGTGGATTTGATGTTTCTTCAGTTCATCGAGCAGGTCGGAATAGGTCTTCTCAAAGATTTCATTCTGTCTGAGAACTGTTTCCTGGATACTCTTCAGGGCAGCTTTCGGGCAGTAGCCCAGGATGTTTCTGGCCTTGTTGCTGAAAAATGCCAGGCGTCTGAGAGTTGCCACCCTGACCCTGAAATACTCGTCGAGGTTATTGGAATAGATTCCGAGAAAATTGAATCTCTCAAGGAGAGGCACATTGTTGTTGGCGGCTTCCTGCAGCACCCTGGCGTTGAACGACAGCCAGCTTATCTCTTTGGGAATATATGCTTTGTTCATGACAGGTCAGAAGGAGTAAGATAGTAAAGGGTTCGTCCGCTCTCCGGCTCTACTTCAGACCAGCTTGCGACATCAAATGCCAGGCAGTAGATGCCGGTTTTGGCTATCGAGCGGGGCTCGTCGCAGGCGAAGTATGCTGCCATTTCAGTTATCATCGGGTTATGCCCGAATATGGTGATTGTATGGTCCTTGTCGTTCTGCTTTCTTATGAATGGCAGGAACTCCTCCTCCCGCATCCCGTCGTACAATTCCGGGATCAGTTTTATCTCATCCATGTTGAGGCCGTATCCCCTGCAGAAAATGATAGCTGTCTCCAGTGACCTGAATGCAGGACTGCTGATAATTCTTCCCGGGTCTTCGCCCTTTGCCTTGAGAATCTCTGCCATCAGTCTTGAGTACACTTTCCCCTTCATCGTCAGCGATCTCTCAAAATCGGAGATTTCGGAGGAATAACTCTCTGCCTTGCTGTGTCTTATAAAAATCAGTTTTCTTGTCTCGCTTGCATCTTTATTAATCTTCTTCACCATATTTTGAATCGTATCTGATTTGCTGTTTCAGGTAACCGCACCCCGGTTCCGTGTCACCATGTCATGTTCATGTGTCAATCGCCGAAACAGGTTCCCATCTCCCTGGCCTGCCTGACCATCGGGTCATCACTCTTTACGAGCTTGGTTTTCCCGCCCACCTCCGAAAGCTTCACCGAGGTTATTATACCGTTGCGCTGTGCCACCATCCTGCCGAATTCGCCCCTGGCAATCAGGTTTGCCGCGGCTGCGCCGAACCTTGAAGCCAGCACCCTGTCCATGGGTGATGGCGATCCGCCTCTCTGCACATAACCAAGAACCGTCTCTCTTGTTTCCAGACCGGTTCCCTTCTGAATCCTCCCTGCCAGGTACCTTGCCGGAGAGTCTTCTCCTTCCGGTATCTCAACGCCCTCAGCCACAACAACGATGGAGTAAGGTTTGTTGTTATCAGCCCTTTCGCAGAGATAGTCTATCACAACCTTTTCATTATAGGGAATCTCAGGAATGAGTATGACATCTCCTCCGCCGGCCATTCCGGCATAGAGCGCCAGCCAGCCGGCATTGTGCCCCATTATCTCAATCACCATGATACGCTTGTGCGAGTTGGCCGTGGAGTGCAGCCGGTCAATGGCTTCAGTGGC
>WXFE01000098.1 GCA_009881065.1 Bacteroidales bacterium | reverse complement strand
GTGATGATGGCTTTTGCAAGGTTTGTTTCCACTCCCTGGATATGTATCAGTCCTACGAATATGGTTTTGTCATACAGGGTGGTTTTGTATTTGCTGCGGTTGATGCAGGGGGCCTCAATGACGGCTCCCTCACGGCGGGCCTCCTGAACGTAAACCCAGGTACGGTAGAACCCGCCGAAGTTGTTGATTACGGCCACCATGAATTCGAGGGGGTAGTGTGCCTTCAGCCAGAGGCTCTGGAAGCTCTCCACAGCGTATGAGGCAGAGTGGGCCTTGGAGAAAGAGTATCCTGCAAACGACTCAATCTGGCGCCACACCTCCTTTGTGATCTCCCCGGGATAGCCCTTGTCACGGCAGTTGCTGAAAAAGCGTTCAGTGATCTTCTGCATCTCCCTGCGCGACCGGTACTTGCCGCTCATGGCACGCCGGAGCGTGTCGGCATCAGAGAGATCGAGGCCGGCGAAGTGATGACACACCTTCAGCACATCCTCCTGGTAGACCATCACCCCGAATGTCTCGCTGAGAAGATCCTTCATCACCGGGTGGATATACTCGAAGTTGTCAGGGTGATGGAAGCGATAGATGAACTGCCGCATCATCCCTGAACGCGCCACACCGGGCCTGATGACAGAGCTTGCTGCCACAAGTGTCAGATAATCACTGCACTTCAGTTTCTGCAGCAGTCCGCGCATGGAGGGACTCTCGATATAGAAACAGCCTTTGGTATCGCCGCGGCGAAGATGATCCTTCACCAGCGGGTCATTCTTGAACCGCTGGATGGCATGTATGTCTGCATCCACACCACGATTGGCACGGATGATCTCCGCACTCTCCCTGATATGTCCTATGCCTCTCTGGCTCAGTATATCAAGTTTCTCATAGCCAAGCTCTTCGGCGGTGTACATGTCCCACTGGGTGGTGGGAAAACCCTTTGGCGGCATGTCAAGTGCAGTGTAGCAGCTTAGCGGATCCTCCGAGATGAGTACCCCGCCGGCATGAATGCTCCGCAGGTTGGGAAAGTCGGCGATCTTGTTGCCGGTCTCGAAGATAAGATCCTGAATTTCACCCCTGTTGCTCTCAGCGGAGGGGTTTGCTATCAGGGCATCAATCTCATCGGCGGGCAGTCCGTGCACCTTGCCCAGCTCGCGGACTATCGACTTGCCCCGGAAGGTGTTGATGGTGCCAAGGAGGGCCGTGTGACGGTGGCCGTAGCGGCGGAAGATGTACTCGGTTACGGCGTCGCGCTCTTTCCAGGAGTAGTCTATGTCAAAGTCGGGCGGCGAGCTTCGTTTCGGATTGATGAACCGCTCGAAGTAAAGGTTCAGATCAATGGGATCAACATTAGTGATTTTCAAACAGTAAGCAACAACGGAGTTAGCTCCGCTGCCGCGTCCCACATGGTAAAATCCACAGGCCATTGAGTAGCGTATGATATCCCATGTTATGAGGAAGTAAGCCGAGAAGCCGAGGCGGTCAATTATCTCCAGTTCGTGGCGCACCCGTTCTTCTGCCACCTTGTTGTTCTTCCCGTAGCGGTACTTCATGCCGTCCCATGCCAGTTTCTCGAGCAGCAGCTTGTCGTCGTACCTGCTGGCAGAGTATATTCTCTTGTTTTTCGGGGTGGTGAAGTCAAGCTCCAGCGAGCAGTCGTTCAGCAGCCTGCG
>WXFE01000097.1 GCA_009881065.1 Bacteroidales bacterium | reverse complement strand
GTTGAGGTCGGTCAGAAACCACTTTGACTTTATCAGGGCAAGCCTTTCGGGACCGCTGAACGGAAACCTTATTTCCGCATTTGCCACAGCCATCCTGGTTCCACTCAGGCGCGAGATATTCAGCGATGTCAGCTCCGGTGTATTCCCGGTATTATACGAGATATTCTCATATCCTCTTATTAACCAGGGATAACCGAGATATAAAGGCTGCAGTATATTCTCCCCGGTCACCTTCCCGTACATGCCGTAATTATACAGCCGGAAGGCAAAAGTAAATGGTTTGCGATAAATGTACTGCCTGTAGTCTATAAGACCTGTAAAGATTTGCGTGGCCCCGAAGTACTTGTCTATCTGGAGCCTGGCCCTGCCACCATGCATCGGGGCAGTCATACCGAACAGTGAGTTGTCTTTGACATAGGCGAATGAAAGCTGCTGGTAATTGCTGCCATCCGGAGCAGGCATCTTCTCCCTGGTTCCACCTATACTGTAACCGTTCAGCAGATAGTAGTAATTAAACCTGTCAATGCGATAATAATACCATGATGCCGAGGCCGTTGCCTCAATCCTCCTCACCTGGGAGAAGGGCAGGGAAGCATACAGAGTGATATTATCCTCAAACATGCGGATATAGTCAAGCTGAATAACATCTACAGGAACCATCTCACCCTGCAGCTTGACTGAATCTCTTCCAAACGTCATTGAGCCGGCACGGTAAGGGATATGAGAGACAGCTGTACCCAGCTTTATCTTGCCCTTCTGCCTGATATAGGCTGCCTGCCCTGCAAAATCATATATTTCACCGTTCAGAGACAGGGCCGAATAGAGCTGGTTGTCACCAATCATATCACTGAAGATCATAATGACACTCCCACCCAGGTTGTTTCTGTAAATCCCTGATGAAGCTCCCATGCTGGCATTGTTGGAGATATAATCGAGCTTGAATTTGGGCTTATACGGCAACTCCTTCACCATGTCAGCCGGCACCTGTACAGCCTCCTTCCTGGCATACAGCGTTGAATCTATGAGGTTAACTGACAGATGCTCCAAAGGCGGCAGGGTACCTGCATCAAAGTTGATCACTGATCCGTCCGCTTCTTCAGGACTGAATTCATTTTCATCAGCAACCAGAATATGATATGAGTTTTTAATGTAATAATTGTACACTACCCTGTTCCTGTCACGAGACAAGCTGATTGCCGGCGACCAGGGCGTTATCCCTGTTATGCCTGTCATGTACGAGGTAAGCCTCAGGAGCTTACCCGTTGCAATTTCATATTTGTACATATTCCTGAATCCGTCAGCATCCGAGAGGAAATAAATATGCGAGTCATCAGCAGAAAAGAGAGGATTCATATTATAGGCGCCGTCAAAAACATCTATCTCACTGACTTTTCTTGTACTCAGGTCAAGCATCGCGATGGAATAGGAAAACTTCCGGTGACCGGATTCATTCATTTTTTCCTGCGAGAAAACTATTGTCCGGCTGTCTGATGACCATGAAGGATGTATGTTCGATGTAAAATCATCGGTCAGTTTTTCAATGTCTCCTGACATGATATCATAGAGGTACAGGTCACTTATCCCTTCCGAAGATCCTGTAAAGACTATCTTTTTACTATCCGGTGACCATGATGGATTCGAAATTGCCGGCACACCACTCAGGGCTACTTCCCTGGTAATCCTGCCCCTCTTTGCGTCAACAAACGCCAGCTTGTTAATGCCGTCGCTGAAGAGGACAAACACATACTTTTTACTATCAGGCGACCAGCTTCCGCCGGATTCGATATAGTTAAAATCATCATAGGCACGTGCTGCTGCTCCTGATAGCCTGCTGATGATCTTCCCGGTTGCAGCATCGGCAAAGAAAAGGTCAAGAGTGAATATATTTTTCTCTGAAAAGAATGCGACATATTTTCCGTCAGGGCTTATTGCGGGCGAGATATTTATCCTGCCGCCGTTTTCAGTTGTTATCAGCTGCTTCCCTGCAAGTTCGTCAGCATCAGCCTTCAGGAATGGCCTGTAATAGGTCTCCATTGCACTTGCCCATGCCCCTGAAAGGGTTTTCTCATCCATTCCGAGGATGGTGTCAGCCGCCTTTGAAAATCCATATTGTGCTGTCTTCCTGAACAGGGACATAATGGTTGTATCACCCCACGTTTTCCCCACCAGGGCCCAGAAAGCCTGGCCATACCTGTAGGGGAAGTACCTGGAGTCAGAAGACAGCTGCTTCAGCGTCGGGAAATCCTTATTCAAAACTGCATCCCTCATCCACATTGCCGTGTTGGGATCAACACTTCCCAGCGAGAAATATTCGGCCATCCCTTCAATCATCCATAACGGGATGTTGTTCATTGAATACTTCTGGGTGGAGTCTGTCCGCAGAAACATATTGAACTGGAATGCATGCACAAGCTCATGGCCCAGGGTGTGATCAGTCTGTGCCAGGGTCAGAGCTATGGGCATGATGACCCTGTTCTTCATTCCTTCAGTAACACCTCCCGTACCTGTTCCGATAAGGCCGCTGATAGCATTGGTCTGCTGAAAATCAGCGTGATTATTATAAAATATCAGTGGATTCTTCCTGGCGAACGTATCCCTGAAAATTGCCTGATGAATGCTGAACCACTCCTCTGACCATCCTGATATCGTTTTCAGCAATGAATCATTCTTCATGTAATGATAGATCTCGAAAGCCGGCGTCTGCAAAACATCGAATCTGAAAGAACTGTATCCCGGTTTATTCCTTCCGAAATACTGGGCATCAGAATTCACCCCGGCAATCAGCCATACTGTCAACAGAGCAAATGAAAGCCTGAGGAACCTGACCGTTATCGTATTCATTTTGAACGAACTCATAGCCTGTCAAAGTTTTATCACCCGAATACTCCAAAAGTTAATCCATGCATTTCAATTAATTAAACTAACCTGTCTGCAATTAATTGTTCAAATAATATGCCATTCCCCGTGGATGGTTTTAAGTCTGTTTATGAGGCATTGCAGTATTAATTTTTTATTTTTGACAACAGTAGTATTTTAACCGGCAGCAGAAACCAGAACAATATGAATCCCACATGTATTGAGTGCAAAAAACCTGTTTATAGAATTCTCAATCATGGGGGGTTCCATCATACCCTAAAAATCAAAATCATACTATGATGAAAAAACTATCCATTATCACCCTTTTGCTTGTCATAGCCCTGATGGGTGGATGCAAAACGGAAAAGAGAGAAAAAGCCGTGACACCGGTCATAGATGTCTCACTTACTGACGCCGAAAAAAGCGGAGGTGTACTTACCCCGGAGATCATGTGGAAATATGGCCGGGTTGGGGGAATTGCGCTCTCGCCCGACGGATCAACAGTCCTCTTCCAGGTGACAAACTATGACCTTCTGACCGAAGCACGTGCCACGAACATCTGGTCAGTTCCCGCATCGGGAGGTGATCCTGTTCAGCTGACCACCGAAGGAGGATCAGGAGCGCAGTGGATAGAGAACGGAGCCAGAATCGCCTTCATCGCCGGAGGCAAAGTCATGGCCATGAATCCTGACGGTACGGGAAAGAAAGAGATTACCGGCCTGAATGATTTCGAGATACTCTCATTCTCACCGGCCGGAGATAAGGTCTATTTTACCCGTCGTGTCAAGCTTGACCAGACGGCAAACGAGAAATATGGCCTCGCCAATGCAAAGGTGCGTATAATTGATGATCTGATGTACAGGCACTGGGACTACTGGCATGACTACTCATACAGCCATCTCTTCACCGCCTCGTTTGATGGAGCCGCCATCAGCAACGAAAAGGATATCATGGAGGGACAGCATTTTGATGCCCCCGATGCCCCGTGGTTTGACGAGGCTGACATTGCATGGAGTACTGACGGGAAGTATATCGCGTACGCCTGCAAAAAACTGACTGGCAAAGCATACTCCCTCAGCACCAATACGGATATCTACCTGTATGACGTGACAACCGGTGAGGAGATAAACATTACTGAAGGAAACATGGGTTACGACAAGACTCCTCTCTTCTCTCCCGACGGTACCATGATAGCATACTCCAGCATGGAGGAAGGTGGCTATGAGTCGGACCTCGAGCGGCTGTTTGTCTACAATATAGCTTCCGGCGAACGGAAATGGGTTTCACAGGGATGGGACTATAACGTTGCCAGCATCCAGTGGAACGGCACCGGTGAGATATGGTTCACCAGCCCCTACCTCGGCAGGCAGCCGGTATTCAGGATTTCAATGGCTGACGGCGCTGTCACGAAGGTGACCGAAGGTGATTACGACATGGGGTCACTGCAGCTCAGGAACAATACTCTTGTTGCAGGTATTCAGTCAATGGCACGCCCGACAGAGGTGGCAAAAGTTGACATGGCTGACGGGCAGTTCTCGATGATCACCGACGTCAACGGTCATATTTATGAGAGTATTAAGATGGGTCAAAGCGAGGAGCGCTATATCAAGACGAAGGATGGCAAGGATCTTCAGTTGTGGATCATCTATCCGCCTGACTTTGACCCCGCGAAGAAATATCCGGCACTGTTGTACTGTAAGGGCGGGCCGCAGGGACCGCTCGGACAGAGCTGGAGCTACCGCTGGAACTACCAGATGATGGCCGCAAACGGCTATATCGTGGTGGCTGTCAACCGTCGCGGCAATTCCGGCTTCGGCAGCTACTGGCGTGAGCAGATCTCGGGCGACTATGGCGGTAAAAACATGCAGGACTACCTCGACGGTATTGACGCGATGGCAAAGGAACCGTTCGTCGACAAAGACCGCCTTGGTGCCGTGGGAGCCAGCTATGGCGGCTACTCAGTCTTCTACCTTGCCGGGATGCACAACAAGAGGTTCAAGGCGTTCGTGTCGCATTGCGGTGTTTATAACACTGTTTCCGAGTACGGCTCCACCGAGGAGTACTGGTACCCCAACAAGGATTACCAGGGCACACCGTGGGACAAGCCTCAGCCTCCGGGATACAATCAGTTCTCACCTCATACGATGATTGACAAATGGGACACACCCATCCTGATCATCACCGGAGCAAATGATTTCCGGATACCTTACACCCAGTCGATGGAAGCATTTAACTCAGCCATCCTGCGCGGCGTGCCGGCACGGTTCCTGTTCTTCGAGAACGAGAGTCACTGGGTTACCAAACCACAGAACTC
>WXFE01000096.1 GCA_009881065.1 Bacteroidales bacterium | reverse complement strand
TGTCATTTGTTTTATTTCAAAATGTTTCTACCTTTCCCCTGTTAGTTATCCCGATTATGATCAATGCTAAATTATTGAATCCTAAAAGTATAGTCGTTGTTGGCGGATCAGACGACATTACCAAGGCTGGTGGCAGGGCGCTGAAGAATCTGCTCAACTGTGACTTTAATGGCGATGTACACGTTGTTAATCCTAAAAGTCCTGTGGTTCAGGGGATCAAGACCTTTCCCGATGTGTCACTGCTCCCACATACCGACCTGGCCATAATTGCCGTTGCTGCCCGGTTCTGCCCAGCTATTGTCAGAACGCTGGCAACGGAGAAGGGTACCGGCGGATTTATTATTCTCTCTGCCGGATTCAGTGAGGAGAATGAGGTGGGAGCTGCACTTGAAAAAGAGATCGTTGATGTGATAAACAGCACCGGGGGAACACTTATCGGCCCCAACTGCATAGGATATCTCAATAACAACTATCATGGTGTCTTTACTGAGCCCATCCCCAGGCTTTCACCAAATGGTATTGACTTCATCTCCGGTTCAGGGGCCACCGCCGTATTTATCCTTGAGACAGCCATCACCGGAGGGCTTCCGTTCTCCAGCGTATGGTCTGTGGGCAACAGCGCCCAGATTGGTGTGGAGGATGTGCTGGAACACCTTGATATCACATTTGATCCGCTGACCAGTTCACGGATCAAGCTTCTCTATATCGAAAACATCACTGACCCGCAGAGGTTCCTCAGACACTCCTCTTCACTGATAAGGAAAGGGTGCAGGATTGCAGCCATCAAGGCCGGATCATCAGAGGCCGGATCGCGTGCCGCATCATCACACACCGGCGCCATGGCGTCACCTGACACGGCAGTGGATGCACTGCTGCGCAAGGCAGGTATAGTAAGGTGTTACAGCCGGACAGACCTGGCTATAGTGGCTGCCCTGTTTACATATAAACCACTCAAGGGCAAAAGAATAGCCATTGTCACCCACGCCGGCGGACCGGCGGTGATGCTCACCGATATTCTCAGCGAGGGCGGAATGGAGATACCCCACCTGACAGGTCCGGCAGCAGACCGGCTGCTTGAAAAGCTCTTTGCAGGGTCATCGGTGGCAAACCCGATCGATTTCCTGGCCACAGGTACCGCCGAACAGCTGGGTTATATAATTGACGCCTGTGAGAACGATTTTGACGAGGTGGATGCAATTGCGGTCATCTTCGGCAGCCCCGGACTGTTCCCGGTGGATGACGTTTACAACCTGCTTCATGAAAAGATCCGCAGCTGCAAAAAACCGGTTTATCCCATTATGCCGTCAGTCATAAACGTGAAGAGGGAGATAGCCGAGTTCATCGCGAGGGGCAATGCCATTTTCACTGACGAGGTATTCTTTGGCAGGGCGCTGTGCATGGTCAATGCAACACCGCCCCCGGCCGTGCCGGAAAGCAAAGGTCCCCATAATGAGCTGAAAGTGATCAGGGAGGTCATCGAGAGCGCCTCTGACGGTTATCTGCCTCCGGAAAAAGTCAATATGCTGCTAAAGGCAGCAGGAATTGAAACGGTACCCGAGAGTGTAGTCACTACCGCTGCAGCTGCTGTCAGGGCTGCTGGCGCGATGGGTTATCCGGTGGTGATGAAGGTCGTGGGCCCTGTACATAAGTCGGATATTGGCGGTGTGGTACTTAACATCGACAGTGAGGAGAGGGTCAGGGATGAGTTCGCCCGTATGATGACTCTTCCGGAAGTGACCGGCATACTGGTACAGAAGATGATAAGCGGACGCGAGATATTCTGTGGCGCTACCAGAGAGGACCGATACGGTCACCTGGTGATGGCGGGCATGGGAGGAATCTTTATCGAGGTCTTTAAAGATGTTTCAACTGCACTTGTGCCTGTGTCTGACCAGGAGGCGAGGTCTATGATACGCTCTCTCAGGTCGTACAAGATTATCAGGGGCATACGCGGTACTGCCGGCGTAAACGAGGAGGCATTCGTCAGGGTGATAACCTCACTTTCCGATCTCCTGGCCGTCGCACCTGAGATAGCCGAGATGGATATTAACCCGCTGCTGGGCACCCCGGATAATGTGGTGGCTGTGGATGCACGCATCCGGGTACAGGCAAAATAGAGCAGGCAGCAGCCCCGATAAGTGATGATGTGGGGTGATTGAGTTTGCCAGGTACAGGCAAAATAGAGCAGGCAATTGCCAATAGATACTTGTTGCCGCCCTCTGCAGCACCATCCTCGGAGTCATCCTCGCGATGCCTGCGGGAGCAGGGAAGAAGGAGCAGGGAGTAGAGAAGCCGGCATGATTCCATTCAAATAGTGCCCCGGACTTTTAAGAATTGCTGATGTTAGGATTTCTTCCAACTATTGGCCGGGTCATTAAGCATTTTAATTCGTAATTATGATAAATAGCATTTATCGTTCTCTTGTAATTTTATATCTTAGGAGCACAGATGAGGGCGCTAAATAAAGAATTTATGAAAAATACCCCCATTAATCGTGAAACAGTAAGTAATGCGATAGTATCCAGCGGGATTACAAACCTTGGTTACGCAAGTATCCGGGAGATAGTCAAGCTGGTGAATGTGCTACGACGTGAGACAGGTGTTGAATTCATTCGCATGGAGATGGGTGTTCCGGGCCTTCCCTCGGCAGAGGTGGGTATCAGGGCCGAGATTGAAGCCCTGAAACACGGCGTTGCCTCAATATACCCTGACATAGAAGGTTTGCCTGAGATGAAAACGGAAGCATCAAAGTTCGTAAAGAATTTTCTTGATGTAGATGTGAAACCGGAATGCTGCGTGCCAACAGGCGGAGCAATGATGGGTGGCATGGCAAGCTTCATGGTGGCCAACCGCAATGACCGCAACAAGGAGGGAACACTCTTCATTGACCCGGGATTCCCGGTGCAGAAAACCCAGACGAGGATTCTCGGCCAGGAGTTCAGGTCATTTGACGTCTACAACTACCGTGGAGAAAAGCTGGGCCCCAAACTGGAATCAATACTGGAGTGCGGAAAGGTTTCAACAATCCTCTATTCAAACCCCAACAACCCTTCATGGATCTGTCTCACTGATGACGAACTCCGTACAATAGGCACTCTTGCCAGGAAGTATGATGTCATCGTGATTGAAGACCTGGCCTACTTTGGCATGGATTTCAGGGAGAACTATTCTGTTCCCGGTGAGCCGCCCTTCCAGCCAACGGTGGCAAAATACTGCGACGACTATATCCTTCTGATTTCCAGCTCTAAGATTTTCAGCTATGCCGGTCAGAGAATAGGCCTCCTGGTAATGTCAGACCATCTCTATAGCCGGCATTATCCGGACCTTCTCCGCTACTATTCAACCGAGATTTTTGGCAGGGCGATGATCTTTGGTGCGCTCTATGCCCTCTCCTCGGGAGTGACCCACTCGGTGCAGTACGGATTTACTGCCATTCTCAAGGCAGTCAATGAAGGTCTCTATAACTTTGTAGACAACACGAGGGAATACGGAGAGAAGGCTGCAAAAATGAAGGAGATGTTCATCAAGAACGGTTTTGAAATTGTTTATGACATGGACATTGACAGGCCTGTGGCAGACGGATTTTACTTCACTATCTCCTATCCGGGAATGAGCGGGGGTGAACTGCTTCAGGAACTGCTCGCGTATGGCATCGCCGCAATAACACTGAATATATGCGGCAGCGAGAGGCAGGAGGGACTCAGGGCCTGTGTGTCGCAGGTGCAAAAAAGCCAGTTGCCGCTGCTTGAGGAACGGCTCAGGCTATTCAGGGAAAACAACCCGGTAAATGAATAATGCTTATTTTTAATTAAGGGAATAAATTCAAAACTTATGGCAAAGATAAAAGGAGCAGTTGTTGTTGACCGCGAAAGGTGCAAGGGATGCGAGGTATGCGTTGTAACCTGTCCTACCGGAACCCTCGCCCTGTCAACAGAGGTAAATTCAAAGGGATATCATTACAGTTATGCAGCCAGTCCTGACACATGCATCGGATGCGCTAACTGCGCAGTCGTGTGTCCTGACGGCGTTATTACCGTCTATAAGGTAAAGGTTGATTAAAAGAAAACAAAATATGTCAATGGAAAAGGAATTGAGACTGATGAAGGGCAACGAAGCTCTCGCCGAAGCGGTGATACGTGCCGGTGTCGACGGTTATTTCGGGTATCCCATCACTCCGCAGAGTGAGGTACTTGAATATCTGATGGAAGCCAATCCCCAGCAAACCACCGGGATGGTGGTACTCCAGGCGGAGAGTGAGGTGGCAGCCATCAATATGGTTTACGGCGGCGCTGCCTGTGGAAAGAAGGTGATGACCTCCTCCTCATCACCCGGAATAAGCCTTAAACAGGAGGGGATAACCTATATCGCAGGGGCCGAGCTTCCCTGCCTTATTGTCAATGTGGTGCGCGGCGGCCCGGGACTGGGTACCATACAGCCGGCACAGAGCGACTACTTCCAGGCTACAAAGGGAGGCGGACATGGTGACTATCACCTGCTGGTACTGGCTCCCGCATCTGTCCAGGAAATGGCTGACTTCGTCGAACTGGGATTTGACCTGGCATTCAAATACAGGAACCCGGTGATGATCCTTTCTGACGGAGCCATCGGGCAGATGATGGAGAAAGTGTGGCTCAAGCCGCAGAAAAAGAGATCAGAAGAGATACTTCCGTGGGCAACAACCGGGAAGCCGGCATCGCGCCCGAGAAATATAATCACCTCACTGGACCTTGACCCGGAGCGACAGGAAAAGTTTAACCAGAAGCTGATTGCCAAGTACAGGGAGATGGAGGAGAAGGAGGTACGTTTCGAGGAATTCATGACTGAAGATGCCGAATATCTCTTCGTGGCATACGGAACAAGCGCCAGGCTGTGCCAGAAAGCACTGCAGCTGGCCAGGGCCGAAGGCATCAGGGCAGGGCTGCTGAGACCGATAACACTCTTCCCCTTCCCGAAGAAGAGACTCGGTGAGCTCGCCGGCAGGGTCAGGGGCATGATGGCAGTGGAGCTGAGCGCCGGCCAGATGGTTGAGGACGTGATGCTCTCCGCGAACGGAAAAACAAAGGTCAGGCATTACGGAAGGACGGGAGGTATGATCCCGACTCCCGAAGAGGTGGTAGATAACCTGAAATCATTCATTAAAGAATAAAAGATATGGCTGAAGTAACACTCAATGATATAATCAGGCCCGAGAACATGGCCTACAAAAGGTCTGGCCTGATGACCGGTAATGTCATGCACTACTGCCCCGGCTGCGGACACGGTACCGCTCACCAGGCCCTGGCAGCGGTGCTGGAGGAGGAAAACCTGCAGAGTCGCACGGTGGGAATCACTCCCGTCGGATGCTCAGTACTGATGTACAACTATATAGATATCGATTTTCAGGAAGCGGCACACGGAAGGGCACCAGCCCTGGCAACAGCTGTCAAAAGGCTGATGCCCGACAGGTTCGTCTTCACCTACCAGGGTGACGGTGACCTGGCTGCCATTGGTACCGCGGAAACGATTCATACCTGCAACAGGGGTGAAAA
>WXFE01000095.1 GCA_009881065.1 Bacteroidales bacterium | reverse complement strand
TGTCTGCCGACATCAGGGCAGGGACAGGCTCCATACTGTTTTTTGCCGAGGCAGGCCTGGGTCTTTCCGGTCCTCTGACAGGCACTGCTGGAACAGATAATCCGGGTCCGCAGGCAGACACAACCGGAACAGACCCTCCGGGTTCAGTGTCAGCCATAGACAGACTGAATCTTCGTGATTCATGGGCAGCAACAGCCGGGTTGAGGGCAAAACCATCCGGAAGGGTTACGTTTAATCTCCTTGCTCGTCACTTCGCCCCGGGATACCACGCGTTCCATTCCGGGGCCTTCAGGGCGGGATCGGGATCAGGCAATGAGACCGGTCTTTCAGCATCGGTACATCTTGAAGCCGCAAGGCATCTGTTTATCACTGCAGCAGCTGATCACTACCGCATACCCTGGCCGCGATACCGTTCATCATCACCTTCGTATGGCAGCAGAATTGAGATCAAGGGAGATTACGTTCCCCGCGAAAACATCTCTCTGAGGTTGTCATGGACATCCTCAGCACGGGAGTATGATGCTGCCGCGGAGACGGGCACAGCCGTCCCGGTGACGCGTACCAGGCAGCAGCTGGGTCTTGTGTTTGATATGAGCATAGCCTCGACTTTGCGTCTCACCACCCGGGCTTCGGCATCCTTTATCCATCCTTCGCAGGAGAGAGGTTATCTGCTCGGCCAGGACTTTTCCTGGTCATTCCGGCGTGTACCTTTGAAGCTCTGGTTCAGGTATGCACTGTGCTCAACGGGAGGTTGGGACAGCCGTCTCTATGCCTGGGAGAATGACCTTCTTTCCTCTTTCAGCATTCCGGCACTTTACGGAGAGATGGCGCGCTCATTCCTGATGCTTTCCTGGAAGCCCGCTGAATTCATTGAGGCGAGGGTGAAGTACGGTTATACAGATGGCAGGAATAACTCATCGGGCGGTATGAAACAAGAATTGAAGGGTCAGATCAAGATTGAGTTTTAAGTGACGGCCAACAGGCCATGCCCGGATCATTTCTGAAGTCAGTTTAGCATTAATTTATAAAGAAGCCTTGTGGAAAGCATATTAAAAGAGGACGAAAGTCTTTCAAATGTCAACACTTTTTTTAAAATTCGTATTTCAGTGCTTATAAAATATTCTTCTTGATTGCCGGGTTTTCGTTTTTAGAGGAGTTCAAATAACTAAACATGGAAAACAACAAGATCATGAAAAGAAACATTTTAAAACCTGTATTGCTTTCCCGACTGGAAGCATTTATCATAATCGTATGCTTTATCCCTCTTTTATCCGCCTGTTCATCACTGGAGGATACAGAAGGAACGATATTAGCACACAACCCTACTGAAAAGGTGATCGTAACGATTTCAAATTTCAAAACAGAGGTTGACTTTAGCCTTGATGAGAATATGAGAAGGGTTATAACCTCGGAAATGGGTCAACATAAAATAGATAGTATTAAAACGCGTGAAGATTTAATATGCTACTATAAGAATCTCACCCCTCTTTTTCAGCCCGGATATTCCAGCCTTAGCGATGACAATCATTATATTTTTGCAAAAGTAGAGTACTTATTGGCGCAAGAGTGTTTTCAGGACAACTGTAAATCACTGACAAGAAGGGAGATTTTAGAAGCAGCCGTTGAAAAACAAAAACACAAGTTTGGAGTACCATACACTGCCCCTTCTTATACAAGAAGAACGGGCACATTTTTAATAGCTGTCATTTTGATCAAGGAGGGTGATGATTCTTTTATTCAATCCATTACAAATAATACTGACCTGCAAAAGACCTTATTATGCCTGAATAGTAATTTATGGATGAATGGAGAGGAATTCAATGATTTGTTGATCCAATATGCAGAAAACTTCTTGGCTAATGATTGACAGATTCAATTATGAATTTCTGATAGTGTACCAACCAGTTTGTCTTGATATAAGGCTATAAGCACCCGGACAATGCGGAGCGGGGAATACTGTCTGATGTAATGGCCCCATAATTCATCAGACAGAATTATAGACAGAAATCTGTAATTTGGGCTTGTCTTGTCAAAATCG
>WXFE01000094.1 GCA_009881065.1 Bacteroidales bacterium | reverse complement strand
AGATATTCATATTCCCGCCAGTAATCAGATAAACACCCTCATCCCCACATCGTAGCTCTCACGCAGCTCACGAGGGGTGCAGCCTTTTTTCCTGCGGAAGGTACGATTGAAGTTGGAGATATTGTTGAAGCCGCACGAGTAGGCTATTTCCGATATGGTTTTAGTGGTTGAGATGAGCATCCTGGAAGCATGGCCCAGTCTGATCTCCGTAACACAGTCGATAAAGGTCATTCCGGTGCGAAGCTTGAAAAAACGGCTGAAGGCTGACTCTGTCATACTGGCTATCCTGGCTGCCTCGCCAAGGGTTATCTGCCTCTCAAAGGAGCTGTGAATGAACTCCATCACCTTCTCTATCCGCCTGCTGTTGTAATTGAACACTTCGGTATCACTGAATCCTGAATCAGAGCATAAGCGGTAATCACGCGAGATTGAGAGATCATGAAGTATGCTCAACAGCTCAAGCACCGAGTCAAAGCCCTGCCTTTTGCCGAGGCTCACTATCCGGGGCTCCAGCCTGGCTGTTGTCTCCGTTGAAAAGACAATTCCGCGCAGTGACCTGCGAAGCATGTCACGGATAAAATTCAGCTGGTTTTTCTGGAGGAACTTCTCATCGAAGAAATCCTTATGGAACTGAATAGTCACCTCTTCAACCTGGTTGGGAGCAAAGCCTGTTCCAAACCAGCCGTGTGGCAGCTCGGGCCCTACCAGCGCCAGCTCCAGGTTTCCTATCTCTTCCACATGATCGCCAATGATCCGTTTCGCACCCTTGGCATTCCTGATGAAATTGAGCTCAATCTCATCGTGATAATGCAGCGGAAAGTCAAACTCCGACTTCGTCCTGTAGAAATAGGTGAAACAGTCAGACTGGGTAAGGGGAGTAATCTCTCTCAGTATATTGTCATGTATGGCCATATCAAAAGAAGCAAGGTAAATTCAAAGATACAAAAAAGTACCAATATATTATAACCCTGGTTCCTGAATTCTGTTTGATGTAACATTCATGAAATAAGTAATTAATGACCGGAACTATATTGTCATGGCATCCTGTTCCGGTGGGTTAGGGATAAAATTGTATCGTAGTGTTGCATATTTTGTGTTATTGTGCTGGCTGGCAGGCTGGCAGGTTTTTGGCAAAAGACAAGGAGACTCACCGCACACCCTGCCGCCGTCACGGATAAACAGGCCGGCAGGTTCTTGCGAACAGACAAGGATATTCGCTGCACACTCTGTCTCCGCAGCGGCGAACAGGCTGGCAGGTTTTTGGCAAAAGACAAAGGCATTCGCCACCCTCTCCCGCCGCTGCCAGAGATAAACGGGCCGGCAGATTTCGCTAACAGACAAGAAGTCAATTAATTAAGGCGCTCATTTTGCAAAAGACATCAATCCTGATAATCAGGTAGTTATGAGCAGTCATTTGAAAACTATACCGGATTGTTGACCGGAGATAATGACATTAAAGTATCACTTTTTAAAAGAATGGTATTAACTGCCGGCGGAGGTGATTTCTTAATTTTGATTAGAATCATATATTATCGAATGAAAGGAAAACTATTTGCAGGGCTGCTGATGATTGCCCTTGCAGGTTGCGGAAGCAGTCAAAAATATGATTATGTGACAGTTGAAGACGGTATCTTCAGGTTTGCCGGAGAGCCATACTATTTTATCGGAACAAATTACTGGTATGGAGCAATCCTTGGCACTGAGGGAGAGTATGGTGACCGCGGGCGACTGATCCGGGAACTTGATCACATGAAGAGTATCGGTATCACCAACCTTCGGGTGATGGTTGGTCCTGAAGGTCCTGACAATGAGCCTTTCAGGGTCACACCGGCGCTGCAGGTCGCCCCGGGTGAATACAGTGAAATGATGCTTGACGGACTCGACTTCCTGCTTGCAGAAATGGGCAAACGGGGGATGCATGCCATCCTCTTCCTCAACAACGCATGGGACTGGAGCGGGGGCTTTTCCCAGTATCTGAACTGGAACGGTTACGGTGACATCCCAAATCCAAATGTGCCGCCCAACACCTGGCAGCAGTTCATGGCTTTCTCAGGGCGGTTTAACACCTGTGAGCCGTGCATCAGGCAATTTGAGGAGTTCATACGTTTTATCCTGCAACGCACAAACAGCTATACCGGTGTTAAGTACACCGATGACCCTGCGATCATGACATGGGAGATAGCCAACGAACCCCGGGCATTCTCTGATGATAATATCCCGGCTTTCGAGGCAATGATTGGCCGTATTGCTTCATTGCTGCAGGAGCTTGATGAAAACCATCTTGTGACCACCGGCACTGAAGGCCGCCACGGCTGCGAGCAGAAGATGGATGTTTTTGAGCGCATTCACGCCAACCCCGACATTGATTACCTGGTGATGCATATCTGGCCTAAGAACTGGGGTTGGCTCGACATTGCAGATATTGCCGGAACCCTTGATTCATCGCTGGTGAAAACCAACCGGTATATAAATGACCATCTTGAAGTGGCTGTACAGCTGAACAAACCGATAGTGCTTGAGGAGTTCGGACTGCCGCGTGATCTCCATGGGTTCTCTCCTGATGAGTCAACGGTTGCACGTGATACCTATTACGGCAACGCCTTCGGCCAGGTACTTGAACATGCCGGTCGCCTCGGACCACTGGCAGGTTGCAATATATGGTCCTACGCAGGAGAGGGCAGGGCTGCAGATGGACGCATTCACTGGCTGCCCGGTGATGATTACCTCGGTGATCCGCCTCAGGAGGAGCAGGGCCTTAACTCCGTTTTTGACTCCGATTCCACAATTGCCGTAATCTCTGATTTCAACCGGCGTCTCTCAACATTCATAAAGAAATAATCACGGATGAGAAAATTATTGTCATTGACCATTGTCATTCTGATATTGACATCATGCAACACGGGTGACAGCATGAGATCAGGTCCTGCTGACAGATCAGCAACTCCGGAGACGGTGGCTATGCTGGCAGGACTGCACCGCGCTGCCGGTGAAGGTATCATGTTCGGTCACCAGGATGACCTCGCTTACGGCATTGGATGGATCTATCCCGGTGGTGAATCAGATGTAAAAAGAGTAACAGGAGATTACCCGGCTGTTTATGGAATGGACCTCGGCTACATAGAGCACAGGTCAGCAGTGAACCTTGATTCAGTGCCGTTTGAGGATATGAAGACATTTGTTCAACAGATATGGGACCGCGGGGGAGTGATAACCTTCAGCTGGCACGTTGATAATCCGCTTACCGGCGAATCGTCGTGGGATGTCTCATCGGACAGGGTGGTGGCTTCGGTGCTTCCCGGAGGGGAGAAGCATGAGGAGTTCAAAGCCTGGCTTGATAACCTGGCGGAGTTCCTGGCATCGCTCAGGGATGATCAGGGTGTTGCAATACCGGTGATCTTCCGGCCCTGGCATGAGCATACGGGAAGCTGGTTCTGGTGGGGAGAGAATCTTTGCACAACCGAAGAGTTTGTTGCATTGTGGAGATTCACTTTTGATTACCTGTGCGGAGAGAAGAACCTTCATAACCTGCTCTTCGCATATTCCGCCGTGGGTGATTTCAAAAACAGAGAACACTATCTTGAACGTTACCCGGGAGATGACTATGTTGACCTTATCGGTTTCGACTACTACCAGAAGGGTGATCCGGGTAGCAGCGCATTCAGGGAGAATGTAGGCAGGGCGCTGGGCATGCTCACTGAAATAGCCGTTGCCCATGGCAAACTGGCTGCACTGACGGAAACGGGATATGAGGGCATACCCGATTCAACGTGGTGGACTACCACGTTCTGGCCGACGATAGAGAATCACCGTATATCTTACGCCCTGGTATGGCGTAATGCACACAACCTGCCGGGACATTTCTATGCACCTTACCCGGGTCAGTTGAGCGAACAGGATTTTATCAGTTTTTATAATCTCGGGGAAACTCTCTTTCAAAGTGAATTGACGGCCCTCAGCATCTACAAACAGGAATAACTTTTTAACCAGATGGATAATTTCAAAATGCGCCTGGCAAAACTAAGGGAAGAACATGAGGCACTTATAACCCGGCGTAATTATAAAGCCGGAACCGGCAACGGCATCTTTGACAGGTATGCTTATCCCGTGCTTACCGGCGCCCATGCACCGCTGGAATGGAGGTATGACCTCAATCCCGCCTCCAATCCGTACCTGATGGAGCGATTCGGCATCAATGCCGCTTTCAATGCCGGGGCAATGAAATTCAATGGCAAATATATCCTCGCAGTCAGGGTGGAAGGATACGACAGGAAATCATTCTTCGCCATTGCCGAAAGCCCGAACGGCATTGATAATTTCAGGTTTTGGGATTATCCGGTCACCATGCCGGAAACTGAGGACCCGGACACCAACGTGTATGATATGAGGCTTACACGGCATGAAGACGGCTGGATTTATGGTCTCTTCTGCAGTGAGAGGAAGGATGCGAAGGCTGCCCCTGGTGATCTCTCTTCAGCCGTAGCCGCTGCCGGCATAGCCCGAACGCATGACCTCGTGACATGGGAACGCCTCCCTGACCTGGTCTCAGGCAGTCAGCAGCGCAATGTGGTTCTCCATCCTGAATTTGTGAACGGCATGTATGCCCTCTATACCCGCCCTCAGGACGGCTTCATCGATGCCGGCAGCGGCGGCGGGATCGGCTGGGCCCTGGTAAAGGATATCACCAGGGCAGTGATAGCGCCGGGCGATGAGAAGATCATTAACTTCAGGCACTATCACACCATAAAGGAGGTGAAGAACGGCGAGGGGCCACACCCCATCAAAACCCCCGCAGGGTGGCTCCACCTTGCGCACGGGGTGAGAGGCTGCGCTGCCGGACTGCGTTACGTTCTCTATCTCTACATGACCGCACCTGATGACCCGTCCAGAGTGATAGCCGAACCGGGCGGATACTTCATGGCCCCGGTGGATGAGGAGCGCTTCGGCGACGTGTCAAACGTCCTCTTCTCAAATGGGTGGATAGCTGATGATGATGGAACGGTCTACATCTACTATGCCTCGTCAGATACGCGGATGCACGTGGCAGTCTCATCGGTTGACCGCCTGACAGATTATTGCATGAATACGCCGGCCGACGGATTTCGCTCTGCAGCATCCGTAAAGACGCTCAACTCGATAATTGACCGGAACAGGGAATACCTGGCAGGGAAGTAGAAGGGTGCAGAATTAAAAGTTATCTTACCGCCAATCTAACCTCCGGCATATGAATAATGAACCAGGAATGCTTCTGAAAGAGATGAAGGCTGCTGCCAAAGCAGAGCTGGTTCACAATATTCTGCCTTACTGGATGAAGAATATGCCGGACCGCGATGGCGGTGGTTTTTACGGTCAGATTAACGGCAGGGATAACGTGGTTCACGGCGCACCCAGGGGCGGCATACTGAATGCCCGCATACTGTGGAGCTTCTCGGCAGCATATATGAAGCTGCGTGATCCCATTTACCTTGAAATGGCCACACGTGCGCACGACTATATTACCAGTTATTTTTTCGATGAGAAACATGGTGGCACATACTGGTCCCTGAAGAGTAACGGTGAGCCGCTGGATACCAAAAAGCAGATATACTCCCAGGCCTTTTTCATCTATGCCATGAGTACATATTACCTTGCCTCGGGCTACAGAGAGTCGCTTGACAGGGCAATAGAGTTATACAGACTCGTTGAGGCACATAGTTTTGACAGGGTGCGGGGCGGTTACCTGGAGGCTTTCACACGTGGATGGGGAGAGATTGCTGACCTGCGCCTCAGCGCGAAGGATGCCAATGAGAAGAAGACGATGAACACTCATCTCCATGTTCTTGAGGCATATACGGCTCTTTACAGGGTCTGGCCGGATCAGGAGCTCAGGCAGCAGCTGGCAGCACTGATAAAGGTATTCGTGGAAAGGATAGTTGATCCGGAGACCTCTCACCTGAATCTCTTCTTTGACGAGGAGTGGAACTGCCGCTCAACAATCGTCTCATACGGTCACGACATAGAGGCCTCGTGGCTGCTTTGCGAGGCAGCTGAAGCGCTGGGTGAGTCTGACAGCATAAGGGGGTTGGCGCTGAAGATAGCCTCGGCTGCCAGTGAGGGACTGGCCGGCGACGGCAGCCTGTTCTATGAGAAAGATGATGCTGCCGGTCATTTTGACCGCGACAGGCACTGGTGGGTGCAAGCGGAGGCGGTGGTGGGATTCCTCAATGCATGGCAGCTGAGCGGCGATTCCGGCTGGCTGGAGCTTGCCTCGGATGCACTTGACTATATCCTTCAAAACATTTCTGACCCTGTCAACGGCGAGTGGCACTGGAGCATTCGTGCCGACGGCACTATCAACCTCGATGATGACAAGGCAGGGTTCTGGAAGTGCCCCTATCATAATACCCGCATGTGTCTGGAGATTCTGACCAGGCAATAGACAGTGGTTTTGGCAACACCCTCCCGCAGAGCCTGTCCCTTCAGCTACAGGCTCTTGCAACCTCACTGCAGGGTAACATCAGGGTTGTGGTGCCGGGAGGGAGTGATCTTGTCAATGTAATTGGCAGGATGGCCGGGGTTGCTCCATTGCAGGGCAAGAAATAGTTAATGATATAATTTTTTATTATTTTTGAATTCGCGTTGGTCGGTTGGCCGAGTGGCTAGGCATCGGTCTGCAAAACCGGGTACGGCGGTTCGAATCCGCCACCGACCTCAACCCCACTAAAACCCCTTGATTATCAATGGGGTTTTTTTGTTGTGGGACAAATATTGGGACGAATGGGACAAATATCCAAAGTAATTATTTACTTTTTAAGCCTGTGTAATCCCATTTTAAGTAACAATTTACTTTTTTGACTTCTTTTGTGAATGTAGAATCTCTTCTTCTTTTGCTCCTTGCTTTAAAATATCATCTACACCTGTCATATTGAGTTTTTTCATAAGTTCTTGGCGATTATCAATAAAACTGTTGTCTGTTGTGTTTTCAGTTTCGTCCTGCTTTTGTCCTTTGTGATATTTTATTGCTGCGCTGGTCAAGTCTATTAAATCAGCGTTTCTTTTTTCGAGCTTCTGAATAATTTCATTTAAAGCAAAAACAGTCTTTACCGCTTCGCTGTGGTTATGCTCCAATTCATGAACCTTCTTCCGGAGTTCTTCTATTTCATCTTCATCAGTTAAAAACATTGCACCCTTGCCAAGAAACAGGTAGTTGGGATTGACGTTTAAGTTTTCAATCATGCTGATGATTGCTTTGGTGGAAACAAGACTATCTCCATCTATTATACTATGCAATTGGGATGTTGTCGTATATCCCATTGATTTTGCAATGTTGGTTGTCTTCATCCCCCTCTCTTCAAGTGCCCTGAGAATGGCGGATAAGTTTTGTTTTAATTCAACTGACATTGAAGTAATATTTTACTTCAAATATAATAACAAATTACCTAAGAAAAGTAAAATATTACTATTAAATTTGTGAGTACTTTATTAAAAAATGGCGAAATATGGGACAATACCCGTGTAAATCATGTAGTTGATGATATTGAATCAAATCATTACATGTTTACGTGCTTGGCAAATAATTAAAACATAATCAATTACATATGGCAATTAAAAAAAGTGAACTCTATTCTTCATTGTGGAAAAGTTGCGATGAACTGCGTGGTGGCATGGACGCTTCCCAATACAAAGATTATGTGCTGGTTTTGCTGTTCATGAAATATGTTTCCGACCGGTATGAAGGAAAGGAAGATGCTCTGATTGAGATACCCCAAGGGGGTAGTTTCCGGGATATGGTCGCACTGAAGGGCAGTAAGGATATCGGTGAAGGCATCAACACTATCATTGCAAATCTTGCCGAAGTAAATGAGTTGAAAGGAGTAATTGATGTTGCTGATTTTGACAATGACGACAAACTTGGAAAGGGTAAGGAAAAGCAAGACAGGCTGTCAAACCTTATCGGTATTTTTGAACACCCCAGCCTGAATTTCAGCAAAAACAGGGCAGATGGCGATGACCTTCTGGGCGATGCCTATGAATACCTTATGCGCAATTTTGCCACTGAATCCGGTAAAAGCAAGGGACAGTTCTATACTCCGGCAGAGGTTTCAAGGGTGATGGCAAAGGTCATAGGCATAAGCAAAGCAAGAAGTCAAGACCAGACAATTTACGATATGACCTGCGGAAGCGGGTCACTATTACTAAAGGCAGCAGATGAAAGCGAACGTGGGGTGACTATCTATGGTCAGGAAATGGATAATGCTACGGCTGCTTTGGCAAAGATGAACATGATTCTCCACGATAACCCTTCAGCCGTAATCTGGCAGGATAACACCCTTTCAAAACCACATTTCAAGAACCCTGATGGGAGACTAAAAACCTTTGATTTCTGTGTTGCCAATCCCCCGTTCAGCACAAAGGCATGGAGCAACGGATTTGACCCTTCCAATGATGAATACAGCAGGTTTGAAGACGGAATCCCGCCAAAGAAGAATGGTGACTATGCTTTTCTTCTTCACATGTTAAAGTCGCTTAAAAGTACCGGAAAGGGGGCAGTTATCCTTCCCCACGGGGTTCTTTTCCGGGGCGGTGCAGAGGGTCAGATTCGAAAAAACATCATTAAGCGTGGTTATATCAAGGGAATTATCGGATTGCCCACCAACCTGTTCTATGGTACAGGTATTCCGGCATGCATTATCGTGCTCGATAAAGAGAATGCAGGTAACCGTACCGGTATTTTCATGATTGATGCCAGCAAAGAATTCATGAAAGACGGCAACAAGAACCGGCTGAGGGAACAGGATATTCATAAAATCGTTGACGTGTTCAATAACCAGTTAGAAGTACCTAAATACAGCCGAATGGTTCTTTTAAGTGAAATAAGCGACCCGAAAAACGATTTTAACCTGAACATTCCAAGGTATATTAACACTCAGGATGAAGAAGAGGAAGATATCCACAACATAGAAGCACATCTTCTGGGGGGTATCCCCGAAAAGGATGTGAATAATCTGAAAAAATACTGGAATGCATTTCCAACGTTGAAACAAACTCTTTTCAGGCATGCTGCACGTAGCGGATTCTATGACCTGCTGGTTGAACCTGCGATGTTGAAGAAAACAATTGTTGAGCATCCGGATTTCAAAACATATTCTTCGAAGGTTGATGAGGTTGTTGCATCATGGCGTGAAAAGCATGTTCCGTATCTTAAACAAATTGAAGCCGGTGTTAAACCGAAGGAAACCATCTGGTACTTATCGGAAGACCTTTTAATTAAGTTCTCTGAGATTCCGCTTCTTGATAAATTTGACATCTACCAGACCCTGTTGAATTACTGGAAAACCATCATGCAGGATGATGTGTACCAGATTGCTGATGAAGGTTGGAAAGCAATTATTTCCATGGATGAAAAGAAAAAGACATGGACTTGTGATTTGCTGCCAAAGAATCTTGTTATCGATAAATTCTTCCAATCCGAACAGGAGCATATCGAAAAACTTGAAACCGACCGGGATGCCTTAAAGCAACAGTTAACCGAACTGGAAGAAGAACATGGCGGAGAGGAAGGTCTCCTTGCTGATGCGAAAAACGATAAGGATAAGGTCACCAAAGCAGGGGTTCAGAAGCGGATGAAAGAGATAACGGGTGACGAGGACTATGCCGATGAACTGGAAGTTCTTCAGAAGTATCTTGAGTTGTCAGAGGCTGAGGCTGCACTGGGGAAAAAAATAAAAGAATCGGAAATTTTACTGGATAAAAAACTGCTGGAGAAATACAAAAACCTCACACAGGAAGAAATAAGAGTACTCTTGGTGGATGATAAATGGATGACAACCATTGAACAGGAGATTAAGACGGAAGTGGAAAGCATCTGCCAGAGACTCTCTCAGCGCATTAAAGAATTGTCAGAGCGTTACGTGAACACGCTGTCGGATATTTCCGGTAAAGTAACCGAATATGAAACCAGAGTTCGTGAGCATCTTGTAAAAATGGGTTTCGATTTTAGTTTTTGACGAAAATATTTGCTTAATTTACGGCAATATATTGTAATAAACATGACAATAAGCATTGAAGAACTGATACTTAGGAAAATAAGAAAAGCCAAGAGGGGTTCGCTCTTTTTTCCGGAGTATTTTTCTGCATTTGGTAGTGCAGGAACAGTAGGAAAGTCCCTGTTCCGGTTGGTACAAATGGGAGAATTATACCGTGTGGCAACAGGTATCTATGTTCGCCCGGAAAAAGATGAAGTACTGGGAACTGTCCTGCCCGGCATCGAAGAAATTGCCGAAGCCATCCGTAAGCGTGATAAAGCACG
>WXFE01000093.1 GCA_009881065.1 Bacteroidales bacterium | reverse complement strand
CAGTTGTAATCCCGGGCCTCACGATCAGGTACTCCCGTTTCATGCCGCAGTACCTCACCATCTTCCTGCAATTGCCCGTGATAGTTGCATCGGCGGTAAGGGAACATGCCACCCTCCGCAGACTGGCGAAAGAGCTTAACCCGATGGTGATTATCTCTGATAACCGGTTCGGCTTTTACCACAAAAAAATCTTTTCAGTCTATATCACCCACCAGGTGAGGATTGCCTTCCCCGCGTTCCTTGCGTTTCTGGAACCGCTTGCCGCATGGATGCACCGGATGATAATCAGCAGGTATGATCTCTGTCTGGTCCCTGATTATCGCGGCAGCGAAAACCTGTCGGGAAGACTTTCTCATGGTGGCAGGCTCCCGGCAAATGTTGCATATATCGGGCCACTGTCAAGATTTGGCGTTGCCGGCAGTGAACCATCTTCGCCCGCCCGGGCGAAGAGTGTACCACCCGGACCCGGCCGTGCGAAGGGCGAAACAGTTGCGCCCGGTCAGATGAAGCGCATGCCATTTGCAGCCAACCGGACGAAAAGCGAACCAGTTGCGCCCGGCCAGATGAAAGGTGAGCCATTGCAGACCGGCCAGACAGAGAATAATCCATTGCAACCAGGCGGAGGGGTGCCTCCCGCACCCCCGGCACAACCCTACGTCTGCCTTATTCTGTCAGGTCCTGAGCCACAGAGGTCACTGCTGCTCCGGAAGGTTTCTGAATCACTGCGGGAGTTTCCGCTGACAGTGCTGAGTGCCACACCTCCACAAGCACCTACACCTCCGGAAATACCTACACCTCAGCAAGCACCTACACTTCCTGAAGCACTCACACCTCCGAAAACGCCTCCGCCTCCCGGTCAGGCAATACATTTAATAACCGGAGCTGATACAACCACAATGCGACAGGTCATTACCGGGGCATCAATGGTGATTGCAAGAGCCGGATATACTTCAGTGATGGAGCTTGTTTCACTTGGAAAGGGAGCGGTGCTTATACCCACCCCGGGACAGACGGAACAGCAGTATCTTGGCAGGCACCTTGACGGACGTTACGGTTTTATCACCATGAATCAAAACAGGCTTGAAAGGCTGGCCTCAGTGATCCTACCTGAGCATAAAAAAGAGTGAGAGACCCATCATCACAGCCCCGGCTGCCACTCCTGTCCAGACCTCCGTGGGCGTATGATCACCGAGGTATATTCTTGATGACATCACTGCTCCGGCTATCAGCGCCACTGCTACAGACTGCCAGAGCATGCCGATGTTGTACACTGTCGTCATGCAGATAACCAGCACCACCAATCCCCCGATTCCTGAAGCATGCAGTGAGATTCTGTAAAAGATAGTTATCAGAAGTATGGTGAAAGTGACAATTGCTATTGAGATGAAAAAAGCCCTGAACAGAGTGGGGACCTGCATCCTCAACAGAATGAAAGCTGTCAGGCTGTACATCATAAGTACAAATGAAAGCAGTAATACCCTCTCATTGCGGTCACTGGCATTGAATGTTCTGATGGAGCCTCGTGCATAAAGGAAAGTGGCGAAGGCCATTGGCAAAAGCAGGTTATTGGCCATCACAAGTATTAAAATCATCCTCTTGATCTGGGAGGGAAGAAATGAGTGCAGTGTGTGTGCGCTGTAAATGATCAGCAGTCCGTACAGCGGCATGAATATCGGGTGAAAAACAACTGAAATAATTTCAGCCGCTCTCTTCAGCCGCCGTTCAGAGCCCGGGTTCATCCTGCTCTCCTCCTCAGCCATGCCATTGTCAGGCATTTCATTCTCTCCGGGCTTCATGTTATCTCCTTCCTCATTCTTGCAACAGGTATATTCAGCTGCTCCCTGTACTTCGCCACGGTACGGCGGGCAATCTGATAGCCCTTCTCCTGCAGTATTTTCGTCAGCTTCTCGTCCGTCAGCGGCTTGCTCTTATCCTCATTATTTATGCACTCCTGCAGTATCCTCTTTATCTCACGGGTTGACACCTCATCACCGGTATCGGTCTGCATCCCCTCGGAGAAGAAGAATTTCAGCGGGAAAATGCCGAAATGTGTCTGTATATACTTGCTGTTCGCCACGCGTGACACCGTTGATATATCAAGCCCTGTCATATTGGCCACATCCTTGAGTATCATAGGCTTGAGTTTGGTGTCATCGCCTTCGGCGAAATAATCCTCCTGATACGCAAGAATAGCATTCATTGTCAGCAGCAGTGTGTTCTGCCTCTGTCTCATTGCATCGATGAACCACCTGGCAGCATCAAGCTTCTGCTTCACGAACATGATTGCGTCACGGTTCTGCTTGCCAGCCTTCTTGTCACGTGTGTATGACTCAAGCATCTCACTGTAATCACGGTTGACCCTCAGTTCAGGGATGTTCCTGTTGTTGAGGCTGAGCTCGAAACCGCTGTCACTCTGTTCAAGGATGAAGTCAGGGATTATATGGTGGGTCAGCCTGGCATACGGGTCGCTCATGGTGCCGCCGGGCTTGGGATTGAGTTTTAGCACCTCGTCAATGATACCTTTCATGTCACTCTCCTCAATCCCCATCCTGTTCATGATCTTTTCATAGTGCCGTCTGGAAAACTCTTCGAAATAATCGGTAAGAACAGTTTTGGCAAGGGCAACTGAGGGGACAGACTGGCTCTTCCTCTCTATCTGAAGCAACAGGCATTCACGCAGGTTGCGGGCGCCGACACCTGCCGGTTCCAGACCCTGTATTATCTTCAGTATCGCATCCAGCTCGCTGACATCCGTGGTAATGTTCTGGAGAAATGCAAGGTCATCAACCATATTCTCCACCTCGCGGCGGAGGTAGCCATCGTTGTCTATGTTTCCGATTACATACTCGCCAAGAAGTTTTTCCCTCTCGGTCTCTGTACGGAGGTTGAACTGCTGTATCAGGTTTTCGCGGAATGATGATCCGGCAGCATAGGGTATATCTTCACGCCGTTCATCATCTTTCGATGTGTTGTTGACCTGAAGCCTGTAATCAGGGATATCCTCGTCATTCAGGTAATCATCGAGAGAAAACTCATCCTGTTCACGTTCTTCCTGTTCGTGATCAACCTCCTCTTCATCCTCATCGCCATGTACCTCATCCTCTTCATGCCCCTCTTCCAGGGCGGGATTCTCCTCCAGCTCCTTCTTTATCCGTTCCTCCATCTGCATGGCAGGCACCTCCAGCAGCTTAATCATCTGGATTTGCTGCGGGGAGAGCTTTTGTAGCAGTTTCTGCTGGAGTTTCTGGTCAAGCATGGAGTCGTTTATTCACTGTTTTAAAATTCAGCGTTTCGTGGAGTACGTGGGAACGGTATCACATCGCGGATGTTTGACATACCGGTCATGAAGAGAATAAGCCTCTCAAAGCCAAGGCCAAAGCCCGAATGCGGTACAGTGCCAAATCTTCTGGTATCAAGGTACCACCACAAATCCTTCAGCGGCAGGTTCAGCTCCTCAATCCTTCGCGTCAGCTTATCCAGCTCCTCCTCCCTCTGCGAGCCGCCTATTATCTCGCCGATGCCGGGGAAGAGCACATCCATGGCCCTGACTGTTTTACCGTCATCATTCTGCTTCATATAAAAAGCCTTGATGCTCTTCGGGTAATCGGTAAGGATCACCGGTCTCCTGAAGTGCGTCTCTACAAGATAACGCTCATGTTCTGCCTGAAGGTCGGAGCCCCAGCTAACGGGATACTCCCACTTGCGGCCGGCATCCTCAAGGATCCTGACAGCCTCTGTATAAGTCAGTCTCATATAGCTGTTGCCAAGCACGAACTCAAGCCTTTCAATCAGGCCCTTGTCAATCATCTTGTTGAGAAATTCCAGGTCGTCACGGCAGTTGTCAAGAGCATATCTGATGAGGTACTTTGTAAAATCCTCAGCGAGGTCCATATTGTCATTTATATCCCAGAAGGCCATCTCCGGCTCAATCATCCAGAACTCGGCCAGGTGTCGCGGGGTATTCGAGTTCTCAGCGCGAAATGTAGGACCAAAAGTGTATATCTCGCCCAGTGCCAGGGCACCAAGCTCACCCTCAAGCTGACCGGAGACAGTAAGGTTGACCGGCTTCCCGAAGAAATCCTGTTCATAATCTACTGTACCATCCTTTTTGCGGGGCAGGTTTTCAAGGTCAAGGGTTGTCACATGGAACATCTCGCCGGCGCCTTCGGCGTCACTTCCTGTTATAATGGGTGTATGCAGGTAATAGAATCCCCTGTCATTGAAATACTTGTTAATTGCATAAGCCATGGCGTGGCGGATGCGCATCACTGCTCCGAAGGTGTTCGTGCGGAAGCGCAGATGGGCTATCTCCCTGAGGAACTCCATTGAATGGCCCTTTTTCTGCAGCGGATAGGTTTCCGGATCACATTTGCCATAAATGGTGATATCAGATGCGTTGATCTCCACGTTCTGACCTTTGCCCTGCGACGGAACCAGGGTGCCGGTCACAGCCATGCTTGCGCCGGTGGTAATCTCTTTCAGCAGCTCAGCAGGGAAACTATTTATTTCAATGACAATCTGAATGTTGTTAATTGTTGAACCGTCATTAAGCGCAACAAATGCCACATTCTTTATCTCCCGCTTTGTCCTGACCCAGCCTTTGACCAGCACTTTTTCTCCTGTCGGGTGACCGGCAAGCAGTTCCTTTACTTTCTTTCTCATTTTAAATGATCATCGCATTATGAAGGCAAAAATAATATTTTGTTCCTGTTGCCATACTGATATTCGCGGAAATGGCACTGTTTTTGTGCATTGACGCAATTTTTCACCTGTTGGCGGCGTTTTTTAAGCGTACCGGTATATCTTGACTTAATCAGGTAAAAAGGGTAATTTTACTGTTCAAACTGTAAACGTTTATATTATGGAAGTCGACAGCAAGATCATTGTGGTGCCATGGGATTTTACCCCGGTGACAGAATATGCATTGCAGCATGCCATCAAGATTTCACTCATGACACGAAATCCGATATGCCTTCTGCATATCGTTGAGAAGATCACCACCGAGGGAGGGATGAAGGCCAAACAGGCTGCCATGAATAACAGGGGGAGTGATGTTGAGCGCATGTTTGGCGTAAAGGTTAAGACTCACGTTACCAGGGGTACCATTTTCAAACAGATTCCGGAGTTTGTCAATGACCGCAATGCATCGCTGGTGGTTATGGGTACGCACGGTATGAGCGGTATGCAGAAGGTTACCGGCAGTTGGGCGCTGAAAGTCATTGCCAAGTCGAAGGTGCCATATATTGTGGTCCAGGCCCCGCCGGCCGATAATGAAAAGTATCATGACATTGTGTTCCCGGTCGATTTCCGTGCAGAGGAGAAGGAGAAGCTCTCGATGGCCATCTTCATGGGAAAATACTTCGACTCCAAGATACACATCCTTAAAGCCATCAGGAAGGATGACTCACTGGCCAAAAGGACCAACCTGAACATGAACTATACTGTCAGGATGCTCATCCAGAACAATATAGAGTATGAGATCCGCGAGGAACCGGCTGACAAGCTTGGCGAACGGGCTCTTGAGTTTGCCCAGGAGATCAACGCAGACCTGATACTGATCATGACCACCAAGGATATCACTTTTGCCGACTATATCTGGGGCGCTAAGGAGCAATACATCATCGCCAACAGTTCGAAGATACCTGTCTGCTGTGTGAACCCAACCTCGGCATTTGCCAATCTCGGCCAGTTCATGTATGGTTAAGACCCGGTAAGCGTTAGTACTCAATGTCTATTGTTGTCAGCAACGTTACGAAATATTACGGAGCTCAGAAGGCTCTTGATGATGTTTCATTCACCATCCCGGCAGGTGAGATTGTAGGTTTCATCGGCCCCAACGGAGCAGGAAAGTCGACGATGATGAAGATCATTACCGGCTTCTTTCCCGCAGACGCGGGAGAGGTTACCGTATGCGGGCTTCAGGCCGGCCCGTCTGCCAGGGAGATGAGGCGGCAGATAGGTTACCTGCCCGAGAACAACCCTCTCTACCTTGATATGTATGTGAAGGAGTACCTCGGATACGTTGCTGAAATTTATTCGCCTGGCAGAAAGAGCCGCGAGGCTGTCAGTTCCGTAATAGAGCGCACCGGACTTACCCCGGAACAGGGGAAGAAGATAGGCGCGCTTTCCAAGGGTTACCGCCAGCGGGTGGGACTGGCACAGGCGCTGATCCATGATCCGAAGGTGCTGATCCTCGACGAGGCCACCACGGGTCTCGATCCCAACCAGATAGTAGAGATACGCAACCTCATCTCAGAAGCCGGCAAAGAAAAGACCGTTATGCTGTCAACGCATATCATGCAGGAGGTGGAAGCCATCTGCAGCAGGGTGATAATAATAGACCATGGCCGTATTGTGGCTGACGGCCCCATTGACGAGATCTCCTCGCTCGCCGGCGCCCGCCTTGAGGAAACCTTCAGGCAGCTGACCGGAAGATAGCCTGCAGCCCCCATAAATTATCATTTCATTGGTTATTTGCAGAACAGAGCATCAGTGGCTTTGTCAATGTTATTTGGAGAACGTCTAAATTAGTTCCCTGTTTAAAAATATTCTGAAATTTCATGTCACAAAACAGAGGATTGTGACACGTACTGATGAATGATGCTCCTGCAAAGGAAAGTATCCATCTCTGATTGTGTGGAATAATAGGAGAATTGAATGTAAGTGTTTGATTTAATAACTTTTAGCTGCAAACTTAAACCTTGTGAATTATGGAAAAAGAAACAATTGGAATCAAGATCTGGCTGCTTGTTGCAGGTCTTGTATTGTGGAGTGTTGTCCAATCATGTGAAATGAAGGAGACAATAAGTAATGACAATGCCAAGCCAGTTGGCAATTATGAGAAAAACGAGTACAATTCTGATTTCAGAGATTTCGCCCGGGCGGTGAGTGTGGCTCTGAAATCCGACAAAGACTTTCGTTACATGGTCAGAGATGAAGCGCTTAAACTATTTGATGGCGACTATGATGTGCTATTGAGACACTTCGTAGACAAACAGGTCAAAGCCCAATCATCTTTAAAATCAGAAGTCAAAGACTATACGGTTAAAAAACTACTGGAGGATTCCTATATAGTGGGTGGGATTAACAATAAAAAGTCTTCCGTATCGATAATAGATGAACTTCTGAGGAAATATCCAGATATGCAAATCGCGATACCTGTACACGCTGAAGAGTGGGATGTAAATAACTACTGCCCAACAGTAACATTTCTGCCATTGGAATATGACGAGGCAACTACTGAAACACTAACTGGTTATGATGCGAAAGGTAATATCGTAAGCATTGATGCGATAAATGAACCCGATAAGCCGGTCATTGTTATCAGTGAGAATGAAAGAATGATCATGGCGCCTGATCCCGACGACAATCCGGTAAAGCCTTCTGCTCCGACCAACCTGATCGGGACACAGACAGAATCCGGTATCAGACTAACCTGGACAATGCCTGCTGGTACTTATCCGTCAAACACTTCAGGTTACTACATTTACCGTAAAACCACAGATACTCCGGTCTACAGTCTGATCCAAAATGTGTACGGAGCTTCTAATAGAAGTTATGATGACAATAATGTAGAAGCAAGTCGTTCCTACTCTTATTATGTGGAAGCATTCTACCAGGGGTTAACTTCTGACCCATCTAATTACATTTCAATTACAGCCCCGAACTATCCTAAACCTCCAACTTCATTTGATGCAATTCAACAGAAAAAGGGTGAGATTGAGTTAAGATGGGACAACGAACACGATCAATACATACAGGAAACCAGGCTTTCAAAATATGTTGCTGGAGTTACTCCTGGCTATCAATTATATAAATCTTTCTCCCCCAATGAACATAACTACATTGATAAGGAAGTAATACCCGGCAAAACGGTTAATTACAAATTAAACCATGTAACCTCTTTTGGGGAATCAAATGCCAAATATGATTTTGTTAAAGTTCCTTATCGTGACATATCCCAAGAATCTCCGGTCTATATCAAACAGATAAAGTTTACTGACTGGAAGCTTGAAAGATGGCCGGCAGGCAAACCTGAATTCTATATTGCAGTTAGCAATGTTGATGCGAGTAAAAAGCCATATACAGTTCAGGATCAAATTGATTGCCAATTTACAAGTAAAACCAATCTGTCCCAAATCTTTTACGGTGTGGAGGTACTTAAATGGCAACCTGGTTTCTGGTATGATGTACTTACGTTCACTGTCATCGAATATGATAAGCCTTCAAGTAAGTTTACTTTTGAGACATCAGTAGCATATAACCAGAAGGATGAGGAAAAGAAAGGCCTGCAATCCACTGGTTCAGTAAAATATGAAATTACTTTTGAAGACCATGGGAAAAAATGTGGTAATTCACACCTGAACTATTTTGACCAACCTGAAAAATGGCTGGTATTTCCTAACTACGGCGTTCAAATTCTTGTTAGTGAATCAGATAATTAAACCTTTGCCATGTGTAAACAAACAGTTATGCTAATCGCCCTGCTTCTGTCAGGACTCCACTCTTTCTCCCAGGAGAGATGGATTGACGAGAGCAATGGTAAACCTGAAGTTGAAATCGGGTATTTGCATCTTTACAATAATCTGAATGCAGATAACTATTTCAAATTCAAATATAGATTTGCCACTGATAACGGAGATGCAAGTCTTGGAGGCATTAGTCTTAAACTAAATATCCCGACCAAACTCAAATACCTGGATATTACCGTTGGGTCTATAATTGTGAAAGGTCTGGATTTGTTGGAGTATGGTTATGTAAATCCGCAGTATGCGGATAACCATGATTACATAATCAACGGAGGCGGAATCTATTTTGGTGTCAGCCCCGGAATTAAAGGTAAAATCCTCAGCCTTACCACAGAGTTTGGAATAGGGTTCTTTTCTTTCAAGGAATATGTGAGCATAGTAAACAATGTCACCGACCCGTTCGCAGACGAGCATAACCTGAAAGCATCATACGGCCCGGGAGCTATCAGCTCTGTAGGTCTGGGCATAAGAATCTGGAAACTGGGGATTAATCCATCCGTCGTTGCTATCTACTCAGGAGGCGCAGGGGCAAGCTTCACGTTCTATGGCTTCAACCTGCCGCTTACTTTGCAATTCTGAATTGTTTCAGGAACAGTCAGGCAGCAGGCCTGACTGTTCCTGATCTTCAGTTAAATACGGAATAACGTATGACACGCCTAGCTGGCGCCCGCCTCGAGGAAACCTTCAGGCAGCTGACCGGAAGATAGCCTGCAGCCCCCATAAATTATCATTTCATTGGTTATTTGCAGAACAGAGCATCTGTAGCTTTGTCTATACTATTAGCCACCGATAACTGAGATGAAAATATTGGAGTTCTAACTCTTAAATAAATATCCCGGCCAAACTCGAGTTCATTTCCTTTTAATATATATCTTTGACCCCAATTATACGACAGGTGGACAGATTTGCACTGATTGCAACCACGGAAAAAAATGCTAAACCGGTATCCATCCGCTGCTTTCTCAACAATCCGCCCCTGCCATTGTTAAACTTAAAAAGATTAACAGATGAGCTATTTATTTACTTCCGAATCCGTATCCGAGGGGCACCCTGACAAGGTTGCCGACCAGATCTCCGACGCACTTCTTGATAACTTCCTGGCATGGGACCCCGAATCAAAGGTGGCATGCGAGACCCTCGTCACAACAGGCCAGGTTGTTGTTGTGGGCGAGGTCAAGACAAAAACATACATAGACGTACCCACTATTATCCGAAATACCATCAACCAGATCGGCTACACAAAGGCTGAGTACAGGTTCGACGGCAACTCATGCGGAATCCTGTCTGCCATTCATGGACAGTCGCCCGATATCTCTATGGGCGTTGAGCGCGGGAAGAAGGAAGAGCAGGGTGCAGGCGACCAGGGAATGATGTTCGGATACGCCGTTGACGAGACAGAAAACTACCTGCCTCTCTCTCTCGATATTGCCCATGAACTCGTTTACCAGCTCGCTGAGATCCGTCGCGAAGGCAGGCAGATGAAATACCTCAGGCCCGACTCGAAGAGTCAGGTCACAATTGAGTATAACGACAACGGCACCCCAGAGAGAGTGCACACGATAGTCGTTTCCACCCAGCATGATGAATTTGACAAGGACGAGAAGAAGATGCTGGAGACGATCAAAAAGGATGTGATAAACATCCTCGTTCCAAGGGTTAAGGCTCAGTACGGCAAAGAGGTGCAGCAGCTCTTTGACGGGAAAATCATATATCATGTCAATCCCACCGGCAAATTCGTTATCGGCGGGCCTCACGGCGACAGCGGCCTGACAGGCAGAAAGATAATCGTTGACACTTATGGCGGCCGCGGCGCTCATGGTGGCGGCGCTTTCTCGGGTAAAGACCCCTCGAAGGTCGACCGTTCAGCTGCTTATGCAGCACGCCACATAGCCAAGAACATGGTTGCTGCCGGTGTGGCCCGCGAGATGCTTGTCCAGGTCTCATACGCCATCGGCGTGGCCGAGCCGGTTGGCATCTTCGTGAATACTTTCGGTACCTCGAAGGTGGAGCAGAGCGATGGTGAGATCGCAAAGATCATTGACAAGATGTTCGACCTCCGGCCGGCAATCATTGAGAAGGTATTTGACCTGCGCAAGCCAATCTACAGTGAGACGGCAGCTTACGGACACATGGGCCGCCAGCCGCGAACCATTGAGAAAACCTTTAAGTCATTCAACAGCAGACCTGACAAGAAGGTAACCGTCCGGCTCTTCAGCTGGGAGGAACTAAATAAAGTCAGTGCCATAAAGAAGGCTTTCGGGCTAAAGTAAAAGCAACTTCTCAGAGTTCCTGGATGATTACTTTTGGGGGAAACTCCAGAATCTTGTATTACTAGGCCGTTAACCAAATGGATAAAACAAAGATTGATGACCTGGTTTATCCAAATGCAGCATTTTTCAATACTAACCTGAAATAGTTTCTAACTGTTGAAGAAGAGGTTCTTCCACATGTTTTTTCGCCCATTTTTACATGCGGTGGTGTTTTATTTGCTGCCAATACTCTTACTTTTCTTTTTATGATATTATATCGGTCATGTCCGAAAGAATGACAGATAACTGTTTGATCCCCTTCTTTTCTTTCATCAATTTATGGGACACAATGTCCCGTAAACTGTCCCGAGAAAAAAACAATTACTTAAATTTCAATCTTGCGGGACAGATTGTCCCATAAACTGTCCTGTGAAACTGATTGATTTACTTGTTGTATTCATACTTGGTATATTTACCTGCTCCAACAACTTTTAATAATCCGGCATCTCTTAATTTGCTCAATTGCCTCTGAGCTGTTTTAGGATTCAACTCAAAATGTTGTGCAAATTCACTCCTGGAAACAGCTCCCTTGCTTTGAATAAATAATATAGCCGTCCTGTCAACTTCATCCAGTTGCTTTAATCCTGCCTTTTGGGCAAGATAAGTCGGAGTCCTGCCGAACGTCACCTCCAGCATGCCTGCCTTCATTCGGAAAGTTGGCAGCGGAAATCCTACTTCCGGAAGATGCTTCATGCTTCTTAAGCCAATACCACGTTGCTCAGCCAGATGCATCTGATTGAAAACATACATAATCTTAGGATTACGGCTAAGAGAAGGGGCGTCAAAATCTGCCAGGTCATTCAATGTTAATGGATACGTTGGATCTCCAGGACTTCTCACAATAATTTTATCCGGATCAATATATAAGTAGTTGGTGGCACCTTCAATTGTGTAATCACGGTGAATTACGGCATTGGCAACCGCCTCTAATAAAACTTCGAATGGAAAATCAGATATTTCTTTTCGTTTGCCTGTGGATTTGTCCATGGTCATTTTAAGCCCCTTATCCTTCACATAATCCAAAACATCAGGGAGAAGAGAAACCAAAGGGCCTTTAAAATCACGCACTTCAGGCTTACCCTTGCCGTAATTGATTTCCACTTTAAAAACCGTTTGGGGGAAAGGCGTTTCTGGATTCTTTCCAAAAACCATGATACCCAAACCAGTGGGTTTCATGACTCCGGATTTTTCGTCCTTCTCCAGAAAGCCAAATTCATGGGCCCATTCATTAAATTCAGGCGAAGGATACTTGAATGAAGCAGCAGATTCTTTGATAAACGATTGAATAGCTGTATCCGAAAAGCTTTTGATTGTTGAACCACTAACAGGTAATTGAAGAACATCCTTTATAATCTTTTTCTCTTCCAATTTTGCTTTTAACGCTTCAGCTTCCTTTTCTTTCTTAAATTCTGCATTATCCTGCCATATTATTTCTTGTAGCACAGAAGGAAACATTTCAACTTCTATTCCATTCTCTTTTAATTTCTTTACACCTTCTCCCGCAATTTTTGGATTCGGATCTTCTACACCTACATAAACTTTGCTTAAACGCGCTTTTTTAATATGAGTACTACAGCCTCTTTTCTTAGCCTTCTCTGTATCTTTATTTTGATTTCTGGATTCATCTGTACATGGTTCCAGAGTTACATACAGCACACATCCTTTCAGATTCACATCCACCAATTTACGTTCTATCAATGTAAACTCACAATGTTCCCCTTCACGTAGCTCACCACGATGAGCTTTATCCAAAACTACACCGTCCGCAGTGGCAATAATAGCACCCACAAGTGGATCTGTTTTATCTGTATGCTCAGGAATCGACAAATGACTCTCCTTAATTGCCATTTGCATAAGCTCCAAAGGAGTGTATTTCTTCTTTGCCATTAGTATAACCGATAATGATGATTTGAAAACCTGTTTTCTAACCTGATTAACATAACTCTAAAATAAAGCATACGAATTGATTTTACAATCTTACAATGACCATTTTTTAGATTTCTGTCTTCATATTATTATTAGAACCAAATTAGAGTCCATATCAAACAATGATTTTGCTGTTACAGATCTGTTTTCCATATCATTTAAGCAATGACCCACATCCATTAAATAGTGATCGCCATTATTTTAGTAATAGTCTGATTGTCATGACTAAGAATTCAACTTATCTCTTTAATTTCAGCTAATATTATGCTCCCTCTTATAGCATTTTCAGACTTCCCCTTATTACTCTCCAAATTTTTCTGAGAAATCAATCGGACATCAACATGTTTCTTATCTTGATTTATACCACGGTATTAATCATAGTTTTCATCAAAATCGTCATTGAGCATTTCGGCTTCAATGCCATCTGGATCAATGAATCTAAAGATTCGGAGCCAGCCATCTTGCCGCTTCTTTAATGGTCATGCTGCACCTGGCGGCATAATCTTCAAGCTGGTCGCGCCCGATGGTTCCCACGTTGAAGTATGATGACCCGGGCGATCCAAACAGATAACCACAAACCGAAGAGACAGGCACCATCGCAAAACTATCCGTCAGCGTGACACCTGTCGTCTCCGGCACCCTGAGAATATCAAACAGTATCTTCTTGCCGGTATGATCGGGGCATGCAGGGTAGCCCGGCGCCGGCCTGATACCCTGGTACCTGCCCCTGAACATCTCAGCCATGCTAAGCTGCTCACCTGCTGCATAACCCCAGTGTTTAACGCGTATCTCGCGATGAAGCCATTCGGCTGCCGCCCCGGCAAAGCGGTCAGCGAGTATTCCCAGCATAATGGTACGGTAGTCGTCTCCCGCAATATCTGCCGGCAACGGATTGATGGTCTTCACTGACACCACGAAGAGTCCGGCGTGATCATCTTTTTCTGCGACGAAGTCTGCGAGGCAAAGGTTATGCTGGCCCGGCTCCTTCTCCTCCTGGTTGCGCAGGAAACGAAGCCAGGTTTCACCGGGAGCGGCAGCACTTCCCGATGCCGTGCCTCCGGTGATCAGCTTCACGTCATCTCCATGCCTCTCTGCCGGGAAGATCCCCGAGAGCGCCTCAGCTCTCATCAATCCCTCGCTGATAATCCGTTCAATCATCACCTGTGCATCATCATAAAGTTTCTTCGCTTCTGCCCCCTTTACAGGATCATTGAAGATATCAGGATACCTGCCGTTGATCTTCCACGCGAAGAAGAAGTAGGTCCAGTCTATGTAATCAACCAGTGTCCGCAGGCTCACGGGACCGGAGTTTATTATTCCCGGTATTGCCGGTGCAGGCATTGGCTGCATGGTCTTCATGCCGTTTGCCCTGGCCGCCTGCAGTGCTATGAGCCTCTTCCGCCTCCGCGATGCCTCATGGTCATGACGCAGCCTTTCATACCTCTCCTTCATGCTCCTGCCGAGAGAGCCGTCAGCAGCCACCAGACCTGACATCACAGAGACAGCCCGCGACGCATCTTTCACATATACAGTGTTATACGAGTAAACAGGCGCAATCCTGACCGCTGTATGTATCTCCGAGGTTGTTGCCCCGCCTATCAGGAGCGGTATCTTCATCCCCCTCTCCTCCATGAGCGATGCTATATGCACCATTTCCTCAAGCGACGGGGTGATCAGCCCTGATACGCCGATGAAATCAACATTCTCCTTTATGGCTGTATCAAGTATCTTTTCCGCGGACACCATCACGCCGAGGTCTATCACCTCATAATTATTGCACGCCAAAATGACCTCAACAATATTTTTCCCGATGTCATGAACGTCGCCCCTGACTGTTGCCAGCAACACCTTGCCTGCAGAGGTGGTTTCTCCCCCCTTTATCTCAGCCTTGATATAAGGTGTCAGCCGTGCAACTGCCCTCTTCATCACCCTGGCGCTCTTGACCACCTGCGGCAGGAACATCTTTCCCGACCCGAACAGGTCACCCACCTCATTCATTCCATCCATCAGCGGACCCTCGATGACTCCCAGTGCCCTGTCATACTGCTGCCGGGCCTCCTCAACATCATCCTCTATGTATGTGTCTATACCGTTCACAAGAGCATGCCTGATACGGCTCACCACATCGCCTTCGCGCCATTCCGGGCGCTTTGTCTCCTCATCCTGCTTCTCTCCCTTCATCGCCGAAGCATACTGCAGCAGTCTGTCGGTAGCATCCTTCCGTCGGTTCAACACCACATCCTCTGTCAATTGCAGCAGCTGTGGTTCCACGGAGGTATAGACCTTCAGCAGTCCGGGATTGACAATCCCCATATCCATGCCTGCCTTAATGGCGTGATAGAGGAACACCGCGTGCATCGCCTCCCTGACCGGGTTATTGCCGCGGAACGAAAACGACAGGTTGCTCACTCCGCCGCTTACCCTTGCAAACGGGAGGTTTCTTTTAATATATTCAGTGGTTTTTATGTAATCAACAGCGTAGTTATTGTGCTCCTCAATGCCTGTGGCGATAGCCAGGATATTAGGATCGAAGATGATATCCTCCGGCGGGAAACCGGCTTTCTCCGTCAGCAGACGGTACGATCTGTCAGCCACCTCCCTGCGTCTCTCGAATGTGGCAGCCTGTCCCTTCTCATCGAAGAGCATCACCACTGCGGCAGCGCCGTAACGCCTCACCAGCCGTGCCTTCTTCAGGAATTCCTCCTCACCCTCCTTCAGGCTGATGGAGTTGACAACCGGCTTGCCCTGTATGCACTGCAGTCCTGCCTCCAGCACTTCCCACTTTGAGGAGTCAACCATTATAGGCAGCCTTGCTATGTCAGGCTCGCTCATCACTATGTTGATGAACCGTCTCATGGCTGCGACGCCATCAATCATGGCATCATCCATACATATATCTATCACCTGTGCGCCGCCCTCCACCTGATCACGCGCCACATCGAGCGCTGCCGCGAAGTTCCCCTCGCGTATCAGCCGCGCGAACTTTAACGAACCGGCCACGTTTGTCCGCTCTCCAATGTTGACAAAGTTGCTGTCAGGACGGATCACCAGCGGCTCGAGACCGGCAAGTGCCGTGACGGGTTTCCTTTCCGGAAGCGCCCTCGGTTTCTGTCCTGCGGCAATGGAGGCAATGACCTTAATATGGTCCGGGGTGGTGCCGCAGCAGCCTCCGATGATGTTCACCCACCTGTTCCGGATGAAACTCCTTATGATATTGCCCATGTATTCGGGCGACTGGTCATACTCAGCAAACTGGTTTGGCAGACCGGCATTGGGGTGTGCCGAAACATGGAATGGCGCCTTCGCCGCAAGCTCCTCTATGAAAGGTTTAAGCTGCTCTGCCCCCAGTGCACAGTTGAGCCCTATGCTCAGCAGCGGGTAGTGCGACATTGTAATGAGAAAGGCCTCGAGGGTCTGCCCTGTAAGTGTACGGCCGCTGGCATCAGTGATGGTGCCTGAGACCATTACCGGCACATCAATACCTCTCTCCTCCAGTATGCCACTGATGGCAAACAGTGCTGCCTTGGCATTGAGGCCGTCAAAGATGGTCTCAACAAGCAGGATATCCACGCCGCCGTCAATCAGTCCGCGCACCTGTTCGTCATAGGCCTCTGCAAGATCTGTAAATGTTACTGTCCGTACGCCTGGGTCATTCACATCGGGCGACATTGAGGCCGTACGGTTTGTCGGACCAACGGAGCCGGCCACCCACGACTCGCGGCCACTTTCTGCACGGTGTTGCTCAGCAGCCTCCCTGGCCAGCCGTGCGGCAGCCACGTTTATATCATAAACGAGCGGCTCCATGTCGTAGTCTGACAGCGATATCCTGTTTGCATTGAAGGTATTGGTGCTGATTATGTCAGCGCCTGCCCTCAGGTAGCTCAGGTGAATATCACGGATTATGGCGGGCTGTGTCAGCGACAGCAGGTCGTTGTTGCCCCTGAGTGACCGGGGGTGGCTGGCATACTGCGCACCTCGGTACTGCTCCTCGGTAAGCCTGTGGCGCTGTATCATTGTTCCCATGGCTCCGTCGAGGACCAGTATCCTCTCAGCCAGTGCCTCTCTGACAGATCTATTCAATGTCTGGCGATTATAGTTTGGCAAAGCTAACTTAAAGCAGTGATATATGAAAACCAGTCTGTGTACAGCGGCCGTTATCCGGTTCATCCACTGCGGCCATCCCATCACCCACCCGGCAACAAAGGCAATCTTACGGTTCATCCACCGCGGCAGGTGTCTGGTGGGTGATTGATGCTGCCAGCCGGAATGGACCCCTGATCCTGCAATTCCGGCACAAATGCCGCTTAAATGTCAGCCAATGCCGCAACACTGCCAGAACATTTTCATTACCTTTCGCATACAAATAGTTGGGATATGTCTGCCACAGGAGAAAAAATCACTCATCTTAGAAAATCCCGGGGCCTCACCCAGGAGGAGCTTGCCGAAAATGCAAGGGTGAACCTGCGTACAGTCCAGCGCATCGAGAGCGGTGACACGGAGCCGAGGGTTACCACCCTGAGGGCATTATGCAATGCCATGAATGTAAATATCGAAGAGGTGATTGAGACGGGCCTCTGTGAAAACAGGAGCATCCTGTTCTGGCTTCACCTTACACCTGCTGCAGTCTTTCTGCTTCCCCTCGGTAACATTATTCTGCCACTGATTTTATGGTTGTCGCACAAGGACAAGACGTCACATGTCAGAGAGCAGGGAGCCAACATTATTAATTTTCAGATTCTCTGGTATGTAGTAACAGTCATCATAGTCGGCATTCTTATGTTCGGACTGAAAGATTATATGGCAACCGCATACATGCTGCTTCTCGTCCTGATGACAAATGTTATTTATCCGGTTTTTGTCGCCATCCGGATAAGAAAGGGGAAGATCAGAAATTATTATCCCGCAATTATAAGATTCATCAGGTAGTCTATTCAATCCCGGAATATATAGTTCCCCTTCCGTTGTTGCATGAAACAATGACGGAACAATGCTTTATCTGCGAGGCCGTCCCCTGCGGAGCCCTGCAGGGCTCAGGAATTATAACAGCGGAGTCACCCTCTCACCCACCCGGCAACAGCGGCCGTTATCCGGTTCATCCACCGTGGCCAGCGGCGGCGGGGCGGGGTAATGAGTCTGCCGGAGCGGGTGACTGAGTGAACAATGCCGGCGATCATCCCTGCTCCGGCAGGCTCATCAGCACGCGCGGCGGCGTCACCGCAGGTGACTATCACCCTGCGTCCGGAAACGGTCATCACCCGGGTAATCCTGTGCAAAACGAAGCCGCCGTCGCGACGCAGGGCCACTATCCGCCCCGCCGCCGCAGCCCCCTCAACGAATGGAGCTATCTCCACCTTATCACCCGGCCTGATGGCAGGCCACATGCTGTAACCCCCTGCAGTGACAGTAATGTTTTTGCCTGCACTCAGCAGAGCCCCGGCAGCGCTTGCAGCAATTGAAATCTCCTCCTCTTTCCTCAGTCGCAGGTACTCACGAATGGTTCCGTCAGGCAGGAACGAGAGCCTGCTCACGCGTACCGACGATACCAGGTCATCAGCTGCAGCGGCAAGCCTTGCTGCCGCTACCCTGTCCCAGTTCTGCTGGATAGAGTTGGCAAGAATCATTGCCACAGCCTCTGCCCCGGTGACAGGCTCCGACACATTGGCTGAGCCATGCCTTATTATCCACAGGTGGTCAAGAGGAGCAGACCGGGGTTCATCATTGCGGTAAACAGGTGTGTTGTGCATCATCCATCCGTCCTCACTGCGGCACAGCACCAGCCTGTCGTCATGAATGACACTGTCGCCTGCCCGGTCAAATATCCGTGCCAGGGTGGTCTTGCCGCTGCCGGAACGGCCGGTGAAGAGCCATCCCCGGCCCTGGCATGACACCCCTGAGCCGTGGATCATGATATCTCCGGTACGGGAGAAGAGAAAGTAAAATAATAACCCGTCAAGAGGATATGGAAGAGGATTAACAGTAATTGGTGCTTCTGCAATAGTTCCGGCTGTTTGATAGTCTGTGCCGGCATTGTCCTGAGATGGATCTGGAAGGTGCGATGCAATGAAATTGTCCGGTGCCAAACCCGATCCGTCATTGCAAGAATCTGTCGTGACCCTGACGCCGGCATCAACCTGGGGCGGACCTGTAACGGGCTGTGAAATGAAATTGTCCGGTGCCAATCCCGACCTGTCATTGTAAAGATCTGCCGTGACCCCGACATCCTCCGGAGCGCCGGTCACCTCACCCGTAAATATCCGCCACCGCTTTTCGCCGTTAGGCATTTCCAGAAGAGCCCTCCTCTCCGGCTCCTTCAGGAACACGCGCGCATAGGTGACACCTCCTCCCGAAAAAATCTCCCAGAATGGTTCGCCTGAATTGATTACCCCGCCAGGCACCTCCTCCATAAGCTGCGCATCAAACACCTTCTCTGCTGAAGCAGGAATCTCCCCGGGCCCGGGCTCAACCTCAACAACCAGGTCAGCATCAGCGACCAAATCAGCATCAACAACCATGTCAGCATCCAGATCATGATCTTCCCCTGTCACCCGCTCAGAAAAAGTTCCGGTACTCCGCGAAGACATTCCGGCACCTGTATGACACTGATCCTCCGGAGACATTCCGGCACTTGTATGGCACTGATCCTCAGGAGACATTCCGGCACCTGTATGACACTGATCCTCCGGAGATATTCCGGTACCTGTATGACACTGATCCTTCGGGAACATTCCGGTACCTGGATGGCACTGATCCTCTGAAAGCATTCCGGTACCTGTAAGAGATTGCTCCTCCTGAGGCAGAGTGTCCGGCACAGTCTCAGGCAAAATGTCACGATGTACCGCAAACGGCATCTCAGCCGGCGCCGTGAACGCACTGAAACGCTCATCAGGACGAATCTCCACACCCTCACGGGAGTGAAGCCGTATCCGCCGTCCGGCTATGACAAGGTCAACCGTCACGTCTCCCTGAAATGAAGGAATTCCTGAATCTCCCTGAAAAATTCCAGGGCATCTTTTTCGGCAATCTCAGGTTCTACATCGAACTCTTCCACTATCTTTGCCGCTATATCACTGATGTCTCGCTCTCCGTCAATCAACTCCCAGATAAAAGCACCTGTCTCGGTTAGCCTGTACAGAGAATCCATGTCGGCAATATTGTCCGTCAGTGGAATGAGCAGGTACTCGCCATTGATCTTGCGGTACACCACCGAGGGCGAATGCGAGGGGGTAGATGAGAGTGAAATCATAATCGTATAATCAATTCAAAGATAGCCAATTTCAATCTATCTTTGGAAGCGCTAAACAAAGCAGAAATGTCTAGAAAAAAAACACCTAAAAAAGGCGGGATTGATCAAAAAAAACTTATTGAGCTAATTGTCAGGGCGATGGCTAAAACCCCGAGACAACCGTTAAACTACAAACAGATAGCCGCAAAATTAAAGATAACAGAAAAGGAGGAGAAGCGGGCGCTCTCCGAAGCTCTTCTCAGGATGAAGAAGGACGGCACCGTCGATGAACGGGGCCATGGCAAATATATCCTCAAGGCTGTAGGCGGTTATGTAACCGGCACAATTGACCTCACCAAATTCGGATACGCTTTTGTGATCACCGATGAGCTGGAGGATGATGTATTCATCGCAGCGCGAAACCTTAATACCGCCCTCCATGGCGACCAGGTGAAGGTGCTGCTCTATGCACGCCGCAAGGGGAACCGCCCCGAGGGCGAAGTGGTTGAGATTATCAGCCGTTCACGAGCCACCTTTGTCGGCTCGGTAGAGTTAACGAAACAGTTCGCATTCCTCATACCCGACAACAAGAACATGCCGTTCGACCTCTTTATTCCTCTCTCAAAACTCAACGGAGCGAAGCAGGGACAGAAGGCCGTGGCACGCATGGTGGAGTGGGACCAGCGCTCGCGAAACCCTGTGGGTGAGATAATTGAGGTTCTCGGCAACCCCGGCGAGAATGATACGGAGATGCATGCAATCCTGGCTGAGTTCGGCCTGCCCAACAGGTTTGATCCCGAAATTGAGGCTGCAGCAGAAAAAATATCCGCTGAGATTACCGCTGATGATATCGCCGCGAGGCGGGATTTCCGCGAAGTCCCGACTTTCACTATTGACCCGGAGGACGCCAAGGACTTTGACGATGCCCTCTCGATGAGGGAGCTGCCCAATGGAAACATCGAGGTTGGTGTGCACATCGCCGACGTCACTCATTATGTCAAACCGGGCTCACCAATAGAAAAAGTTGCCCGCGAGAGAGCAACCTCGGTCTATTTGGTCGACCGCACCATACCAATGCTTCCCGAGAGGCTCTCAAACAATATCTGCTCACTTAACCCGTCAGAGGACAAGCTGACATATTCAGCTGTTTTTGAGATGGATGCAAAAGCCAACGTTGTAAATGAGTGGTTCGGGAGCACCATCATCAATTCAGACAGGCGCTTCTCTTACAGTGAAGCCCAGAAGGTTATTGACACCGGCGAGGGTGACATGCATGAACAGTTGCTGACGCTCAATAACCTGGCACAGCTGCTGCGACGCAGGCGTTTCGCCTCCGGCTCGTTCTCCTTTGAGAGGCTTGAAGTCAGGTTCAATCTGAATGAAGAGGGAGTACCCCTGGGCATTCTCTTTCGCGAGTTCGGCACCGCCAACCAGCTGATAGAAGAGTTTATGCTGCTTGCCAACAGGCGTGTGGCAGAATTTGTCGGCAGAAAACTGAAAGGAAAAACCTTTGTGTATCGTATCCATGACAAGCCTGATCCTGAGAAACTGAGCTCGTTCAGCTATTTCATCAAACGGTTCGGCTATGAGATTGACGCTGAAAACATCAAGCGTCTCCCGGCAGCAATGAACAAGCTGATGGAAGAGGTCTCGGGAAAGAAGGAGCAGAACATCGTCGAGACCCTCGCCCTGCGCTCCATGGCCAAAGCGGTCTATTCCACTGACAACATCGGCCACTATGGCCTCGCCTTCAGGCATTACACACACTTCACCTCGCCCATCCGCCGGTACCCCGACATGATGGTGCACAGACTGCTGACAAAATATCTGGAAGAAGAGCCTGTACACGATAAGGAGAAGTACGAAAAGCTGTGCGAGCACTCCTCTAAGATGGAGCGTCTTGCAACAGACGCCGAGAGGGCATCAATCAAGTACAAACAGGTGGAGTACATGAGTGACAGAATCGGGGAAGTGTACGAGGGTGTCATCTCCGGAGTGACCGAGTGGGGTATCTATGTCGAAATCATTGAGAACCAGTGCGAAGGGATGGTTGCCCTCAGGGAGTTGCAGGATGACTACTTCGAATATGACGAGGAAAACTATTGCATACGCGGAAGGCATTCGGGCAAGGTTTATATGCTCGGCGACAAGGTCAATGTTGAGGTGGTGAAAGCTGACCTGCAAAAGAGGCAGCTTGATTACCGGCTGGCTGAATCAGAGGATAGAGAGTAGCGTATCAGGTTTGCTGATTTCCGGAAGGTCAATTGACCGGGGTTCTTCTTTCCTGATCACTGCTTATCAGCTCCAGAAGCTTGCCGGGCGCTTCTGCTTCAGGCACATTTTTGATGACGGCTTCAGTTCCCCGGTAGATGTGAACTTTCCCCTCTCCCGCGCCAACATATCCGTAATCAGCTCCGGCCATTTCACCGGGACCGTTGACCACACATCCCATCACTGCAATCTTCATCCCGGTGAGGTGCGCGGTTGCCGCCTTCACCTTACGCACCGCCTCCTGCAGATTGAATCTGGTACGGCCGCAGGTGGGACATGATATGTACCTGTTACGGGTGATCCTTGCCTCAGTGGCCTGCAGAATGGAGAATGCCAGCCTGATCAGTGCATCTCCCTGAACAGTGCCACTGTTTGATATGCAGAGCCCCGCCGGATGGCGTGCAATAAAAAACCTTCCAAGCAGCGCTGCAGCTCCTATGGCCAGCTGTTCCGGATCGTCATAATTGAAAACAGGATTCAGAACCTTGTCATAAGCCTGCCTGCCACCCATAGCCTGAAGCCCGGAAGGTGTGACGGTCAGCACCTCCCCGGTGAATGGTGCACCTGACTCATCCATGAAACGCTCTTCCTCACGGGTATATACCTGCGGGAACCATCTCTCCCCCGGTTTTCGCTGCTCCAGCGATGCAACGGGATTCATCAACCGGCATGCCTCACCGGCGACAGCCTTAATAATTGCGCGGGCAACAGGAATCTCATCCTCGGGCGGCTCAGAGAGCGAAACACGAACCGTATCTCCAATCCCCTCTGCCAGCAGCGTTCCTGTCCCTGCAGCGGAGATGATTCTCCCGTCCGCACCCTCACCCGCCTCAGTGATGCCCAGATGTATGGGATAGTGCATCCCCTCATCAATCATCATACTCACCAGGAGCCGGTTGGCCATAACCATCGTGAGTGTGTCTGACGACTTCATTGAGACCACGATTCTGTTGAACCCTTCTCCCCTGAATATCTTCAGGAACTCTATTGCCGATACAGCCATCCCCTCGGGGGTGTTGCCATAGCGTGTCATGATCCGGTCAGAGAGCGAGCCGTGGTTTACCCCTATTCGTACGGCAGTACCATATTCGGCACATATCTTTATTAGTGGCATCAGCCTCTCCCTGGTGCGTTCCAGTTCTGCCATCCACCCGGAGTCAGTGAGCTCCTGCCTGATGAATGAAGCGCGTTTGTCAGCATAGTTGCCCGGGTTGATGCGTACCTTCTCAACGATCCGTGCCGCCACCTCGGCAGCGCCGGGATTGAAATGGATATCAGCGCACAACGGCGTTTCAAATCCTGCCGCCCTGACTCCTTTCTTAATGGCAGCAAGGTTCTCCGCCTCCCTGACACCCTGGGCCGTAAGCCTCACCAGCTCACCTCCCGCCTCTATGATTCTGATGCACTGACTG
>WXFE01000092.1 GCA_009881065.1 Bacteroidales bacterium | reverse complement strand
TATTAATTGTGTAAAAACAATGATAATATTTGAAGCCAAAGAGGTGACGAAACGCTTTGCTGCCCAGATTGCGCTTGACAGGGTCAGCATAAGGGTTCCCCAACAGAGCATCTACGGCCTTCTGGGGCCGAACGGAGCAGGCAAGACAACACTTATCCGAATCATTAACCAGATCACGGCGCCTGACAGCGGAGTCATTTTACTGAACGGACGCCCGATAAGCCCCGATGATGTGAATAACATCGGCTACCTCCCTGAGGAGCGCGGACTGTACAAGAAAATGAAGGTGGGTGAACAGGCACTCTACCTCGCACAGCTTAAAGGACTCACTCATGCGGAAGCCATGAGGCGCCTGAAATACTGGTTCAAAAAGCTTGATATCATCGACTGGTGGGACAAGAAGGTGGAGGAACTGTCGAAGGGCATGCAGCAGAAGGTGCAGTTCGTAACCACTGTCCTTCACGAACCGAAACTGATTATCCTGGACGAACCATTCACGGGATTTGACCCGATCAATGCCAGGCAGATAAAGGATGAGATCCTGTTCCTCCGCGAACGCGGTGCCACAATCATTTTATCAACACATGACATGGGCTCTGTTGAGGAACTGTGTGACAATATAACCCTTATCAACAAGGCGCGGACAATCCTCGAGGGCAGTGTTGAAAAGATCCGCAATGAGTGGGCAGGCAACGAGTTCGAGGTTGTTTTCTCCGGTGAGGTGAACCCCTTGTCAAACGCTAACCTTACAGTGCTCTCCTCGGTCTTTGAAGACGGCAAGAGCAGAGTGCTCATCAAGGCATCAGAGCCTGTCAATAATAACGCCATCCTCAGGGAGATGACCGCTGCCGGGCAGGTACTCTCGTTCAACCCGGCCCTCCTGTCGATGAATGAGATATTCATAAGAGTGGTGGAAGCCAAGAACAAGGAAGCTGTAAAAAACTGAGCCATGAACAAGACAGCTATTATCATACGCAGGGAATATCTTACCAGGGTACGGAAAAAGTCGTTCCTCATTATGACCTTTCTTACCCCGTTCCTCATGGCCCTTCTTTTCATCATCCCGGCGCTGGTGATGACCAATGAGGACAAGGAGTTCAAGAAGATAGCAGTGATTGAAGACGGATCTGACCTCTTCGTCAATGTGATCCCTGACACCAGGGATACTGAATTCGAGTACCTGCAAGGGGTGAAACTGAATGACATCAAGAACAACTTTTCAGAGTTGGGGTACTATGGTGTACTCTATATCTCCCCTGACCTGGTTGCCAATCCGGATGCCATCCAGCTTTTATCGCGAAAGCAACCGCCCATAGGGCTGCTTGACCACATCTCCGGATCACTTGAAAAGGAGATCGAAAGACAGAAGTTGCTTGCCTACAACATTGAGGACCTCGATGAGATTCTACGCGCAATCAACTCCAGCGTCAGGATACAGACAATAAAGATAGATGAGACGGGCAGTGCCCGCGAAACCAGTACAGACATTGCGATGGCGCTTGCTTACATCGGCGGATTCCTGATGTACATGCTCGTATTCATGTTCGGGGCTATGGTCATGCGTGGTGTGATTGAGGAGAAGACCAGCCGCATAGTGGAAGTGATAGTATCATCTGTCAAGCCTGTACAGCTCATGCTTGGAAAGATCATTGGTGTTGCCCTCGTGGGACTGACACAGTTCGCACTCTGGGTAGTGCTGACACTCGCGCTGGTCCTGATTGTTAAAGCCAACGTCCTCCCGGAGGGAACCATGGAACAGTTACAGCAACTGCCCCAGAGCTTTGCCGAGGCTGACCAGGCAATGGCTGCCGGATCAGAAACCACTACCATGACAGCAGAGGAGTTCACCATGTTTCAGAAGATATTCGCCGGCGCTCTCAACATGCCATGGGGACTGATTATCTTCAGTTTCGTCTTCTATTTCCTTACCGGTTACCTGCTTTATGCCTCGCTCTTTGCCGCCATCGGTTCGGCTGTTGACAATGAGACAGAGACGCAGCAATTCATGTTGCCGGTTACCATCCCGATAATACTGGCCCTGGTGGTTGCCATGGGAACCATGCAGAACCCTGAGAGCTCACTCTCTTTCTGGTTCTCAATCATACCGCTAACCTCCCCCATTGTAATGATAGCCCGGATACCCTTTGACGTACCGCCATGGGAGATAGCACTCTCAATGGGGCTGATGATTCTGACAATAGTGGGTACAATATGGATGGCGGCAAAGATTTACCGTACCGGGATACTTATGTACGGCAAGAAAACATCATACAAGGAAATATGGAAGTGGCTGACATACAAAGGATAAGGATTAGCAAGAATGTCAAGGATACTGGTCATAGATGATGAAAAATCCATCAGGAACACCCTGAAGGATGTACTTGAATACGAGAAATACGAGATTGATCTGGCTGAGGATGGCACATCAGGGATCGAGCTTTTCGGGCAACAGCAGTATGACGCCGTTCTCTGTGACATCAAAATGGCAAAGATGGACGGGATTGAGGTGCTGCAGAAACTGCTGGAGATTTCACCCGATATGCCAGTGATCATGATCTCAGGTCATGGAAACATAGATACGGCTGTTGACTCCATTAAGAAAGG
>WXFE01000091.1 GCA_009881065.1 Bacteroidales bacterium | reverse complement strand
AGACCCCTCGCTATACACCCTATAATTCCATTTCATAAAAATTCATTGATCCAAATACGCCAAATCCGCTCATCAATGTAGAAATTGTAGTCCGGAACTTATTAAAGTTCAGTGAAATATTCGAGTTGCCAATATATGCTGCCATATTTTGATCATATGCACAGATCATTAATCTTGTTCCGGAATGATCAAAAGGCAGTATAATCTCAACATCTGTTTTCCTATCAGGAAATGTTACAAGGCGTGAAACTAATAAATGATTGTCATTATCCGCGATTTGGTATATATCTACCATGCCTGTAAGACTATCAGGAAGCAAAGAAAAAGATATCATTTTCCTGTCGATTATTATAGTCTCAGGGTCTATTTGCGGTTTTGAAGGGATAATTGTTTCACCAATTGCATCAGGCATTCCCTCATATTTACAAGTTAACCTGTATCGTTCGCCGGCTCCCGGTGAAAAATATGTTGCAGGGCGGTATACAGTGTCGGTTCTTACAGTTTGCGACGGTAGTAAAGAAAACACAACAGACTCCGTCAAACTATCCTGAACAATTTTATCAATCTTCACAAATGCAGGTTTCAAAATGTCATAGCCCTCAAGCTCAAGTGCCGGAAAAACCCTGTTAACATATACAAACGATTTGTTAAACCCTTCGGTTGAATCAGGGCGAAGCAAACCAAAAACATTCAATCCTTCTTCAGTATGCTTATTTACGAATTTTGGCTGCTGGTTCAATCCGATATAGTACTCACAGGAAAACAGGAGTAATGCCAAACCCAGGGAAACGATATAAATTTGCTTCTTTTTCATCATAATACAATTTTGATTTTAATGGTATTATGGAACCCGCATGTTTGATAATTATATACATACGTGTTTATGTATGAAATATATGTGGGTTTCATATAGTTCAGAATTTAATTGAATAACTGAACCCCAGTGAAGGAAGATAATTTGTTCCAATTGGCAGATATCTTGAGTCATCAGAACCTACATAGAGCGGAAAGAAATATTCCACATTTCTTCTAAAGAATGTCAGATTGCGTAAAGTCACTATCATGTAAGATTCTTTTGCATGGATAAGTTCAGAAAAATACTTTCCAAATCCTGATCTGAGGCGTTTTTTTATACTCATATCCAGATTTATCAGTGCCGGCATTCTGGCATTGTTCTTTTCATTTGAAATCCATATAGGGAATATACTGAGTTCTTCGGATACAGGATCGTAGTAGTAATAATCCTGGCGTATCTGTTCAATACTTCTGAAAATTCCGGACAGGTATGTAAACGAAACATTATATTCAAGTGATTTTGTGAGGGTATAATTAGCCAGTATTTTTAAAGTATGTCTCCTGTTATAATCGTATGGGTATTTCCGGCCGTTGTATATAAACGGGTATTGTCGGTTGGCCCATGAAAGTCCGTAACTACACCAGCCTGAAAGATTATTCTTTGAACCTTTAAGCAGCAATTCTGCCCCAAAGGCATTGCCGGAACCCTGCTGGAGTTTGTCAGAAAGAGTAATTACTTTAGTATCGGTCTGATTCACATCGAAAGTGTACACCCTTTGAATATCTTTATAATACAAATCAAGTGAAATCACAGTTGACGGATTTATCTGCTTATCAAGCCCGATAATATAATGAACGGATTTACCCGGCTTATAATTTGTAAGAGGATAATAATAGTCAACTGATTGATTCATTTCAATCTCATTTGTATTCATACTTATAATATATTGATGATACAGACCCCATGCTGATCGTAATTTAAATTCATCAGGCAGGGTAAGTACGAGATTGACTCTGGGTTCATGAAGCCACTCTTTGTTGTCATAATTAACACTACGCACGCCTGGTCGAAGTATCAACGGGCCGATTTCCAGCTTGTTTTCGGCAAATATTGACCATTGACAAGGTTTGTGTTTCAGTTGTCCCTGGCTGGTCAAATTTATAACAGCGCTGTTCCTGAAAGAATAGTCATTGTATTCCACTCCGGCCGTGAAAGTATTAAATCTTGCAAGTGTATAGTTTATCCTTGTTTTAACTGATAAATCTGATATCCTGTTGTTAAATTCAGAACTCGTCATTAAGTGGATATTGGTAAAAGTGCTGTCGCCATCAATTACTTCAGGCAGACGATAATCAAAATTCGAGATGTTTCGGGAACTATGAGATGAATAATAAATTTGTGAACGTATAAATACAGCCGGGCTCAAGCTCCAGTTGTGGATCAGTGTGGCAGCCCTGTTTGTCCATTTGTCAGTCATTATAAAGCTAAAATCTTCATACATATTCCATCCGATTGTATTATCAATATACTGATAGAAAGTATTCATGTCAATTGCATTGCGGTCATGCGACTGAAAGTATTTGCCCGTCAGTCTGTGCCTTGGATTCAGGCGACAGGTATATGAAAAGTTATAATCATAGAAATAACTTTTATTATGCATTATGAAATAAGGGACAATATCGAAAAAATATCTGCCTGCAATAACAGCGGACCCTTTATTCCCCAAGGGGAATTCAAGGAAAGCTTTTGAGTGGAAGGTGCTTGGCTCAAATTCTCCATGTAATCCGGACCTGTCACCATCTTTGGTGGATATATACATAACTGAAGAATTTCTTCCTCCGAATTCGGCGCCAAATCCTCCAACAAGCATATCTACTGATTTGATGGTCTGGGTATTGAAAATTCCTGAACTCATGCTTGAATGGTAAGGGTTATAGATCATAACACCGTCCAGTAAAACAGCGTTTTCACCAGGATCTCCGCCCCTCACCGTAAACAAAGGTGAAAAAGGTTCTGTCCTGTCAATTCCGGGGAGAAATTTTATTGCAGAAAAAACGTCATTTCTTGCTGTTGGTATAGACTGGATCATTTGGGGTGTTAATTCGATCATGCTCGTTTCTATTTGACGGTCGGCTGCCTTAGAAATTGATGAGGCAGCAATTACTACTTCTTCGATATTTACCGACTGTGGCTTCATCTCGATATCAGGCAAGGCAATACCCTTGTCTTTTATTTCAATTTTTATTTCAAGTGTCTCATATCCAACATATGAAAATCTCAAAAGATGTTCGCCTTTAGGAATGCCTGCCAGTTGAAAATATCCATAGCGATCTGTAATAACGCCTGTGCCTTTATCAGACAGATAAACTGTTGCCCCGATAAGTGTTTCCTTGGTATCAGCATCTATAAGATAGCCAGATACAGCGTAATTCTGAGCGCTTATGTAGTTGGTAAAAATACAAAGAAGTAACCCGCAGATAATAATTTTTATATAGCTTTCCCGGCTCATTTCTTAAAATTTATAACCAATTTCCAGAAAACCTCCGGCATTAAATTGTAATTTCTTATCATAAACATATGCAAGTGCTTCTATTGTTCCTGCCCGAAAGGTAAATCCCTGTTTATTCTTTCTGTCAAGAATAATGCTCTGAATGGATGATACTTCAGCGTTGATAATCTGGTATAATGTAGGATTGTGCATTTTCACATCTTTCCATTTCAGAAACCCTAACAGAATGTTAAGATCTATGTCTAATGAAAGATTATCATTCTTTCTAAAAGTAAAATGTTCCGAGTTACGACCTATACTTATAGATTCATAATCAGAATTATTCTGATACCTGACAATTCCGGATGTTGTTTTATACCGATTGCTTATTTCTGGTCTGGAGAAGAAAATTTCTCCCTGTAAACCGTACCAGTTTCGACCGGCAAATACGCCGGTCCGGATTTGAAGATATAAAGGTTTGTCATCAGGGGCAATTATCAGGTTTGGAGGAAGTTCCTTGTCAGAGTTATCTTGCAGGGTGTTTAATCTTATCAGATCAGTTTTAAATGTAGCATGCCAATTGTATAAAAGATTTTGAGCTGATTCGGGAAATAATTCCTTTTTATGCAACGGATGATACAGATGATCATAATATAGAGTTCCCAGATAATGGGAGGAATCACTTTTATGTTTAAATACAGGAATATCGGCTACAAGGAATGTTGATGAAGAGAACCGGCCCTCTCTTTTTTCAATTTCTAATTTATTTATATGTATGGTATAACTTAAACTGCAATTATCATTTGTTCTGAATCCATTCTGAATTGCTTCAGAAACAGGTTTTATCGTAAGTATCTCCTGATCGACCGGTAAAATCAGAAATTTTTTCTTTGTCCGGTACATAACAAAATTGGGAATTTCATCTCTGTTATCTATGACGCCTTTAATACACACCTGTCCGGCACTGAGAATAGTATCACCTTTAAAATCTATATAAATTGTGTCGGTCAGGAATTTCTGGGAATAGAGACCGTTATGGGAGAATAACAAAATAGTGAAAATAATACAGGTTAGTAATCTGCAATTTCGTATCTGTTGTAAACTACCATATATCTGACACCATGTTTTAGAACAACAATTCTTATTCATCCGAATATAATTTATTTTAATGGTCGGATGGAACCGCACATGTTTGATAATTATATACATAAGTGTTTGTGTATGCAATACATGTGGGTTTCATGGTTATAAATCAGTTTAATGAACAAGCTATTAAAAGGATGCTTTATCAAATTGAATATTAACTTTCTTGTTTAGTGCTAAGTTAATAAAAAAGTGACTTCTATATACTTAATCTTCTCACAGGCTTTTTTGCCCTTACTCCTGAAAATCACGGGATAATCCCAATGCAGGGTCTCAAATCCCTCACTGCCTGTATGACAGGATAATCCGCATAAATATAATGTAACGAGGGGTCTGCAGACCCCTCGCTACATGCATGGCAGGGTAATCCGTACATATATGATTACCACCTGAATTCTGATGTCACGGTATTGCTGTTGCCACAATTGTCGGTAACCCTCAGTTCAATTTTGTGCAGCATGCCAGGTTTCATTTCAGAGGTCCCGGGTCTGCATATGAGCAGGTTATTCTTGGCATCATACTCAGCCAGTATCCATTCTCCGTCAACATACATCTCGTAGCTGTTGATTCCTGAGAACTCATCCCGTATTGTTGCAGTGAACTGCGACCTTCCGGAAAGGTTGGCGCCATTGGCAAATGAGAACTTTGCAGATGGTGGAATGGTATCAAGGGTTACGGCATAATCTCCAAGGCTGTTCATCTCTCCGCTCACGAAGCCGTAGGCAAATTTTCCTCCTGCATATGAGACAACTCCCTTGCTGCTGATCCTGGCCAGGCACAGCTTGTTCTCAAGACCTGCAATTATCGTGTCAGGCCTTACTGACAGCCTGAACCTGTCATGAATGGCTACTGTCTCATTATGAAGCATATGGACAGGGGACAGGAATCTTTGGGTATTCTCCCGGGTTTTATAGTTGAACCACAGCGTATCATACAGCGCCCCTGCAGGGAAATGAATCCTTATCCCGTCAGCGGTGAAATCAGCAGCCTTGCCCCATGGAATCACCTTGCTGCACTTAATCTCTGCCGGAGGAACCGGGGGATTTGATACCGACCTGACCCGGAAGGTGACCCATGACCTGTTATTATGCACGTCAGCAACGATGATTTTTATCTCATGTTCAGCGTCATCATTGAATTTCAGGACTCCTCGCCCTACATGGCCGTCATACATTGAAAGCCTGTCTCCCGGCTGTATGTGCAGCCTGTGCAGGTATTCGCCCGAAGTGGCCCGTGCAGCATAATCAATATGTGCGTTGATATACCTTGTCTCGCTGTAAGAGAAACGGTCAGCCCTGAAGCTGAATATTTTCAATCCGTCAGCCAGCAGTTCAATTGTATATACACCACATTTATTTGAGCTGTTGTCAAAGGTATCCCAGCACTTGATTCCGATGCCCACAGGGCCGTAAACAACCGGTACGGTTGTGGCAGCGATGCCGTACGATCCGTCAGACGGCACGGTGCGCATTGAGAGCTTGCCATGGCTGCTGTTGACGGCAGCACCCCTTGTCAGCGGGTAGAGGATCACCCTGTCAATAACCGGCCGCATACGGTCACTTATGCCAAGGCCAAAGGTGAGCGGATTGACGGGGTCTTCAGAAGCTGAGTCACGTATCTCAAAATGCAGATGCGGCCCTGTAGAGCCTCCCGTGTTGCCTGACCATGCTATCACCTCTCCGCGACTAACGGTGAACCGGGTTCGCTGGGGAAAGAGAGAGACGGAAAAGCTCTTGCGGCTGTATTGCTGCTGCCTCACATACTCCTCGATGTCAGGCCTGAAGCTCCTCAGATGTGCATAGACCGACGAATAGCCTGACGGGTGCCTGACATAGAGGGCCTTGCCAAAACCGGTGGGACTGACTGCAATACGGTAGACATAGCCTTCATCAATTGCAAGCACCTCTTTGCCCTGAACTCCCCCGGTACGGTAATCCAGTCCGGAATGAAAATGGTCGGCTCTCAGTTCTGCAAAGCTGGCCGAGAGCGAAGGAGTTTCCCTGAGGGGGCTTACGAATGAGACATTTCCGGAAGGCTGTGATCCAATGACAGTTGTGGCTGTTATAAAAATGGTAAGGAGAAGTGTTCTTTTGTTCATGTCGGTGTCAGTTCTGCAAATCTATTGTTCTGCCCGTGAAGAGCAAACTTAATTCCGCTTTTTTTGAAAAGAGCGAAAATAGTATTATTTTTGTATTAGAGTTGTCAGCCATGAGTGTACAGGGATATGAGGAGTATCTTTTGCTCAGGAGATCAGTGGAAGCGCTGATTGCCGAGCATGACAGGCTGGTTGAGATGGCGGCGCAGCTGAATAACAAATTGTCAGAAGCGGAGAGGCAACTGGCAGCGAAGGAAGAAGAAGTAAAGGAGCTTAAGTCAAGATACGAAAGGGCCAAGTTCTCGGGAGCAATCCTGGGGAGTGGAGAGGATGCCGTTACGGCACGGAGGAGGGTGAGTGAACTTGTGCGGGAGATAGATAAATGTATTGCTCTTTTAGACAGATAAATATATAGCAATGGATGATAAGCTATCGATCCGGGTTAATGTGGCCGACAGGTATTATCCGTTGAAGGTGGAAAGTGAGAGTGAGGAACGTATCCGCAAGGCGGCAAGGATGATCAATGAGAAGGTGTTGCAATACAAGCAGCGCTACATTGACAAGGACACGCAGGATTTTCTGGCGATGGCGGCCCTCCAGTACGTGATCAGGCTCACTGAGTTGGAAGAAATGGAGGAGGATTCATCACTTGAGGATGGGTTGAAGGAGTTGACTGAAAAGATCAATCTCTGTCTGTCAAAAAGATAGATACGCGTTCTTTAAAATAGCAGGATATTGCCCGCATTGTTTCTCTATTCGTTTTGGAAACTCAACAGTTTTTACTTTGGAGATGGTCTTGGATTGCTTAGGACAGGCCTCACCCGGTTCGCCGGGAACCCGCTTCGGCGGGGCAGTGGAAGCCCGAGGCAAGACGGTCGCTCCACCCATGTAGATATGGGGTTTTTAAAAGTTGGAGGAACTCTGCGGGTTTTTTTATACAAATAACAATAGTTATATGATCATAGCAACAACGGGGGTCTGTTTCGCCATCGGCGGGGCAGCCCTTATAGCAGGATCAGTGTTGTCATTCTACCTATGGCAAGTGATGCTGCGCAACAGGAAGAAGAGAATAATTGCCGATGCAGAAACTGAAGCCGAAGTTATAAAAAAGGAGAAGATTCTCCAGGCCAAGGAACGGTTCCTGCAGCTTAAGGCAGAACATGAGAAAGTAATCAACGAGCGTAACAACCGCATTAACCAGGCAGAGAACAGGGTCAAGCAGAAAGAGCTTACACTGTCACAGAAACTGGAAGAGGTTCAGCGCAGGAAGAATGAGGCTGACGCCATCCGCGATAACATGACACAGCAGATTGAGCTGCTTGAGAAGAAATCTGAGGAAGTATCAAAACTGCACCGTCAGAAGGTGGAACAGCTTGAGGCAGTATCGGGCCTCTCTGCAGATGAAGCCAAGAATCAGCTCATTGATTCACTCAGGGAGGAAGCCCGCACAAACGCCATGTCTTACATAAATGAAATCCTTGATGATGCGAAGATGACTGCCACCAGGGAGGCCAAGCGTATTGTGCTTATGGCCATACAGCGTGTTGCAGCAGAGACGGCGATTGAAAATGCCGTCACCGTATTCCATATTGACTCGGATGAGATCAAGGGTCGCATCATTGGCCGTGAGGGCAGGAATATCAGGGCTCTTGAGGCTGCAACCGGAGTGGAGATAATAGTTGATGACACACCCGAGGCAATAGTCCTCTCCGGATTTGACCCTGTCAGGCGTGAGATAGCGCGCCTGGCACTGCATCAGCTGGTCACCGATGGCCGCATACACCCTGCACGTATCGAGGAGATAGTAGAGAAGACACGCAAGCAGGTTGAGGAAGAGATAGTGGAAACGGGCAAACGCACGGCAATAGACCTTGGGATTCATGGCCTCCATCCGGAGCTCATCAGGCTGGTGGGAAAGATGAAATACCGTTCATCATACGGACAGAATCTCCTGCAGCATTCCCGTGAGGTGGCCAATCTGGCTTCAATAATGGCAGCCGAGCTTGGCCTTAACCCGAAGCTTGCAAAGAGAGCAGGACTGCTGCATGATATTGGCAAGGTTCCCGATGATGAGCCGGAACTGCCGCATGCTGTCCTTGGAATGAAGATAGCAGAAAAATTCAAGGAGAAGCCTGATGTGATAAACGCCATCGGGTCACATCATGACGAGACGGAGATGACCACACTCATCGCACCGATAGTGCAGGTATGTGACGCCATTTCAGGTGCCCGCCCGGGCGCACGGCGCGAAGTAATAGAGTCTTACATCAAAAGGCTCAACGAACTTGAGTCGGTTGCCCTCTCTTATCCCGGTGTGACAAAGACATATGCAATCCAGGCCGGAAGAGAACTGAGGGTCATAGTAGGAGCTGACAAGGTGTCGGATCAGGATACCGAGAGCCTCTCTTTCGAGATTGCAAGAAAGATTCAGAACGAGATGACCTATCCGGGTCAGATCAAGATAACCGTTATCAGGGAGACAAGGGCAGTCAACTACGCCAAATAATGAAAAAACTCAAGATCCTTAACATCGTCGGCGCGAGGCCTCAGATCATAAAAGCCTCCGCCATCAGCCGTGCGATAGCGGGAGAGTTCTCAGATGAGATTGAGGAGGTGGTGGTTCATACCGGTCAGCATTATGACAGGGAACTCTCTGACGTCTTTTTTGACGAACTGGAAATAAGGCAGCCTGATCACAATCTGCAGGTAGGGTCAGGAAGGCACGGCAGACAGACCGGAATGATTATGGAACGCATTGAGGATGTGATTCTTGATGAGAAACCCGATTGTGTGGTTATCTACGGTGACACAAACTCTACCCTGGCGGCAGCGCTGGCAGCAGCCAAGCAGCATTTCCCGGTTGTCCACATAGAAGCAGGCATGAGATCATTCAACAAGACCATGCCCGAGGAACTCAACCGCATCATGACTGACCATGCCTCAACACTTCTGATAGCTCCTACAAACACAGCCTTCAGGAACCTCATGTCTGAGGGCTTCCACCCGGAGAACGTGGCTCCCTATTCAATCAACAACCCCAGGATCTTCCTGACAGGTGACATCATGTATGACAATTCTCTCTTTTATGCTGACCTGGCAGAGAGGAAAAAACACAGTTACCTGACAGGGCTGGGGATAGATGCCCGGGAATATGTACTGGTTACCATCCACCGTGATTCGAACACGGATAATCCGGAGAGACTAAGCGCCATATTCAGCACTTTGAAGGAGTTGTCTGAGGCAAACTCAATGCCCATGATCATGCCGCTCCACCCGAGAACAATGATTGCTTTGCGCAACCGTGTTCCGGAGCTGTATGCAGCTATATCCGATCACCCCTTCATGATGGTCATTCCGCCGGTCTCTTTCCTTGAAATGATATTGCTGGAAAAGAGGGCGCGACTTATCATCACCGATTCAGGAGGTGTGCAGAAGGAGAGTCATTTCTTCTCACGTCCATGCATCGTGCTCAGGAAGGAGACTGAATGGGTGGAACTTGTCAGAAACGGAACAGTTAAGCTGGCAGATGCCAGTCCGGCCAGGATAAAAGATGCCTGGGATTATTTCATAGCCAACAGCAGTACACTGCAGTACCCGGCGTTCTACGGAGACGGAAAAGCGGCAATTGTAATTCTGAAAGAGATACTTGCCGTATTCAGGAGCTGAGTCGGTCAAGAACCTGTGCGGCTAGTTTTCTGACTGCCGGTTTGTAGTCAGTGAGGAATTCACCGGTCACCCTGTTTCCTATTACCACGCAGAGCGTCAATGCCTTGTGATTCAATAGCTTTGACAGGCCATAAATGGCTGAGCTCTCCATCTCGTAGTTGGTGATTTTCTCTCCCTTGAACCTGAATGATGTGATGTTGTCATTAAGCTTATTGTCAAATGGTTCAAGCCTGAGCCGGCGGCCCTGCGGTGCATAGAAGCCAGGTGTCGATATCGTGATCCCCCTGGCTGTTCCGGCAGCCAGTTTCTCAAGCAGTCCGGCATCTGCATCCACGGCATAGGGGTAGGCAAGGGTATCAGGCCATTCAAGGTGCGATGCAAGTGAGTCAGCCAGCAGATGGTCAAGACACCATTCATATCCCTCATAAAAATGCAGAACACCATCAAATCCAACTGCTTTGGCGGTGGCTATGAAGGAACCCACGGGCAGTTCCGGCTGAAGTCCGCCAGTAGTGCCGATCCTTACAAATGTCAGTGAACGGGGTTCTGCCAAAGTCATTCCGGTTCCCAGATCAATATTCGCCAGTGCGTCAAGCTCGTTGATAACGATATCGATATTGTCAGTGCCTATTCCTGATGATATGATAGTGACCTCAGTTTCACCATAGCTGCCGGTGACTGTACAGAACTCCCTGTTGATCTTGCGTACCCTCACGCTGTCAAGCATTTCAGCAATCATCTCAACCCTTCCGGGATCTCCAACAAGAATTATCTTTTCGGCAATGTCGCCGGGAAGAAGATGAAGGTGAAACACTGAGCCGTCAGGATTGATTATAAGTTCTGTCTTTTTCATCACGATATAGTTTTGATTCTAAGGGTGTGATGGAACCCATATAAATGAAAATATATAAACAGATGTTTGTCTGTTTGACAGATGTGGGTTTCATCGCACGACTAACAAGCTGTAAAAGTACAAAAAATGTCGACTGTAAATCAATAGCATGGCAGATGACGCCGGCAGTTAATAATTGTTAATTTAACAATTGCATCGCCATGATTTGCGGCAGGAATTTATCTTTGCTGCCTGACTGAAACAGATGAAAATGCATTTTCTCCATATGACATACAGAACCGGCAGGATTATTTTTCCGGCAATACTTTCAATCATTCTGAGTCTTAACAGTGTGGCAGGAGCTTCCCAGGCCAAGAAGCGGACGGAGGCTTTACGCATTACAGAGCCAATTCAGATTGACGGGAAGCTTGATGAAACGCCATGGCAGAAAGCCACACCCGCCGGTGATTTCATTATTTACAACCCGCATAACGGCATGCCCTCAAAATTCAGGACTGAGGTCAGGCTTCTTTATGATGATGATGCATTGTATATCGGAGCCATAATGTATGACAGTTATCCTGACAGCATCTTCACCCAGCTTGGTCAGAGGGATGCCGGTGACATCAACGCAGACCATTTCTGGATTGAGATTTCGCCATTCAATGACGGGCTCAATGGTGAGATGTTTAAAGTATCTGCTTCCAACGTCCAGATAGACAATAAGATGTCTACCGCTGACAGTTGGATGCACAGAGATTCGTGGGATGCTGTATGGCACAGTAATACCAGTATAAGTGACGAGGGGTGGATTGCAGAAATGAAGATACCCTACTCTGCCCTGCGCTTTCCAAGGTCTGCATCACAGCTCTGGGGCATTAATTTCTGGCGTGAAGTGCGCCGCAACAGGGAGACCTCATCATGGAATTTCGTCACGAAGGAATTCGGGTCGCCCATTTCGCACATGGGTGAGCTTACCGGGATACGTGATGTTAAACCACCGCTGAGGCTTTCACTTGTGCCATATGTCTCAGGTTACCTTGAACATGTAACTGATGAATCAGGAGTAGGCACCTCATATAACGGGGGACTCGACCTCAAAATCGGCCTGACCGAGAGCTTCACCCTTGATGCAACGCTGATACCCGATTTCGGTCAGGTGCAGTCTGATGACCATGTATTGAACCTGTCGCCCTACGAGGTCAGGTACAATGAGAAGAGACCTTTCTTCATGGAGGGTACCGAGCTGTTCAACAAGGGAGGCATATTCTATTCCCGCCGCATAGGCGGAACGCCTCATCTGATACGGGATGTCTATGGCATGGTTGGAGAGAATGAGACAGTGATCCGGAATCCGGCAGAGGTTAGTCTGCTTAATGCAACCAAAATATCAGGAAGGACAAGCAGCGGCCTCGGCATCGGTCTCTTCAACGCGGTGACCAACACCACCTGGGCCGTGGTGGAGAACAAGCTTACCGGGGAAACCAGGCATATCATGACTGAGCCGCTGACAAACTACAATATGCTTGTGCTTGATCAGACCCTGAGGAATGACTCATACGTGAGTGTGATGAACACCAATGTGATCAGGGCCGGCAAAAGGAATGAAAACTTCTATACTGCCAATGTCTCCGGCTTTGAGGCTCTTGTCAAGACAGCCGACAGGCTGTGGTCAGTTTCCGCCGGCGCTGTACTGAGCCAGAAGTACTACTCATCCGATCCCACCGCTCTTGGTCATTCACTTAACTTCAATGCCGGCAGGACAGGAGGGAAATTCCGCGCTGACTACAGATTTTCAATGATGAGTGACACCTATGATCCGAATGACATGGGTTATCTCCGGAAGAATAACGAAATAGAACACTCGGTTGATTTCTCATACAATACCTATGAGCCCTTTGGCAATATCATGACTACCCGTACCTCACTCGATTTCAGTTATGGCCAGCTATACAATCCAAGGGCATTCACAACCGCCGAAGTCAGGCTTGACGCCATGATTCTGCTGATGAATTTCTGGTCTCTCTCACTTGACCTTGAGCTCACACCCTGGGGTGAGGATGATTATTTTGAGCCGCGTACCCCTGACATGTCAATGTTTTATCACCGGCCTGCTGCATTTGAAGCCAGTTTCCGGGGTGATACCGACAGAAGCAAGAGGTTTTACATTCAGGGAAATGCTGAGTATATGAAAGCCTGGTCAGACTACGGCCAGTACGGATATGAATGGTCACTCCAGCCTGAATTCAAGGTTGGCAGGCGCTTCTCCTTCAGTTATTCCATATCGGTTGAAGACCTGATCAATGATATCGGGTTTGTACCGGGCAATCCACACGAGGGAATCACTTTCGGAAAACGTGATGTCACAACCATAACCAATACCATTTCGGGAGCATTCATCTTCTCAGCCAATTCATACCTTACACTGAGGGGGAGGCACTACTGGTCAAGAGCTGATTATGACGGGGATTATTTTACCCTTCAGCCTGATGGCAGCCTTTTAGACCGTATCTATTCCACCCCACTGAACAATAGTGACGTAAACACCAATTTCCTGAATATTGATGTGGTATATACCTGGCGGTTTGCTCCGGGAAGTGAGCTTTCACTGGTATGGAAGAACTCCATCTGGTCAGAAGGTGATGTCATTATCCGGAACGGTTTCGACAATTTCGGTGATCTTCTATCCATGCCGCAGACAAACAGTCTGTCATTGAAAATTTTATACTACCTTGACTACCAGAATTTCAGAAAGATTTTCAAGTCAAAGTAATTAATTTTCAGAATGATACAAAGAATACAGACATTGTTCCTGTTGGCTGTGGTATTTCTGTCGTCGTTTATGCTCACCGGCGACCTTATCCAGCTGACGACAGATGGTGGCGCTCTGTTCAGCATCAGTTTCCCTGGTATGAAAAACCAGGCAGGAGAGGTGGTGCAACGGCTTTGGCCGATGAGTGTTATCCTTGCATTGGTTCCGCTCCTTGCACTCATTGCCCTGTTCCTCTACAAGAAGAGGCCTTTGCAGATGAGGTTAACCATGCTGGTCCTCCTGCTTTCGCTCGGAACCCTGATACTGGGAGCTTTTTATGTGCTGATGTTTGACAGAAAGATAGATGTGAATATCATATGGAAGGTCAAGGTTCTCTTTCCGTTCATATCTGCCATCCTGGCGTGGCTCGCCTATCGCGCCATCCTGAAGGATGAGCTCAGGGTCAGGTCTTATGACCGTCTCAGATGATCTGCAGTCTCTCCTGACAGATATGCCACTGACCGGATGAATACCCGCAGACAGCTTCAGATAATCTCCAGTCTCTCCTGGTCGGTGATTTTCTCGCAGTAAAGGCACTTCAGCGCCACCGGTTTCTTTGACACCACCCTGAAGTGTGTGGTCACTTTCTCAAAGTTGGTGATGCATTTGGGATTCATGCATTTGGCTATTGCATTGATGGTGTCAGGAACCTCCACAACGCGCTTTTCTATCACCTGATAGTCACGAATAATATTCAGCTTCGCTTTAGGAGCCACAAGGGCGATCCTGTCTATATCATCATCCTCGAAAAACTTCCCTGCAATTTTTATGATAGCCTTTTTACCGCTGGTTTTGCTTTCGAGGTTGGTGCCAAATGTTATCTGGTTCCTGATACGGTCAAGACCGAGAATCTTTATTACCTTGAAAAGAGAGCTGGCAGGAATGTGATCAATCACTGTACCGCTTTCAATGGCACTGACCAGCAACTGCTTCTTATCGTTTATGTTCTTCATGGCTTCTTATTTTAATCCAAGTAATAAGCATATTATTGCCTGCCTCGTGTAAACCCCGTTCAGTGCCTGTTCGAAATAGTATGCCTTCGTGTTGCCATCAACATCAGTGCTAATCTCATTCACACGTGGCAGAGGATGCAGAATCCTCATTTCCGGTTTGGTATCTGACAACATGTAATCATGCAATACATAGGCATTCTTTACCTTTTCATACTCCATCGGGTCAGAGAATCGTTCACGCTGGACACGGGTCATATAGACGATGTCAGCCATGTTGATAACCTCGTTCAGGTCAGTAGTTTCATGATAGTCAAGGCCAAGGTTCCTCAGGTAGAGCTTTTGTTCATCAGGCATCTTCAGCTCTTCCGGCGCAACAAAATGGAAAGATGTTTTCCAACGTGACATGGCCATCAGAAGTGAGTGAACCGTCCGGCCGTACTTCAGGTCACCCACCATGCAGATATTGAGATTGTCAAGTGTACCCTGCGTCTTCTGTATGGAGTAGAGATCGAGCAGTGTCTGGGTGGGATGCTGATTGGCCCCGTCGCCTGCATTGATGACGGGCACAGTCGCTATCTCACTAGCATAGCGTGCGCTTCCTTCAATGGGGTGTCGCATCACAATAAGGTCAACGTAGTTGTTGACGGTCCTGATGGTATCATTCAGACTCTCTCCCTTGGCAACGCTTGAGTTGGAAGAGTCAGTGAATCCTATCACTTTCCCCCCCAGTTTGTTGACGGCGCTCTCAAAACTCAGGCGTGTGCGGGTGGAGGGCTCGAAGAAGAGCGTTGCCACAACCTTGCCTCGAAGTATATCCTGAACCGGATTCTTTTCAAATTCTGCGGCCAGAGTGAGAATCTTTAGTATCTCTTCAGTGGTCAGATCATCAATTGAGACTAAGCTTCTGGATTTCATTATTTTATGTTTTATATGCCTGAACTCTGGCAAAGTTATTATAACTGCATAAGCAATATTCTGCCTGTTTAAAACTAGTTAATAAAAAACAGCCCGCCTATTCTGTTGCGAGCCATTTCATCTGCAGTCCGCTGATCTTCTTCAGCCTGCCTGTAATATGGTCAGCCATGGAAGCCCTGAAATTGATCTCAACTGTCACGTCAGTGCCGCTGTAACGATGTTCAGACTGGTCACATGATTCATCCCTGAGGACTTTCATGACATCATTCATAGAGGTGTAGGGAAAGGAGACAAACCATCGTTCCATGATATATTTCTCAACCATCGTTGCTTTGTCAAGGGCATCGGCGGAGGCACTGCGGTACGCGTTTATCAGTCCGCCCACACCCAGCAGGGTTCCCCCGAAATACCTGATTACCACAATGAGAACATTGGTCAGTTCGCGTGCATTGATCTGTGCAAGGATTGGTCTTCCTGCGGTTCCCGATGGCTCACCGTCATCACTGACACGCCATGCCTGCCTGTCGGGTCCCAGTACCCATGCAAAGCAGTGATGCCTCGCATCATGGTACTCCTTTCTGAGCTCCGCGAGCCTGGCCTTTATCTCCTCCCCGGAGGTCACGGGAAGAGCCAACGCGATAAACCTGCTGCCACGGTCTTTGAACAGTCCCTGTGACTCTCCCTCTATCGTTTTATATGTGTCTGAAAAGAGCATATTCTATGCGAAGACAGGAATAATCAGGCATGGATCAGCCCCTTCGCTCCCTTGTATAGCGTGATTATTCCCATGATTATAAGCACTATATATATCACATTCGTAAATGTCTTCTGACTTATTCTTGAGACGAGAATATCACCAGTACGGAGACCTGCAATGAGGGCAGGCACCGAGCATAATGCAAGCAATACAGTATCACGGCGGATGAGTCCCGATATCAGGTAGAAGAGGAGGGCATAAGAAACTGCAAAGAGAATAAAGAGTGAGATCACTGCGTTGAATTTTTCCTTTGGCGTCTTCATTGCAGAGAGGATGATTGCCACCGGCGGACCGGTTATGCCGGTAGCCCCGGCAAGGAGGCCGCCGAAAAGGCCACTCAACGTCATTGCCGGGGCATCTGAACTAATCCTGAGATTAGCTCCCCTGACAAGGGCAGTTACGATTAATATTATCAGTATCCCCCAGGTGAGTTGAATATATGCCGGATTTATGTATTTAAGGATTAGTACTCCGGCTGCAACACCCACTCCCGTGAACAGTGCCATTCTTCCAAGGGGCTGTTCCCTGACCAGCTCTCTTGACCGGCGGTAGTAGAGTATGGAGAAGATCATGTTTATGACGGCAATGAAGACGGCAGTATCTGATACGGGAAAAATGAACTGTATCAGCGGCACTGCCACCAATGCAAGTCCGAAGCCGGTGAACCCCCTTACGACTGAAGCTAAGAATATTATTATTGAGAGGGCGATGATATTTCCGGCAGTGATCATATTAATCCGGATATAGGGCAATCTGCCTGAAGTCAGCCATGAATGTTTCCGCCTGTGCTTCCCAGCGCTCAGTTTCATCCTTCAGCGAGAGGCCGCCGGTCAGCACCTCCCGCATACGGCTGTCGCCCGAAAGAATGTCGAAAGGCATCAGGCGGTATTCGTACTCATAGGGTGGAGGGTTGAATTTCAGGGAGCCTTCCGGCGATGTCCGGATGATAGCATCAAACAGGTGCATGGCAGTTGCCACAGGCCTGAAGAGGGCGGGATCAGTGACATGTATCTGTATTCCCCTGCAGTATTCACCCGCGTATTTATGGAAAGTGGGTATGAAGTCGTGCATCCTGAATTGACATCCGGGGAGTTTTCTGCTGCGCATTTCCTCAAGCAGTCTCCTTCCGTCAATCCACGGAGCACCCATGAGCTCAAATGGTATCACCGTGCCCCTTGCCTCGGAGATATTAAGGGCTTCGGCGAGAACTGTTCCCGGGTAAACTGCTGCCGTCTGGGGGGTGGGCATGTTCGGAGAGGGGAGGACCCATGGCAGGCCAGTCTCGTGATACATCATGTTTCTTCTCCATCCTTCCGCCCTGATGACATGCAGATCACAACCAGGGATATGTTTTTCCTTCACCCAGATGGCCATCTCGCACATTGTCATGCGGTGGCAGAGAGGAATAGACGCACCGCCAACGAATGTAAAGTACTCTTCGCTCAGAACCGGTCCGTCAGGTTGTATCCTTCCTATCGGGTTGGGCCTGTCAAGTATGTAAACAGGTATGCCTGCTTCGGCGCATGCCTCCATGCATAGCTTAACAGTCCAGATATAGGTATATAGTCTTGCACCAACATCCTGAAGATCAATAACAAAAACCTCAATGCCCTCAAGCATTGCATCAGTTGGTTTGCGGTGCTCGCCGTAGAGGCTGTAGACGGGAATGCCAAGCAGAGGGTCAGTGGTCCCTTCCCACTCTATCATATTATCCTGGGTTTGCCCTGAGAGCCCGTGTTGCGGCCCGAAGAGAGAGACCAGCCTGCACTCTTTGCTTTGTCCGAATATCTCTGTAATATGCCTGAAGTCTGATGAAATGCTTGACGAATGACACAGCAGCCCTGTTCTTTTTCCCCGCAGGCCGGCAGGCAAGCCGAGGGTCACAACGTCAAGTCCGGATAACGCTTTCATATATCTGCAAAAATAGTTAAAAGGGTCATGGTAGCAAGAGCGGTCCGCCGCTCTGCATGGAAATTATCAATATATTTACAACCTCCCGTCACGGAGAATTGTTAATGTAATAAAACCAATTATGAAGCCTCTTCTGAATGCTCTCGTGACCGCTCTGATATTGATTTCATTTCAGGCAGTGGCACAGGAGGGAATTACAAAATATATTCCCTCTGCAAAACCTGAAAGGATTGTACTCAATATTACCGGAGATCAGGGAACAACCATGGCTGTGACCTGGAGAACGGATACCACAGTAAGCGAGAGTGTGGCAAGGATTTCCCGCAACATATCTGGTGTGCTCAGGGCTGACTCTGCCATGGCCGTAACAGGAAAATCGGAGGATATCACTGCTGATGGAGTGACTGCCCGGTTCCATTCGGTGATATTTACCGGGCTGGTTCCCGGAACCGGATATTCTTACTGCGTCGGTTCAGGCCCAGATGCCAGCGAGTGGTTCACCTTCAAAACTGCTGAAGCAGGTGCAGCCCCGTTCTCCTTTCTCTGGTTCGGAGATTCACAGGTTGGGCCGATTTCTTCCTACGCGAGGGTGATCAGACAAGCTTACCGCTCAGTGCCTGAAGCAGCATTCATGATATTTACCGGTGACCTGGTTGACGGTGGATATGCCGGCAATACTCTTGACGATGAGTGGGGTGACTGGCACCGGGCTGCAGGATTCATCGCATCGGAGGTGCCGGTGGCAGCAACCCCCGGGAACCATGAATTCTACAACCCGCATGACAGACAGAAGCGTGACTTAAATATGTACTGGAGACCGGGTTTCACTCTCCCGGAAAACGGACCTGCCGGATTGGAGGAGACAGCCTACAGTTTCGACTACCAGGGTGTGCGGTTCATAATGGTCAGCAGCGACCAGATGCTGAGAGATGAAGCCATTGCCCGCAGTCAGACCGAATGGGTTGAAAGCCTTCTGAAGAATAATCCATGCAAATGGACCGTAATGGCATTTCACCATCCCTTCTTTTCAACTGCTGCCAGGAGAAACAACAAGGTTGTCAGGGAAAACCTTAAACCGCTGGTTGACAGGTATGGGGTTGACCTGGTACTGAACGGCCATGACCATACATATGCCAGGGGAGTCGTGATGCCTGACGGAGCAGAACAGAGGGGCAGGAGGGCCGGAACCGTTTATGTAGTCTCGGTCAGCGGCTCCAAACAGTACAGTCAGGATGCCGCACCGTGGTGGGAAGCAGGGTATACCAACACCCAGTTATGGCAGGCAATTACCATTGATGGTAACCGGCTGATATATAAGGCATTTGATGCATCCGGTGCCCTTGCCGACCAGTTTATGCTCACCAAAATGAAAAATGGAAGTAACCGGATAGGGCTGCCTCCTGAAGTAAAAACAAGATAATACCATGATCAAGACAACTACCCGGAATCTGGCATTAATACTTCTTGCTGCCCTGCTTACGCTTGCATGCACAAGAAAGGAGGTCAGGCTCGAAATATATGCCACCACTGACCTGCACGGCATGCTGCTCCCATTTGACAATACAGAGGGCAAGTCCACTGACCGGTCGCTTGCCAACCTTGCCCGGGTGGTTGAATCGGGCAAAAAGGAGAATATTGTTCTGCTCGACAACGGTGACATTCTGCAGGGTGATCCGCTGGCATACTATTATAACTTCATAGATACTGCCACTACCCATATAATAGCTGACATACTCAACCATCTGGGCTATGATGCAGCCACCGTGGGCAACCATGACATAGAAACGGGCCATGCTGTGTATGACCGCGTCAGAAGCGAATACAACTTCCCGATACTGGCAGCAAATGCCATAGAGATAGAAACCGGAGAACCTTATTTCGAGCCTTATACCGTCATAAAAAAGAGGGAAATGAAGCTTGTGGTCTTCGGGCTTATAACCCCGTCTGTTCCGCGCTGGCTGCCGGAGTCACTTTACAGTGGTATAAGGTTCGAGAACATGGTTGCCACTGCCAGGAAATGGATGCCTGCCATTCAGGCTGAAAATCCTGACCTGGTTATCGGGCTGTTTCATTCAGGAATGGGCGACGGAGATAATGGAGGAGATGATGAGAACAGCTCTCTGGCAGTTGCAATGAACGTTCCCGGTTTTGACGTTATCTTCTGCGGGCATGACCACAGGAAGGATGTCAGGGAAGTGACGGACAGCAACGGTGATAAGGTGCTTGTTCTCGACGGTGGCAGCAGGGCAGAGGCACTGATGAATGTCAGTGTCTCATTTGACAGGAGAGGTGCAGGAAGGAACATACCGCTCCTTGAAGGCAGAATAACAGAGATGAATACCCTTCCGGAGTCATCCGGCTTCCTCGAGAGGTACCGCGGAGCAATGGAGAGGGTCAGGGAGTATACTTCCGAGATCATCGGCAGGTCTGAAACCACTGTAGGCACGCGCGATGCCTTTTTTGGTCCCTCGGCCTTCACCGACCTGATACACCGCATGCAGCTTGATATCACAGGAGCTCAGATATCATTGGCTGCCCCGCTCTCATTTGACCAGAGCATCTCCAGTGGAGATCTGAGGATCAGGGACATGTACAGGCTATACCGGTTTGAGAATTTCCTTTATACCGTCAGGATGACGGGAGGAGAGATAGACCGCCATCTTGAACATTCAGCGGGTCATTGGTTCCGGACAATGGAGAAGGCGAGTGACTACATGCTTAACTACCGCACAGATGATGACGGCAAGCCGGTCATCGTAAACGGGACTGCCAGGCTGCAATATCCGTCATACAATTTTGATTCTGCCATGGGCATCAGGTACACAGTAGACGTGAGCAAACCCGCCGGGGCAAGGGTCAATATCACTGCACTCAGTGACGGGTCTCCGTTCAGCCACAGCGCCAGTTATACAGTAGCCGTGAACTCATACCGGGCCAACGGGGGCGGAGGGCACTTTACGGCAGCGGGTATTGCCGGCAAGGAACTGGAGAGAAGGATTATCTCAGCGACGGAACGTGATTTGCGGTTTTACATGACTGAATGGATAAGGGAGAAGGGCACAATCTCTCCTGTTCCGCTCAGTGAGTGGAAGATTGTTCCGGTTGATTGGGCAGCTGATGCGAAAAAACGGGAAATGAGAATGCTTTTTGGCAATAACTGACAATAGATTTTCATGAAGATACTTACCAGAATTGGAGCTTTAGCCCTTGTTGTTCTGACGCTTGCCTCAGCAGGCAGTTCCAGACAGAAGCCACGAAACCTTATATTGTTTATAGGCGACGGAATGGGAGTCTCACATGTCTATGCCGCCATAACGGCCTCAGGAAACACCATGACCTTTCCTTCCTTCCCGGTGACAGGCTTCAGCAGGACTCACTCGGCCAACAACTATTCAACTGACTCAGCCGCCGGCGGAACAGCGCTTGCCACAGGTGAGAAGACCAACAACCTGATGGTAGCGATGCGCCCCGACAGCACAATACTGGTTACCCTTCTTGAGCATGCCAAAGCGGCCGGAATGGCTACCGGCATTGTCTGTACCAGTTCGTTGACTGACGCCACCCCGGCTGATTTTGCCACTCATGCCCCCCTGAGGTATGAATATCGTTCAATAGCGAAGCAGTACATCAACGGGGCAGCTGACATTTTCATCGGGGGAGGCAGGAGGTATTTCGTCCCAACCCCGGATTCAACCGGGAAGATCAACCATGAGGAGGATGTGGTATCAGGGCTTTCCCGGGCAGGTTATGACGTTACATATGATCTTGAGTCGTTCATCGCCTCGAAGTCAGACCGGATTGCGGGGCTGATGGCTGATGGTGACATTCCCATGATATCCGATGGGAGAGATACTCAGTTCCTTGCCAGGGCAACAGCCAAGGCTATAGAGGTGCTTTCGCGGAATCGCGCGGGGTTTATCCTCATGGTCGAAGGTTCGAGGATTGATGATGCCGGTCATGGCAATAATACATCAATGGTGATTGATGAGGTCATTGATATGGACAGGGCTGTTGCCGTTGCCTATGATTTTGCGAAGAGGGATGGCAAAACACTGATTGTGGTGACTGCTGACCATGAGACAGGAGGTATGAGTATCACCGGGGGAAATCTTGCAAAGAGGGAGGTCAAAGCTGAGTTCAGTTTCACCGGGCATTCAGGTGTCATGGTGCCGGTCTTTGCTTTTGGGCCGGGAGCTGTGGAATTCACTGGCATACAGGAAAACACTGACCTCTTTCATGACTTCTTCAGGCTGCTTTCTCTTGACAGGAAACGCAGATGAGGAAGAGGGAGACAGATAACAGCGGCCTGCTACTCCCCCTGGTGGAGGAGTTCTATTCTATCCAGGGAGAGGGTGTCAATACCGGCAGGGCAGCTTACTTCATAAGGGTTGGAGGGTGTGATATATGCTGCAGCTGGTGTGACACCAGGCATTCATGGAACCCCGAACTCCACCCGATGGTCTCCATTGTGGAGATTGCCGGAAACGTGACGGCTGCCGGGGCTGATTCGGTGGTTGTTACCGGCGGCGAGCCGCTGATGTGGAATATGGAGCCATTGTGTCGCCTGCTCAGGTCAAAAGGAATCAAAACATTCCTTGAGACTTCGGGAACACATCCCCTTACAGGCAAGTGGGACTGGATAACCCTCTCGCCAAAGAAGGATTCGCCGCCCCTCTCCGGAATCCTGGAAATGGCAGATGAGCTGAAGGTGGTAATTCATGATGGCACTGATTTTGAGGCGGCAGAGATGTACAGCCGGAATGTGAGACCGGCCTGCCAGCTTCTTCTGCAACCGGAATGGAGCAGGTACCGGGAGATGATAAAGGCAATTACGGAATATGTGAAGAAAAACAGCCGGTGGAGGGTCTCACTGCAGGCACAAAAATTCATGCATATCCCCTGAATGAGTACAGGAAGAAAAATACTGACCCTTATGTTCCTGGTTCTGATCCACTGTTCAGTTACCGGACAGAACTTTCATACACGTTCAAACAGGGCGCTGAAGTACTATGACCTGGGCAAAAGGGATTACGACCTTCTTTATTACGACAGGGCAGAGACAAATCTTCTTCATGCGGTGAAAGAGGATGACAAATTCTATGAGGCTCACCTGATTCTCGGCCAGCTCTATTCTGACACAGGTAACTGGGAAAAGGCAGTGACCCACTACCGCGCTGCTGTTGCCACCGACTCCCTCTTCTTTGTACCGGCACTCTACAGCCTTGGCAGGGCTGAGTTGCGAACCGGAAGATACTATGATGCTTTGCTTCACCTCGACGCTTTTCTGAAACAACCAGGAATCTCCTCCAGGTTACGCGGTGAAGCTGAAAAGATGCTTGCCAGCTGTCGTTTTGCCCTTTCGTTCCCGGAATCTCTCTTTCAAACCGAGCCGGTCAACGTCGGCGACTCGGTCAATACTGTCCTCGACGAGTACTGGCCTTCAGTGACAGGTGACGGCCAGCAGTTGATATTCACACGAGAAGTGAGAAGGGCCACGGGGTATGGCAAAGACTATAATCGCGACAGGCAGGAGGACTTTTATATCAGCAGGCTGACTGCCGACGGATACTGGGGAACGGCCAGGAATGCCGGAGCTCCGCTGAACACCGCAGGCAATGAAGGAGCACAGTCCATCTCCTCTGACGGAAGGTATATGTACTTTACTGCCTGTGACAGAAATGACGGACAGGGTAGATGTGACATCTACTTCTCATCATATGATGGCAACAGGTGGTCGCCCGGGATTAACATCGGGCCTCCTGTCAACACAACATACTGGGAGTCACAGCCATCTATAAGCCCCAACGGAAGGATGCTTTTCTTCGTAAGCAACAGGCCCGGAGGGATGGGGGGAATGGATATATGGTATTCACTTCGTGGCAGTGACGGGAAATGGGGCAAACCGGTCAACCCGGGAAAGGTGATAAACACTGCCGGCGACGAGATTTCACCCTTCATCTACTTCAACGGAAAAACGCTCTACTTCTCATCCAACGGCAGGGAATCATTTGGCGGACATGATATCTATGTCACCACCATGAACCGTGATTCCACCTGGACAGTCCCGGAAAACCTGGGTCCGCCGGTAAATACCCCTGCTGATGAAACAGGCCTCGTTATCGAGTCTTCGGGCCGAAGGGCCTACTTCTCCTCAGACCGTGAAAAGGGGAAAGGGAAGGATATCTATTACCTTGATCTCCCACAGCGTATTCAGCCCGAACAGGTTCTGTACTTCCAGGGGACGGTTATTGACAAGGCGTCAGGGCAACCCATTGTTGCAAAGTATGAACTGTCTGACCTTACAAACGGTGTTAATGTAATAACTTCACTGACTGACAAGAGGGGAGGATTCTTCGTCTGTCTTCCGCAGGGAAGCAGTTACGGGATGAATGTCACGGCAGACGGTTACATGATCTATTCTGAGAATTTCAATTTCGTTGAGGGCTATACATCTGCGGAGCCTTACAGGAAGACCATTGCCCTGAACAGGATTCGTGAGGGAGAATTCATGCGGATGTACAACGTGTTCTATGACACTGACTCATGGGAATTGCTTGAATCATCGCGGCCTGAACTTGAGCAGCTGCTTGAATTCCTGCAGGTAAACCACACTGTAGTAATTGAGATCGGCGGACATACTGACTCTGACGGAAGTGATGAGTATAACCAGCGGCTTTCTGAGAGAAGAGCCAATTCAGTCAGGGAATTCCTTATAAAGCGGGGTATTGACGGGAAACGTATCTTTTCACACGGTTACGGAGAAACCCATCCTGTGGCAGACAATCTCACCCCTGCGGGCAAGCGTCTTAACAGGCGGACAGAGATAACTATACTGTCGGAAGGTGTCACCAGATGACACGCCGGATGACGGAAGATCATCCACAATCAATAAACAGATACAAACCAGTAAAGGAGGGTGCCTTTTAGCGACCCTCCCAACCGCTCTTAACAGACAGTTTAAAGCCCCGGAGAATCAGATGGCAATCTTATTCTCCGAAGAGGTACCGGTAAGTATTTTCAGAGCAGAGCTCTCCCTTGCAGGTAAGGAAACGAAGACAGAGGTGCCTCCGGCATCGTTGTTTTCAACCCTGATCCTGCCACCCATTGCAAGAATAAGATTTCTGGCCAGGATTAAATTCATAGCGGAATAGGTATCCTGACTTTCGGAATGTAGTATCTCAGGATTGTCGGAAAGCAGCAGATTGCTGCTTCTGGGATAACCCTGGCCAGAATCTTTTACATAGAAGGTAATTGTATCATCATACCAGGTGCACCCCACTTTAATAAACCCTGATAAAGTATTGTCAAGTGCATTCCTGAACAGATTGTTTACAATCCTGGTCATTCTTGCCGTATCAATTTTCAGTATCAGCTTTTTGGGAAGGTTGTCCTCCTGGATGAGAACCACATTGTCGTGTCCCTTTTTCCTCATGAAAACCCTGAAATCAGAGGTTAGAGACTCAAACAGACTGGTGACATCTGTCTCGCGGAGGTTTTCCGTGGCTGACCCTGATTCAAGGGCAGCAGTATCAAAATAGTTTTCAAACAATCCAATGAGTTGTTCGCATGAACTGATGATCTGTTCAGTGAACTCACGTCTTTCACTTTCGCTGAACCTTTCGTTATTGATAAGGTAAGAAAAAGCTACGATGGAGTTCATCTGGGTTCTCACCTCATGTGAAACCCCTGCAATAATATTTTGTTGGTTGATCATCTTGTCCAGTTTTTCATGCCCATTCGCTGCTTTCAGCCCCGTCTCATTCCTGGCATTGCAATGAATCTCGAACATATGAACAGTTAACAATAGTTAAAGTCTGGTTTATCATTTAAGCTGGCGGACCAGCCTTGCAGCCTTTTTGCAGTATCTGCTTTTTGAAGAGGCTATTGCGCTGAACTGCCTGACAGCCTTGTCTTTATTGTCAGTCATCATATAACAGAGCCCCAGGTACCAGGCTGCATCTTCAAGATAGAGGTTGTCATTGTGCTCTATGACACGGTTGAATGATCCGCTGGCTACAGGGTAGTTCTTTACCTCCATGTTTGCCATCCCGTGCATGAACACTGGTTCCATCTCTTCCTGCCCTGTATTTATCAGCTTTTCAAGATAGATGATGGCTTTATCATACTCTCTTGCAGTGTATGAGGCAATAGCGTTTTCCATGAGGGTATTCTCCGCACTGACTGCAGACCTCACAACCCCCGGGGACTCATAGCGTGAGTAGTTGGCAGAGTAAAGCCCTTCGGGTGAGTAAGATGGCTTCAGCATCAGGTAGAGGGCAGTAGATAATATGGCAATCAGGGCTACTGCTGCCGCATATTTGGCACTCCTGATAACAGTTCTCCTTACGGTTCCGGCATTTCGCCTTCTCATCTCAATAGCTGTCAGCTTATGCCTGAGGTTAATTACCTCGCGGTCAGAGAGAATCTCGTCGGTCTTTTTTCTCAGCGTTACTTCTCTTGCCAGTGCAGCATCCTTTTTCATTTCATCGATCAGCCAATCCTGTGCAGACCTGTCAGCGTGCCCGCCAAGCCAATTCTCGATGACTTCGTTGACATCATTTGTCTTCATGTTGTATAATATTATTTCACACTCCTATAAAGCTATCAATCAGATAGTTACTCATACTCCGCTCCATACTGTTGCGGACAGCACCACCAATATCCGGGCGTATGCCTGACGTAAAGGGTCATCAGCAAAGGCTGATTAACCCCTCTTATATTATAAAGACAGATGCCGGATCAACCGGCAATTAAAGTCAACTCAAATCTCAATGATCACCGGAGGCCTGGTCGGATCACCAACTTGCACCTTTATTCCGTTGCCACCGCGTACGTTGATCATTTCCTCGTTCGAAAGAATAAAATCTGAAAAGTTTTCAATCAGGGTTTTCATAACTTTAATTTTTAAATAATTAATATCAGGGTTTAATTGTCTCTTTTATCGTACGTGTCAGAAAGTGCCATTTTGTGACACGAAAAAATCAACTATTTTTCAAAAAAAATGCAACATATTGAATAACAAGCATGTATAATATGAGTAAAAATCAGATCCGGTAACAGATTGTTTTATACTTTTACCGGAGGAAGAAAGAAGAGCCACGCTGATGCGTCCGAAGTCAGGAATAATCACTTTAACAGTCCTGTTTTTGACAGTTTTCTGCATGGTGCCTGATACAGTTCTGGCAGCAGGGGCAGGGAAACTGACTATTGCAGGCTTCTATAAATGGGTGGGTTCAGCCGGAGGGAAAGAATCCGGCTCAGTGCCATTCCCTGCTGCTGATAAGCAATGGGACACATCCGGTGGTGCCAGGCTGAGGGAGAAGACAGATTCACTTGCCGCTTTCCTTGAGGAACGGGATTATTGTGCTGATCCGGAGAGGCTTGCTGCGGAAATCACCGCACTCCTTGAAGCAACTGAAACAAAGGATTTGCTTCTGCTATCTGACGCCTATTATTTTGTTGGCGTACATCTCTATCAGTCAAATCTTTACATAAAGGCTTCTGATTGTTTTTCGCGTTCGGTCACCTACAGGGAGAAGCTTGGTCTTGCTGACAGAAGGTATGCCAACGGGTTGATCAATATGGCTGTTTCGCTGCTCAGGTCCGGAGATTTTTCCAGGGCTTATCCGCTGGGGATCAAAGCTCTGGAGGCCAAGAGAGCTCTCCTGGGCAGTGACTCTTCCGGGCTGGCAACCAATTATCTCAACCTTGCAAGCATATGCCTGGAGTTGAATGACAATGAGCAGGCTGTTACCCTGGCTGAAGCAGGTTTGACGGTATCGGGAATCTATCCTGACCTTGTGCCGCCCCGGGTCAGGGCTGACCTGTATCATGTGATCGGACTGAGCCTTTACCGCACACAGGAATACAACAAGTCACTGGTCTATTGCCGGGAGGCGCTGAAGATCTTTGAAAGTGACCCTGCAGGTAATGCAGGCTCCCGCATTCTGCTCCACAATACTATTGCCCTGGTGTACAGGCGGCTGGGACAGTCTGACAAGGCTGAGGAATACTTCAGGAGAGGGCTGGTGATTAAAGAGGAAAAGAACGCCGAGGATAAAGAATTCCTCTATATAAATTATTCAAATCTACTGGGTCAGTCGGGGCAGATAAGTGAAGGTGAAAGGGTGCTGGAGGAGGGGCTGGCACGGGTAAAAAGCATCTACGGACCTGAAAGCAGGGAATACTTCATGATGCTTGTTTCCTATGCCGACTTCATTAACAGCAATCATGGCGGCAGTGCGCGCTCACTGGCTCTCTATGAACAGTGTTTCAGCTATGTGCGTGCTAATCCATGGGATGTCTCAGCGTCAAAGTTCCTTACACTCAAGTATGTGCAGTCACTGGCCGGTATAGGGAAATATGCCGAGGTGCTGAGGATAACTGATGAAACCGACTTCCTGACGGGAGCATATTCTCCGTCTGCCGGAGCAGAGGCAGGCTCCGGGAGCAATCTTGTGGCACCGGCGGTCTTTTCCGAGAATGATATCGGTATCCTTGAAATCAGGTATGCCGCCCTGAATGCCCTTGCCAATGATGCGCACGACGGCCAATATGACAAGCAGGCAGTGGAAACAGGCAAGATGATAGTTTCCCTGTATGACCGTCAGCGTCTTGAGTTGAGTGAGGATGAAAGCCGGACCAGTTTCAGCGCATATTCAAGGGATATTTATACAGGCATTATCGGCAACTATGCAAGGCTTTATGAGGCTGATCACAGCCGCGAAGCCCTTGAAGGAATATTCGAGTATTCCGAAAGGAGTAAGGTGGCAGGATTCCTTGCCTCGATCCGTGAACTTAATGCTGCACGTTTTTCCCTTCCCGCCGAGCTGGCCGGTCTCGAAGCGGATATCAGGAGACAGACAGGATTCTACAGGGAGCTGATTGCCAGTGAGCAGCTTAAGGCAGTTCCTGATTCGCAGAGGCTGGCTACATGGGAAAGCGTCACCTTCAGTCTGCTCAGGTCACGTGACTCACTGAACCGAATCTTCAAAGAACAGTATCCTTCGTACTATAACCTGAAATACAGGAATGAGGTGGCTTCGACCGCAGATGTGGGAAGGGTAATCGGCAGAAGGTCGAATCTGCTCAGTTATGTCCTTACATCAGACAGGCTTTATATCTTTGTTGCCAACAGAAGGGGGAATGAGGTTATCACCCGGGAGATTGATTCAGGTTTCTTCGACGCCCTGCACCGCTTTCGCAGGATCTTGTCAACCAGCCCCATGACAACCGGATCACGTGCCCGGTTCAATGAGTACATGGATCTTGCCTATAGCCTTTACCGCATCCTGATTGAGCCTGCCGAACCATACCTCGTTGGTGACAAGATAGTTATATCACCTGACAACATCCTTTCCTATCTTCCTTTCGAGACGCTCGTGACCGAAGAGTTTCGCAGTCCTGAGTTGTTGTACCGGGAGGCTCCGTTTGCCTTGAAGAAGTATCGGTTCTCTTATATTTACAGTGTCACCCTTTCGTCAGAGACGATGCAAAGAACCCGGAGATTGAACAACAGGCTTGTTGCCTTTGCTCCGACGTATGAAGGGTTGGAGGTCTCTGATTCTGTTCTTGCAGTGTGGCCCACTCTCAGTGGAGAAATACGGGAGCTTCCCGCTGCCCTTATTGAGGCTGAAGATGCTGTCAGCCAGTGTGGCGGCAGAGCATACCTGGCCGGAGATGCCAGCGAGGAGACCTTTAAGCGTGAAGCGCCAGGTTACGATATCATTCACCTTGCAATGCATGCCCTGGTGGATGACAGCCGGCCTGCCTTTTCAAAAATGCTCTTTGCAGGCATGGAGGAGGGCCCTGATGACGGAATGCTCAACACATACGAGGTTTACAGGCTCCCTCTGAAGGCAATGATGGTTGTCCTCAGCTCATGCAATACAGGCAGTGGCACCCTGGCAGGCGGTGAGGGAATACTCAGTCTTGCCAGGGGATTCCTCTATGCCGGGAGCCGCTCGGCAGTGATGTCAATGTGGGAGGTGGATGATGCCTCAGCTTCGGAGGTAATACACTCCTTTTACAAGAATATGAGAAGCGGACAGACAAAAAGTTCCGCACTGCGCAATGCACGACTGAAATTCCTGAGGAGTGCTGACCAGGGACGGTCTCATCCATATTACTGGTCAACGCTTGTCATCTACGGAGATGATACCCCCCTGTGGTATAACAGGGTCACCCTATATATATCCCTTCTTCTTCTGTTGCTGGTGGTTACGGTGCTGGTGGCCTTGATTTACAGGGAACCCAGATCATGATATTCCGGATCTGTCTTGATGATTTTCATCAGGGCTTCCTTGCAGAGATACTTTTTTCGTCTGGCATAGACGGCATTTTTCAGCCCCATCCTGTCAGCAATCTCTTCGTAAGAGAGTCCGTCGCCATAGAGTGTAAGCACTGTCTGGCAATCCTCTGCCAGAAGGGCGAATGAACGGGCAACTATTCTCTCGAGCGTAGCCTTGTACTGATCCTCGTTTAATGAAAGATCGGCAGGTTCGTCCTCAAAATAAGCCAGCCTGGAGCGGTGCCTCAGCTGGGCGATCCATAAATTCCTCGCCACACCAAAAAAATAGCCCTTGAGGTCTGACTTTACCGAGAATTCTCCGGATGTGATCTGTCTGTACAGGCTTACAACCGATTCCTGCATTACCTCGCCTGCATCATCGTCAGAACCACCGTTCTTCCTGACATAGTCACTTACCATCTTGTAATAGGAGTTATACAGGTATGACAGGATACGGTTATCCTGCCGCCTGACTCCATCAATGATGTCAAGGTCCGAGTACTTCCTGAATGATCCCAAACAAGTGACTTAATTGGCAAATATACAATTTCCGCAATCGATACAGTAAATATGCCGGGGCACATACTTAAAGAATCACCTGTATGAGTCAGCTTTAATTGGATATATTTACATTTGCATCCAGTCACTCCTTCAACAAGATGAAATATCCGTTTGTCAGGCAGCATGATGCCATGGATTGCGGGCCCGCATGCATCAGCATGGTGGCAATGCGGCATGGCAAACGTCTCTCACTGGAGACAATAAGGAGAAAGGCATGGATCACCCGTGAAGGGGTATCATTTCTGGGTCTGAGAACTGCAGCTGAGAGTATCGGGTTCAGGGCTGCAGGGGTAAAGCTGCCCTTCGGCAGGCTCAGGGAGGAAACACCTCTGCCATGCATTGTGCACTGGCAGCAGAATCATTTCATAGTCGTCAACAGGATAAGTGAAAAAGCTGTCTGGGTGAGTGACCCTGCCATTGGCAGGATAAAGATGACCCTGGATGAGTTCAGGCAGGGATGGATATCAGGAGAGGCGGCTGGTGAACCGGCAGGGATGGCACTGTTGCTGGAGCCCGGACCCGGATTCGAAGCGCTGCATGATGATCCGCCACCAAAGGGCGGCTTCGGGTTCCTGCTGCCCTATCTCAAACCGTACCGAAAGCAGATAATCCTCCTGATTGCCGGTTTGATCGTATCCAGTGCAATCCAGCTTGTCTTTCCCTTCCTGACACAGGCAATCATTGACAGGGGGATAGCCGGACGGGATATTAAGCTTATCTGGCTTATACTGATCGGCCAGCTTGCCCTTACCGCCGGCAGGCTTGCTGTGGAGTTCACGCGGGGATGGCTTCTGCTGCATATGGGCACAAAGCTGAATATCAATATTGTTTCAGACTTCCTTGCCCGCCTGATGGGATTGCCTATTGCCTACTTTGACACGAAGCTGAACGGTGATATACTTCAGAGAATTGATGACAACAGCCGTATAGAGAACTACCTGACCTCTTCAAGCCTTGCCATTCTCTTTTCCCTTTTCAACTTTGTGGTTTTCGGGGTGGTTCTGGGAATCTACAGTATCAGGATACTGCTGGTGTTCCTTGCAGGCACTGCCCTTTACGTCCTCTATGTCACTCTTTTCATGCCGGCCCGCGAGCGCCTTGACAACATGCGTTTCATGAAGATGGCCGAGGCCGGGAACAGGATGATCAACATTGTCAACGGCATGCAGGAGATAAAGCTCGCCGGCAATGAGGCCACCAACAGGAAGGAATGGGAAGCGCAGCAGCACGCAATATACAATACCCGTATCAGGGGATTGAGGATCCTTCAGTTTCAGACCGCCGGAGGAACGCTTATTCACGAGTCTGTCAATATTATCATTACCGTAATCTCCGCCACACTTGTCATCAACGGCTCAATGACCCTGGGAATGATGCTGGCGGTGCAGTTCATCACCGGGCAACTTAACGGCCCGGTCTCACAGATAGTAGATTTCATGAGAGCTACCCAGGATGCAAGGATCAGCCTTGAACGACTGGCTGAGGTGCATGCCCTGACACCCGAGGAAGAATCCGTTTCAGCAGATGCTGCAGAGATGCCCGGGAAAGCAGATGTTGGGGTTAGAAACCTTTCATTCAGATACGAGGGACCAGGTTCACCCTGGGTACTTCGTAACCTCGACCTTTACATCCCGGCAGGCAAGGTGACTGCCGTGGTAGGAGAAAGCGGGTCGGGGAAGACCACCCTGCTGAAGATGCTGCTTGGTTTCTACAGGCCTGAGGAGGGTGATATATACATCGGAGGTACGAGGCTGGAAGAGATAAGGATCTCATCACTCAGAAAGAATACCGGTGTAGTGATGCAGGACGGGTATATTTTTCCTGACACCATAATGGGCAACATTGCTCCCGGAGAGGAGAATCCTGACGCTGAAAAAATGGCTGAAGCAGTAAGGGTGGCCAGGCTGAAGCCCATGCTTGACATGCTGCCATCAGGGCTCCAGACCCGTGTCGGGCAGGGAGGACACGGCCTGAGCCAGGGCCAGCGGCAACGGATACTGATTGCCAGGGTCGTATACAAGAGACCAGCACTTGTTCTCCTTGACGAGGCCACAAGTGCTCTTGATGCATCAAACGAAAAAATGATAGTCGAAAACCTGGCAGAATTCTATGCCGGGCGAACAGTGGTGGTGGTAGCTCACAGGCTCAGCACAGTGCGGCATGCCGACAACATAATCGTACTTGGGGGAGGCAGGGTTGTCGAAGAGGGAACACATGCCAGCCTTACCGCCCTGAAAGGTACCTATTACAGGCTCATCAGAGACCAGCTTGAGATGGGCCGGTAGACCGGTATTTCACTGCTCTCAGCTATTCCCGCCGGAATAGGGTTCGTAATCATCCGCCTGATCCTTCAGGCTGCTTCTGCCAGATTTTTTGCGTGGTGTGCTGCCGGACGAGCTTTCATTCTTCTTCTTCATGTACTTTCTGTACAGTGAAAAACCTATAGTCGCAAACACCACCACAAGGATTATGATATCTTTCTTTTCCATGACAGATGATAGTGAATCTGACAGACAAAAATAACCAATTTGAAGCTCTGCCGGCAATGCGCCTCATTTAAAATAGGGTATTGGTTTGAGTTTTACCAATAATCCATTATTTTCGTTGTTTGAAAAAAAAGGGGAGAGGTTCATCCCATCCTCCTTTGATGAAGCACTGAAGAAAAAGGATTAATGATGATTACAAGAAATCCGGAAGACTCTGTTCATGATGAACTATTCGATGGTAAAGAAAAGACCAGCGAATCTGCGGAAGAGAATGCTGAAATGGTTGACGCGGCCGGGCAGCCTGCCGTTGATTCCGTAACCGCAACGGGCGAAGATATTCCCTGTGATGCCGTAAACGAGAAAGAGGAAAACGCTGCCACT
>WXFE01000090.1 GCA_009881065.1 Bacteroidales bacterium | reverse complement strand
CGAATCTGCGGAAGAGAATGCTGAAATGGTTGACGCGGCCGGGCAGCCTGCCGTTGATTCCGTAACCGCAACGGGCGAAGATATTCCCTGTGATGCCGTAAACGAGAAAGAGGAAAACGCTGCCACTAAAGCTGAACCTGACAAGGAGGCAGAGGCTGCCACTGAAGACCTATCTGGCAAAGAGGAGGAAGCTGCCAATGAAGTCGTACCTGAAGAGGAGGTAGATACTGACGCCGAATCTGTACCCGACAAGAAGGAAGAAGCTGCCAATGAAGCCGTGCCTGAAGAGGAGGCAGAGGCTGTCACTGAAGACGTGTCTGACAAGGAGGAGGAAGCTGCCGCCGATGCCATACCCGATAAGAAGGAAGAAGCTGCCAATGAAGCCGAACCTGGCAAGGAGGCAGATGCTGCCGCCGGTACCGAAGCCAGGGAAGCTGAAGAAATCGTTGCCGGGGAGGTAAAAGAGGAAAAAGAAGCTGTTCCTGATGAATCATCATCTGAAGATGACACAGAGGAAACGGAATCAGTCAACTATGATGATATTGAGCTGCCCCCGGTAGACTACAGCGGTTTCTCAAGGAAGGAACTGGTGGAGACGCTTGCCCTCATAGTTGAGAACCGTCCTCCCTCCGAGATCATGGATGATGTTGCCCGGATTAAGGAGTTCTTTTACAAGAAGACAAAGGCTGAATTCAATGAGAAGAGGCTGAATTTTGCAAAGGAAGGTGGAAACATTGAAGAATTCAGGCCCGAACCCGATGAACTGGAGAGCACGATCAAGACAGTTCTGGAGACCTACCGCAACCGAAGAAGTGATTTCAACCGGATACTGGAGAGTGAGAAACAGGACAATCTGCGCAAAAAGCTTGAAATAATAGAACAGATAAAGGATCTCGTGAACCGTGAGGAGGCTATCAACAAGACCTTCCAGGAGTTCCGGAGTCTTCAGAATGAATGGCATAGCATCGGCATTGTGCCTCAGGCTGCCGTCAAGGACATGTGGGAGAACTATCATCACAGTGTCGAGATCTTCTATGACTATATAAAGATTAACCGTGAACTGAGAGACCTTGACCTGAAGAAGAACCTTGAGGCCAAGATAGTCTTGTGTGAAAAGGCTGAGGAACTGCTTCTTGAACCCAATGCTGTCAACGCCTTCAAACAATTGCAGGACTTGCACAATCACTGGCGTGAGATAGGTCCGGTTCCTCATGAAAACAAGAATGAGATCTGGGAGCGTTTCCGCGAAGCAACCTCAAAGGTAAACAAGAGGCATCATGAGTACTTCGAGAAACAGAAGGAAGAACAGAAACGCAACCTTGAAGCCAAAACCGCACTCTGTGAAAAGGTTGAGGAGATAGCAGCGGGAGAGATTCTCACCTTTGCAGATTTCAGGGAGAAGTCAGATACTATCCTTGAATGTCAGAAACTGTGGAAGACAATCGGCTTTGCTCCCAAGAAGCACAACAACAAGATTTACCAGCGGTTCAGGGCAGCCTGCGACACCTTCTTTGAAAAGAAGCGGGCATTCTTTGCCGAGAACAAGGAACTTCAGGCAAGGAACCTGCAGCTCAAGACTGAGCTCTGTCTCAAGGCTGAAGCATTGCAGGAGAGCGATGACTGGAAGGATACGAGTGATATGCTTATCAGGCTGCAGAAAGAATGGAAGGATATCGGACCCGTCCCGAAGAAATACTCCGAGAAGATTTGGAGGCGCTTCCGCAAAGCCTGTGACACCTTCTTTACAAGAAAATCCGAATATTTTACAGGCAGGGAGACCTCCTATGAAGATAACCTCAAGGCCAAGCTGGCAATTCTGGATGAGCTTGAGGCATTTGACCCGGGTGAAGACATGAGGGCAGGTTTTGACAAGCTGAAGGATATCCAGAAAAGGTGGACAGAGATCGGATATGTGCCCTTCAACAGGAAGGAAGAGATAGCCCGCAGATACAAAGAGGCTCTCAACAGGCAATTCGACAAACTGAAGCTTGATGAAGAGGACAAGAATATCCTTCGCTACAGCAGCAAGGTTGACAGTGCCAAATCAAATCCTCGCGCAGCACGAAAAATGAGAGGCGAACGGGAAAAATTCTACAGTAAGATCAAACAGCTTGAGAGCGATATAGTTCTCTGGGAGAATAATATAGGCTTCTTTGCAAAATCGCCCAACGCTGACAACATGATCAGGGAGGTGGAGGAAAAGATAGCCGAAGCCAGGAGGAATATCAAGATTCTTGAGGAAAAGGTCAAGCTGATTGACAATTCGATGTACGAGGAATAGTAATTCTCTTTCAGCCAATAACATAAGATTTTCAGCAGTGGCAGAGGTAAAGTATGTTTTTGTAACCGGCGGGGTCACATCATCGCTGGGCAAGGGTATCATTTCTGCCAGCCTTGCGAAGCTCCTTCAGGCACGCGGCTATTCTGTGACCATTCAGAAGCTTGATCCTTATATAAATATTGATCCGGGAACGCTTAATCCATATGAGCATGGAGAGTGTTATGTCACCGTTGACGGCGCCGAGACTGATCTTGATCTCGGTCATTATGAACGTTTCCTGAATGTTCATACCACCCAGGTCAACAACGTCACCACAGGGAGGATTTACCAGTCTGTAATAAACAAGGAGCGCAGGGGTGATTATCTTGGAAAGACCGTACAGGTCATCCCTCACATCACTGATGAGATCAAGCGTAGAATAAAGATCGTGGGTTCAGGTGGCAACTATGAGATTGTCATTACGGAGATTGGAGGAACGGTAGGTGATATTGAATCGCTACCCTATATTGAGGCAGTGAGGCAGATGCGGTGGGAGATGGGGCCCCGGAACTGCGTGGTGATACACCTGACGCTGGTGCCATTCCTGCAAGCTTCCGGTGAACTTAAGACCAAACCCACCCAACACTCGGTAAAAATGCTCCTGGAAGACGGGATACAGCCTGACGTGCTGGTGCTTCGCACCGAACATCCCCTGAATGAGGATCTGAGAAAGAAAGTGGCCCTCTTCTGCAACGTTGAACCCGGGGCCGTGGTGGAGTCAATTGATGTCACCACCATATATGAGGTGCCTCTCATGATGCAGAAGGAGAAGCTTGACCTGACAGTTCTGCGGAAGCTTGGCCTGCCACAGGGTGAGGAGCCTTCCCTCTCAGAATGGAAGGAGTTCCTGCATAAGCTTAAAAACCCTGCACACCAGGTGAAAATTGCGCTGGTAGGCAAATATGTTGAGCTGGCTGACGCCTACAAATCAATATCCGAGTCATTTATCCATGCCGGGGCAGCAAATGAGACGGCGGTGGAGATGGCTATGATTCATTCAGAGGAGATTACTGATGCCAATTACGGAACAATGCTTGATGGTTATGACGGCATTGTTGTGGCACCCGGGTTTGGAGAACGGGGCATAGAAGGCAAGATTCTTGCGGCTAATTATGCCCGTAAAAATGATATTCCTTTTCTGGGAATATGCTTCGGCATGCAATGCGCTGTGATTGAATTTGCAAGAAATGTTCTGGGGCTTGAAGGGGCTCACTCTGCCGAGATCAATCCCAAGACAAAACACCCCGTAATTGATCTGATGGAGGAGCAGAAAAGCATTGCGGTGAAAGGCGGAACCATGAGGCTGGGAAGCTACAAATGCGAACTCCTTCATGGAACCAAAGCCTGGGAGTGCTACAGGAAGGACGAGATATCCGAACGTCACCGTCACAGGTACGAGTTCAACAATAAATACATAACCGATTTCCGCAACGCAGGCATGATTGCAAGCGGCACCAACCCTGAGTCAGGACTGGTCGAAATAATTGAGATACCTTCTCACAGGTGGTTCGTTGGAGTGCAGTTTCACGCTGAGTACAGCAGCACTGTGATTAAACCCCACCCTCTCTTCATCGGGTTTGTCAGGGCATGTATCAGCAAATAATAACTATATAACAGGGAAATAAGGAATAATGGATAGAAATACTGTAACCGGCATCATTCTGATCTTCCTGATCTTTCTGGGATTCAGCCTGTACAACAATCACAGGATGGGAAAATTCTTTGAAGCAGAGAAGGAATATGCCGATTCTCTTTATGCCGCCGGCAACTATGATCTGGCCCGCGAGGCATATATAAGGGCGCTGAATTACAAACCGAAGGATCAGCCTACTATTCAAAAGGTAACAGAACTGAACAAACAGCTGGGTCTGGGAAGTGTGCAGCAGCCTGATTCAGCCGCTCTAGTGGCTGCAGGAACAACAGATACGACAGCTGCCCTGCCAGGTTCAATGCCTGTGAGGGTGACTGACAGTACGGCATTGGGAGTCTTCAGTTCCAGAACCCGGGGAGAGGATGAGTTGTATACCCTTGAAAATGACCTCATGGTCATGAAAATTGCCGCCAGGGGAGGCAAACCCTATTCAGTCATGCTGAAAGAATACAAGACGCATGACGGTCGTCCGGTTGTGCTTTTCGACGGTGACTCAACCGTGTTCGGCTACAAATTCTTTACAGTTGACAACAAACCCATACGGACTGATGAGCTTTACTTCACGCCGGTGGATTATCATGGACCGGTGGTTGCCAGCGGAAGCCCGGTAAGCCTGACCATGAGACTCGAGGCATCAGACGGTGCATACATTGATTATGTCTACACCATGCAGCCTGATGATTACATGATAGACTTTGAGTCGGTTTTCAACTCACTCTCTTCAGTCATTCCGGCAAATACCACTTCAATGGCGCTTGACTGGAAGATGTATATCCCCCAGCAGGAAAAGGGGAGGCAAAATGAGGATATGTACACTGGCCTGAAATACAAGGTCTACCAGGAGGATGTCGTGGACCTTGGCGGCACCAGGATGCAGAGACAGAAGAAGGATGTGGTTACGGAAAGCCTGATGAAGACAGACTGGATAGCATACAAGGACCAGTTCTTTTCATCGGTACTTGTATCTGATGATTTTTTCCTGAATGCAGTGGTCACTTCCACCAACGCTGATCCAACCTCCAGGTATCTGAGATTCTTCGAGTCAGAGATTGGCGTGCCCTTTGCCCACAGTGACAGAAGCAGGGTGAAGATGCAGTTTTATTTCGGTCCCAACAGCTTCACCCTGATGAAGAAATATGACATCGAGCTTGAAAAACTGGTTTTCCTGGGCAGGAACATAATCAGGTGGATAAACCAGTTTGTCATCATACCGATCTTCAACCTTCTTGCCAACTATATTGAGAGCTACGGATTGATAATATTGATCCTGACACTGATAATCAAGCTGGCTCTCTCCCCGCTTACGCACAGGTCATTCATCAGCCAGGCCAAGATGAGGGTAATGAAACCCATGGTAGATGAAATTGCCAAAAAGTATCCGAAACAGGAGGATGCGATGAAGAAACAGCAGGCTACGATGGATCTGTACAAAAAAGCAGGGGTAAGTCCCATGGGCGGCTGTCTCCCCATGCTTCTGCAGATGCCTATCCTGTTTGCAATGTTCCGTTTCTTCCCGACCTCCATTGAACTGAGGCAGCAGTCATTTCTGTGGGCCAAGGATCTCTCCACCTATGACAGCATCCTTGATCTGCCATTCACTATCCCGATGTATGGTGATCATGTGAGTCTCTTCACACTGCTCATGACAGCTTCTACAATCATCTCCACCAGGATTAGCAATCCTTCAGGAGGGCAGGAGCAGATGCCGGGAATGAAATCGATGATGTACCTGATGCCCGTAATGTTCATGTTGATACTGAACAACTTCTCATCGGGTCTGACATATTATTATTTCCTTGCAAACCTGATCTCGATAATCCAGACTCAGTTTTCACGGCGTTTTGTAAGTGAAAAGGAGTTGCTGAAGAAGATAGAGGAAAACAAAAAGAAACCTGTTAAGAAGTCAAAATGGCAGCAGCGTCTTGAAGCTGCGGCAAAACAAAGCGGACGTCCTTTACCTAAAAAATAGCGGCAAATAATGCTTTTAAACATTTTTTTAACAAATATGCTCTAAAGCATCCATTTCTAAAAAAATAAAGCTAATTTTGAGTTTTCATCTAAAAAGAAATGGGGAAAAAGGTTAAAAACAAAGACATTGCCGCAAGACTAGGTCTTTCTGGCACATTGGTTTCACTGGTGCTGAACAACAAGGCTGATCAGCACGGAATTAAGAAGGAGACACAGGAGAGGGTTCTTGCGGTAGCAAGGCAGATGGGTTATTTCAACGCTGTTGCAGAAAAAGGGGAATCTGCACCGGTTGAGGAGAAGCCCGGAATTGTCGGGATGGTGGTCCCATCCATGAATGATCCGTTTATCTATGAGATCACTCCTTACCTGCAAAAGGCATTCTCAAGTATCGGACTTGGATTTTCAGTATTCACAAGAGATCCGGATGACATGCGCTTCAACAGGCTCACCACCTCGCTGAAAAAACTCTTTAGCGGTATGATCCTGGTGGGTAACGCTGTTGATGACAGCCTGGTCAGGACTCTGAACAGGGACTCCTATCCGATAGTCCTGCTCGAAAAGAGCATCAAGAGGATGAGGCTTAACACCGTCAGCACTGACCGTACGGCAGGGGCAGCAGTGATGACACAGCATCTTGCCGGGCTGGGTCTGAAGAATCTGCTGATCGTTTCCGGAAAGGACACTGCCTTATATGATAAGGAGATGCTTGAGGAACTCAGGAATACAACAAAGAAATCCAAAAGCTTTGACTCTGTTAACTTTACCGTGGCAGGGCAGCCCAAGGCAGGTGAGAAGTTTGATTTCCAGGTAATAGAAAATTTCCTGAGGCCGCCTCACAGGAGCGACGTAATAATCGTCCTTAACTCGTCGCTGCTCTTCCCGCTTTACATGGCGCTACGGGAAAAGAACATCCGCATACCGCAGGATGTGGCGCTGGTATCGATGGAAGACGGTATCGGCTTCGATCTCCTGACCACACCCATTACCAGGCTGCGCAGGCCTCTTCCGGCCATGTCGCTCAAGGTGGTAAACATCATCTGGTCAGAGATCAAAAACCAGGGTAAGAGTAAATACAAGCGCCAGGTCAACATGTCTCCTGAATTGCTTGTCAGGAGCAGTTGCGGCTCTTATTTAAAATAATCCATTATGACACGGATCATCAGGCTGCCGGCTCTGTTGTCGCTGGCAGTGCTGCTTTCATGCAGCAGCGGACATCTTATTGAGGATAAAGCACTGCGCAATGCTGTAGCTGATGACTATCTTGCCAGATCAACGGTGTACTCTCAGGTACGCCCTGACCTGTTCGGCATGGCTGATACTATCAGTTCAACAGCGATGCGTGAGGCAGTCACCTTCCTGCTTTCATACATGCCGTTGAGTGACCTGGCCGTCTATGAGCCCGGTTACCTGTTTGAAAATGCGGCATTGGCCCTCCGTACCCGGAGTGAGATGCCCTGGGGCAACATTGTTCCGTCAGGCATCTTCATGAATTTTGTACTGCCGTCAAGAGTCAACAATGAAAATCCTGATGACTTCAGGATTACCTGTTACGAAGAGCTTAAGGAGCGTGTCAACGGATTGACCGCCATGGAAGCTGCTCTGGAGGTTAACCGCTGGTGTCATGAGAAGGTAACCTATCAGGCATCCGACTCCCGCACCTCGGCACCTCTGTCGACCATGCTTTCAGCCCGCGGCAGGTGCGGGGAGGAATCTACCTTTACCGTTTCAGCATTGCGTGCCGTGGGTATCCCTGCCCGCCAGGTCTACACCCCCAGGTGGGCCCATACCGATGACAATCATGCCTGGGTTGAGTTCTGGGTTGACGGTACATGGCATTACCTGGGCGCCTGCGAGCCGCTGCCCGTTCCTGACAGGGGCTGGTTCACCGAGCCTGCGCGGAGGGCGATGCTTGTGCATACCAAAGTATTTGGCAGGTATGACGGCAGCGAGAATGTGATCAGGAAGGAAACGCTGTTTAATGAGATTAATGTCCTCGACAGGTATGCTGAGACAAAGGAACTGAAGGTATGGGTCACTGACGGAGAAGAAACTCCTGTGCCTGGTGCAATGGTCGGGTACATGATCTATAATTACGCTGAGTTTTACCCCCTGACAAGACTTCAGAGCGACAATAATGGCAGGTGCAGTATGACGACGGGTTACGGAACATTGCTTGTATGGGCTGATGACGGTAACAGGTACGGATTCTCACTGGCCTCACCCGAGGATACGCTTGTGCATGTTGCCATCTTCCCGCCGGAAGTAATAAAGGAAACCATTCCTCTTGACATTATGGTGCCTGAGCTGCCTGAACCCTTTCCCGGAATTGATCCCGACCTGGTGCAGATGAATAATTTACTGAACAGCAGGGGAGACAGTATAAGGAAGGCATATATAAACTCCTGGTCAGCCGGTGTCAGTGCTGATGATATTGCACGCAATGCAGGATTGTCAGCGGATGCGGTCAGCAAAATAGTCGCGACATCAATGGGCAACTACCAGGCTATAATCGATTTTATTGCCGGATCCGGAGAAAAAGCAGGGCTGGCGCTCCGCATACTTGAAAATATTTCTGAAAAGGATTTGCGTGACACACCTGCTTCAGTGCTTGCCGATCATCTTGACAATGCGCCTGATCCTGCTCCCGGAAGTGACATAACACTGTATGACAGATATGTTCTCTCGCCCAGGATATCGAATGAACTGTTGTCGCCCTTCAGGAGCCAGCTAAAAACACTGCCCGATGAACTGATCACATCATTCATCAGTGATCCTGCTTCAGCAGCGGCATGGATTGACACTGCCATAGCCATTACAAAAACTGAGAACCACTACTCGGTGCCAATCATCCCCGGCGCTGTACTCAGGATGCGGACGGCTGACATACGTTCACGGAACATCTTCTTCATTGCACTGTGCAGGAGCGCCGGCATACCGTCACGCCTGGCGCCGGGAACCGGAAGACCGCAATATCACAGTGCCGGAGAATGGCATGACGTATGGTTCACCGGTGATACAAGACCTTCAGGAACATCAGGTTACGTTACATTTGTCGCAGGCTCCGGTGAGATTATGAAACAGGAGCCCGAGTACCATGTTCACTTTACTCTTGCCAGGGTTGAAAATGGAAGATACAATACTCTTGACTATGGCTACGGGGTAAAAATCAGTGATATACCGGTGAAAATCCCACTGGATCCGGGAATTTACATGCTAACCACGGGTAACAGGGATGAGAACGGCAATGTTCTGGCTTCTGTATCATTTCATGAGCTTAAAGCAGGGGAAGAACAGCAGTTGAGAATTGATCTGAGGAATCTTCCCGAGAGCCCGATGAAAGGGGAGATGTTAAACCTCGAAAGTTCGATTGAAACTTTTACCGGTGAAAATATTGTTCTCAGCTCACTGGCCGATAAGGGTCTCGTAATGATTTGGGTGGATCCGGGCATGGAGCCTACCCGTCATCTGCTCAATGACCTGCCAGGGCTGAAAGCAGAATTTGACAGCTGGGGCGGAGATTTTGTATTTCTTACCGATCCGGAGAGAACTCCCGGACAAATTTCCGGGGAGACGGTCACCGGAGCGCCGGAGAATGCCATTTTTGCAGCTGACCCGGGGCTTAAGCTGCTGCAGACCCTTTCCGGAGAAAAATCCCGTGTCAGGTCATTGCCTGTTGTATTGTACTGCAACAGCGGCGGAGAGGTTCTCTTTTCCTCGGAAGGATACCGGATTGGAACCGGACAGCAGATTCTGAAGAAGATCAGAGAATAATCCGGTATGAAAAAAATCAACTTTCTCATTGCAGTTGCTCTTCTTGCAGCTGTTTCATGTTCATTGTCAAGGCAGGATGACCTCACCATTCTTGTTGATCCGTTTATAGGCACCGCAGCCCACGGGCATGTCTTCCCCGGAGCAACAACCCCATTCGGAATGGTGCAGCTCAGTCCTGACAACGGAACCTCCGGATGGGACTGGTGTTCGGGATACAACTACTCTGACACGGTGATTGCAGGGTTCAGTCACACCCATCTCAGCGGTACCGGTATTGGCGACCTGTGTGATATTCTGTTTCTTCCGTCAATGGAGGCTTTCAATCTTTCATTGCCTGACAGCAGTGCCTCGCTGGCAAAGCTCAACAGGGTATGGTTTTCTCATGATGCCGAGCAGTCAAGACCGGGATATTATGCCGTGGCCCTCGCTCCGGGGGTTAACGCCGAACTCACCGCCACTCCCCGATGCGGTTTGCAGAGATATACTGCCGTTGAAGAAGGAACGATGCATCTGCTTGTCGATCTGGGTTTTGCCATCAACTGGGACCGCCCCGTCGATTGCATGCTGTCATGGGACGGCACCGTTCTCAGCGGCAGGCGCATCTCCTCAGGCTGGGCTGAAAAACAGTATATCTTCTTCTCTTCAGGTTTTTCAAAGTCGCCCGCCTCGGTCACTATGCTCAATGCCGGGACGGTTGCGGCGGGTAACATGACAGAGGGCAGGAATATTGCATGCATCCTTGACTTTGAGATGGAGAAGGGTGAGGAGCTTATTGTTAAAACAGGAATTTCTGCCGTTGACGAGGCGGGCGCAGCGGGTAACCTTATCGCCGAGGTTCCCGGATGGGACTTCGACGGGCACGCTGCTGCCGCACAGCAGGCATGGCAGAAGAGGCTCGGCGTTATCAGAGCCGCATCTGCTGACAGCTCAGTGCTGAAGGTCTTCTACACCGCCCTCTATCATTCGATGATTGCACCAAATCTCTATTCCGATGCCGACGGCAGGTACCGGGGGACAGACAGGGAGATACACAATGCGGACGGATTCACCAATTATTCGGTCTTTTCGCTGTGGGATACCTATCGTGCCGCACACCCGCTGTTCACCCTCACAGCTCCGGATATGGTGCCTGACTTTATAAATACCATGCTCAATATCAGGAAGCAGCAGGGCAAGCTGCCTGTCTGGTCACTGGCCGGAAATGAGACCAACTGCATGATCGGGTACCATGCAGTGCCTGTCATTGCCGATGCCATAAACAAGAAATTTCAGGGATTTGACTACGAGGAGGCGCTTGAGGCTGCAGTGGAGTCAGCATCCCTCGATTTCAGGGGTCTCAACCACTACCGTAACTTCGGGTATATTCCTTCTGAACTTGAAAATGAGTCGGTTGCAAAGACGATGGAATATGCCATCGATGACTGGTGCATCTCACAGATGGCCACCGACCTCGGGAAACCTGAATTGGCAGATGAGTATCTGAGGCGGTCATACAACTACCGGAACCTGTTCGATACAACAATCATGTTCATCAGAGGCCGGATGAGTGACGGCAGCTGGAGGCCCGGCTACGATCCGCTCTATTCGCATCACACCAGATCCGACTTCACCGAGGGAAACGGCTGGCAGTACACATGGCTGGCACCTCATGACATTGACGGCCTTGTATCACTCTTCGGAAGCAGGGAGATGTTCCTTCAGCGGCTTGATTCTCTCTTCAGGGTGACGGAGGAGGTTAAGGGCGAGTTCTCATCGCCTGACATAAGCGGGCTTATAGGCCAGTATGCCCACGGCAATGAGCCATCACACCATATTGCCTACCTGTTTTCCATGGCCGGAGCGCCGGAGAAGACCGAATCAATGGTGCGTCGCATCATGGCGGAGATGTATACTGACAAAAAGGATGGTATATGCGGAAACGAGGATTGCGGCCAGATGTCGGCATGGTATGTCTTCTCAGCCATGGGATTCTATCCTGTCAATCCCGCTGACGGCAGGTTTATTCTCGGAAGCCCGGTCCTTGACAGGGCCACCATTTCGCTTCCCGGGGAAAAGAGCTTCACTGTCATCGCCGAAGGCAATTCGCCCGGTAAGACAATTGTTTCCGCCTGTTTTCTGAACGGTGAAAAGCTTGACCGTAATTACATCACCTGGGAGGAGATAAGAGCAGGTGGTGAACTCAGGTTCGTGATGAGATGAACAACCCTCAGGAGAAAGGCTTTTCCCGGACTTAATGCGGACCACCGC
>WXFE01000089.1 GCA_009881065.1 Bacteroidales bacterium | reverse complement strand
TTCTTTTTGCTATTTTTAGAGCCTTAATCGGAAGCAATTGAAGAGACTAATACTGATAGCCGTAAGCCTCTCCGCATCGCTTATCCTGTCCGGGCAGCCGGAGTTCCCCACAGGAAGCCCACTTTTCCCGGTGATAGAAAACTGGCATGAGATCAGTGTTGATCCGCAGCATGCAGAGGCAATGCGCGCAGTGGATCAGCCAAAGGATCAGCCATTCCGGTTTGCAATACCGGTTGAAGTCAGCCTCACCCCGTCCAATTCCGGATTCATTGCCACGAGAGGATCAGAAACCATATGGGTATTGCCACTCTCATCAAAGGGCGCTCTTTCTCTCAATATTATCCTTTCACCCTATAACCTTCCCCGGGGAGCCTATATCTATGTTTACGATCACGACAGGCAGACAATAAGGGGAGCATTCACCAGCGGGAGCACCTCCGCTACCCTTTCCATGCCGGTTATGCCTGTTCCGGGGGAGAGACTGGTACTGGAATGTCACTTCCCGGGCACCCGCATACCTGAGAACTCAGTGGGTGTGACGCAGGTGGCGCATGATTTCATTGGTTTTTTCGGCCCGGAAGGGATTAAGGATTATTATTACGGACGCTCAGGCGAATGCGAGATTGATATCAGTTGTTCGACCAATCCCCTCTATCTTACTGCTTCCCGCTCTGTGGTTCGTCTCCTGGTGGCCGGGACCGAACTCTGTACCGGTGTTATGGTAAACAATACAGGGAACCTGAACAAGCCCTACCTGATTACTGCAAATCATTGCATAGAGAAGAAGAGTCATGCAACAAATACAATATTTGTTCTCAATTACCGGAGTCCATCCTGCGCCGGACCGGACATGACCAACATGTATACCCTGACCGGTTCTCAGCTCAGGGCTACCAATCCTGACATAGACTTCACCCTGGTGGAACTGAATCAGTTTCCCTCGCTGATTGCCAGGCCTTACTTTGCAGGCTGGGACATAACAACTACAACTCCCACAAACACCTTTACCATCCATCACCCCGAGGGTGATGTGATGAAGCTTTCAATTGACGATAACGCCCCTGTCACGGCATCCTATCCTGAAGAGGGATTTATCTCGTCAGGATTCTGGCGTGTGCTCAGGTGGGATCTTGGGACAACTGAGAGAGGATCGTCAGGAGGGCCGCTGTTTGATCAGAATGGCAGGCTCAGGGGAACACTTACCGGAGGAGCGGCTACATGCAATAATCCGGCAAATGACTATTATGCCAAGCTTATAAGGATGTTTGACATAACATCCATCGACACCAGTCATCTGAAGCCATGGCTTGATCCGGCAGGCACGGGAGCCACCCTGGTCAGTGGCCGTGATCCCTATGAGTATAACCTCTCCAGGTCAGATACCATTGGAGGAATTCCGGCGAATGACCCCGGCACAACAGACACATACTCATCCCCGGGATGGGGCCTTGCCACCGGAAACAACTCCGATGGCCTGACCAGATATGCAGAGTATATTCCTTTCTCAGGCACTGGTGAGATAGCCTGGCTCAGGCTACAGGTCTCCGCTTCATCCTTCATCAATGCCGCTGACTCGGTTCGGTTTTATATCTGGGACGGAGGCGCTCTGCCGGGAAATGTTATAGCCTCACGAAAACTCCGGATTAACGAAACCAGGGGTGGTACAGTGCTGGAGGTTGATTTCGGAAGGACTATAAAAGTTACACGATCCTTTTATGCCGGCTACGCTGTCTATTACAGGAATCCGATAGACCAGCCCCAGCCTCAGTTTGCCGTGGCACGGTCGGCACCATGGGCCTTGCCCTCACAGAATACAGCTTATTTCCATACCGGATTAGCATGGGAGCCATTCACCCGGCATCCTTCGTTCCCGATGGCTGTTTCGCTCGGGATCAAGGCTGTAATGGTTGAAAACACCATACTCAACCAGCCTGAAGACCCTGAACAGGAGACTACAGACCTGAAGGTTTATCCTAATCCTTTCTCCTCAGAGGTGACTTTCATACTTGCCGGAAGGGGAGTGACCAGCACAACCATAACGATATATGACAATAGCGGGAGGGTTGTATCTGCAGGGGAGTACAGGAATATCTTCCCGGGCGAGCTCACAGTACCATTGCCGGGGCTGGCACCCGGGATTTACCACTACGGTCTGAGGGCTGACTCGGTCTATTATTCAGGTACGCTCGTAAAAGCCGGTATGAATTGACCAGGTTTCCCCTGCCGGGTCATGATCAGTGAGGCCGGAACTTCCTCAAGGTATGAAGGCTCTTATCAGTGAGACTGAAACTTCCTCCAGGTATCGATAAATGCCGGGATGTCATTCACCGAGAGCCGCTTTGCTATGATTTTCTTGTCCCGGTCGAGGATATAGACCAGCGGTGTGGATTCAACATTGTAAAGGAAGTCGAACCTGCTCATCCGCTCAGGATCCCATCCGTTGATCCATGTCAGGTCGTTATCTGCTATATACCTCTCCCATTTTTCACGGTCATGATGGGTGCAGACCGCAAATACCACAATTCCCGACTCTTTGTTCTTCTCGTAATACTCTTTCAACAGCGGGGTTGACTCCTTGCAATGCCCGCAATCAGGTTCCCAGAAATACAATATTGTGAATTCGGCCTTCACATCGTACAATGAGACATAATGACCGGCAAATGATCCCATAAGGAGTTCCGGGGCCTTCATTCCTATAAGGTTGGTCCTCAGACGCTCAATTCTTTTCCTCAGGTCTGAAATATATTCGTCCGCAGCCCATGGCGCCTTGCCTGCAAGATAGACCCTGTCAGCCAGGTGCACCACAACGGCGTCATGACCCATGATCTCGCTTGAAGCATACCTGTTCATCAGCCAGACAGTCACATACTGGAACATTGAACTGTCAACAGCGCTCATATCAAGAAGCCTGTCGGCTTCCTTATTGATTGAGTCGGGCATCTGTACCACCACCTGACTGAAAAACTGTTCAAGTTTTCCTCCAAGAACGGGACTCCGGATCAGGCCGGGCTCGGAAAAATCAATGTGGTCAAAAAAGTGATCCTTGAAATAAAGATAGGAGAGAAGGCGTGTCACGGAGTCCGGATTATGCGTGCCGGGAGGCACTGTTGCGGCAGGTGTCTCAACAGGTATCACTGACCGTGCTATTGCTCCGAGGAGCGTACCCTTGTTTGTTTCAGCAACTTCATTGAGATATTGTTTCATCTTCTTCTCCTGGTCCGTGAGCTCTTTTCTGGCGGCTGATGTCTCCGGGCTTCCTGGCTGAAGCCCGCCAAGCCTGCCGCTTATTTCCATTGCCTCCTCCTGAAGCGATTTCCATCTCCTCTGGTAGGCCACAAAACCGGTGTTCTCCTCAGAACCACTGAAAGAAACGGTAGCAACCGGATCGCTCTTGCTGAAGCGGATATCAAAAAACTGCTCCTCGTCAATCAGGAATTCAAAAAAGTGATTGTCAGGCAATACAATCATATAGACCCCTGCAGGCAACCTCTCACTTCCCGTGAACTTTCCCCTGCCGCCGGAGTCCGTTACAAGGCTGTCACGGAGATACTGCTGGTTGCCAACGTGATATGCAAGCCTTAGTTTGACTGATGGAGCGTCCCGGACTGTCACTGTAATAGAGTGGCCGGCCTGGCTTCTGGCAATGGTTGTCAGTGTTACAAAAGCCAGGGGTAGTATAAGGGTAGAAAGTCTGAATTTCATCATAATAGTATCCGGTGTACAATTATCCTGCCATTTATTGTGAAGGTGGCACTCATCACATCAACGCTGAGGCCTTTGTTTTTCTTATGTTTCTCAGTCACAGGGCGGTTGTTTTCAGTTTTCCGCTTTCACGCTCAAATCTCAGTGATCCATGTTAATCCTGAGAATCTCGGCGTATCCGCCGGCAGTGATTACGGCCCTGAGCGCAAAGTTGAAACGATTCAGGTCAGTGCAGAGGAAGAAGTCTGTAGGAGGGCTGAAAGCAAGATTGGCCGGGTTGAAGAACCTGCTTCCCGATCCTTCCCGCAGTGCCTCCATCTCCTTTGATATGTCGCTTTCACAACCTTCAAGCAGCTCCCTGATGTACCTTGCGCAGAGCAGGTCTTCCTCCGCTGTTTCCCGGGCCCTGTAGCCCATGGCAACCAGGGTTACCTTCTCAGGCCTGATCATTGAGATGTATGATGCAACAGCCCCTGCATTTACCAGTCCTGCCCCAAGGATTTCCGTTGCCCCGGCAGCGCTGATAATGCCCCTGGTTCCTGCCGTGGTACAGTGTATCATCGTCTTGCCGGCAACTGAACCTGTCAGCATCTCGGTCGGACTGTTCCCGTAGTCGAATCCGGCAGGTTTCTTTTCACCCTGTTCACCTGCAATAATTACCTCAGCCTTTAGTTTATCCCTTAGTGCGAATGCCTCTTCAGGCGTGGCAACGTTGATAAGACGGTTTACACCACTGTCAAAGGCATAGCATGCGGTGCTGAAGGCACGGAAGACATCAATGATAACTGTCACTCCCTGAGCCTCCTGCGCCCCTTTAATGAATTCCTTTATGGTGATTTCCATGTCGGTTTTTTCAATTTGTGAAGATAATAATAGTGTTTGAAGATCATTTTATAAATTTGCATTCCCTCAATAATCCGAAAATCCGGTGAGACCTGTTGGTGAAATACGTCAGTTGATTGTCAGCCGTGCCGGACAGCTCTGGCGGTCAATTACCGGGAGGCTGAAGAAGTCAGCACCCTTCTGGGTTCGCCAGAGGCGTATTGTATACTTGCTTTTCAAGGGAATAAAGAGGGAAAACATTTACATCAAGGCCTCTGCACTGACCTTTTTCACGATTTTGTCAGCGATACCCATAGTTGCGCTGGCATTTGGAATAGCAAAGGGATTCGGGCTGTCAGATGAACTCAGGGCACAGATTATAATGCAGTTCCATAACCAGGAACAGGTTATGAACTGGATTCTTGATTTTGCAAACAAGACACTTGAGCAGACAAGCGGAGGCTGGCTGGCAGGGATAGGAGTTGTCTTTCTCTTTTCAGCGGTGGTACAGTTGCTGAAATATGTCGAGAACACTTTCAATTCCATCTGGAAAGTTGACGAAACCCGGGTATGGTATCGGCAGGTGACAGATTATCTTGCAGTTATCATTCTTGTGCCGGCACTTTTCATTGCTTCAAGCAGTGTCACGGTCCTTGCTACCACGCGCCTGACTGCCATGCTTAGCCAGTCAGACATGCTCGAGGGGCTGAAGCCTGTTGTCTCCTTCCTGGTTCAGTTGATACCGTTCATATTGCTCTGCTCTCTTTCCACTGGTGCCTTCCTTGCCATGCCCAACACCAGGGTCAGGTTCCGTTCGGCGCTTATTGCCGGACTTGCCGCAGGTATTGCGTTGCAGGTTTTGCAGATAGTTTATGTCGAAACGCAGATGGGCATCACCAGGCTTGGCACTCTTTACGGAAGCTTCGCTGCCATTCCGCTGCTGATGATCTGGGTACAGATGAGCTGGGTAGTGCTTCTGATGGGAGCCCAGCTATCATATTACCTTCAGAATATCACCCGCTACGAATTTGAGTTTGATGTTCAGACAGTTTCGCCGCGTCAGAAAAAGAGGTTGTTGTTGCTGGTAATGCATTCACTGATCGTTGATTTTGTGAAAGGGGCCAAACCGAGGGCTCCCGAGGAGATCTCGCTGGAGTTGAACCTGCCTGTGCGCACTGTCCATGAATGCCTTGACCAGCTTCATGAGGCTTCCATGGTCACCGAGGTCTGGAACGATGAGCAGGAAAAATATGTTTACCAGCCGGCCACTGACATTAATAAAATGACCCTCTCGTTCGTGCTTGAGAAGCTTGAGTCATCGGGCTCACTGCATAAAACAGTGATAAACAATTCCGATTACCGGAAGATAGACACTGCCCTGACCAGGTTCGAGAGCCTGATTGCCTCGTCGGAAACAAATATCCTTCTGAGGGATCTGTAACCTACTTGTTCCGGAACGGTGAGAGCCTGAAGCGTCTCACATACCTTATCATTTCCTCGAGTGAATTCCAGTAACCGAAGAGATAGTGCGGTGCATCAACCATTATCTGCCTTGTCTCAGGGTGCATTGACCAGTAGCTTTTAAGGTTCGAAGCCTTGAAGATACTATCCTCCTTACCGATAAGGGCATAATCCCAGACAAATCCTGTTTCAACCGGTTCCATCATCCGGTTGTAGAGCCATCTCAGCTCATCGTGGAGCGATTTTTCCGTACGGGTTGGTATGTAGGCGCGGTTCACCTCAAACAGGCTTCGTGTGCCGAAGAGACTGAGATAAAACCTGGCCATACTGTAGTTGGAAATATTGTTGAGGGTAGCTTCGAAAATCTTCAGCGGTATGCCATACTTGTCATCTGCTGCCACGGGGGTGCCGTTGATGGCTATTGTCAGGTCTGGCTTTATTCCAAGTTTCCTGCTGTAATATTCTGCAGCCCAGACGCCCAGTGACCAGCCGATAACTGTAACACGCCTGTAAGTTTTCATTTCCGGCAGAATCAGCGGCTCATCTGCCGAATAGTTGTAGAACAGGATGAAATCATGGTTGTCAGTACAGAGGTTGGAGAAGGCTTTGTCATCTATTCCCCAGGTGCCGAAGAGAATAACAAGATCCCTGGTGTTTTCAAATCTGCGGAGGAATGTTTTCATCGGATAGGGGAAAATAAAAAAGAGGAGAGGGTTACAGTGGTACTTTAAGGAACGGGCTTATGAGATAATCCCGGAATCTACTGTCTGATAAAAGGAAGTAACCTATGGTAGTCAGCCTATAGGTCCATGTGAAAGTCAATGTCTGCAATACAATCCTATTGATTCCCACAGGTAACCCTTACTCTCCTCCTTTATTTCATCATCTGTACAAATGTAATACATAAACCTCAACTTTGCAAGCAATCTCAGAAATAATTTCAGGTACTATATGTGTGACAGGCTAGTATATCATGACAATTTTTTTATCAAAGATAATTATACGGACGGTTTCAAGGCTTTTTATATAATCGATATATTCATCCGGGGTAAACTGGCTACCCTGATCCGGGCTTATGATCTCAGGACGACCGTATTTGTTTACTGTCATTCTCAAAGTATTAACAACCCATTCAGCTTCCATAGTGTCAGAC
>WXFE01000088.1 GCA_009881065.1 Bacteroidales bacterium | reverse complement strand
TGGTCCCAGCTTATGGTGAAATCATCATAGACATAAGAGGCCAGGAGGGTATCAGGTGTCTCCATGGCATCATCCGGATAGGCAAATTTGCCACCGGCGGTATAAACGGCTTTCGGGAGGTCAGCCTTCATCCCGAGAAGAGCGTAGTCAAGGAGATGTACTCCCCAGTCAGACATCAGTCCTCCGGCATAATCCCAGAAATACCTGAAATTATAGTGGAACCGGTTCGGGTTGAATGGCCTGTGCCGGGCAGGGCCGAGCCACATGTCATAGTCAACGCCGGCAGGTACCGCGCCGTCAGGCTGCACGGGCAAGGTCTTTTTCCAGATCATGTATGCCCAGACCTTTACCGTTCTGATCCGTCCCAGTTTACCGGAGTGGATGAAGGCAACAGCATCCTGCCAGTGGGGGTCACTCCGCTGCCACTGGCCTGTCTGTACCACGCGCTTATGTTTACGTGCTGCCCTGACCATGGCATCACACTCGGCAATGGAGTTGGCGAGTGGCTTCTCACAGTAGACATCCTTGCCGGCCTCCATGGCAGCGATTGCCTGCAGGCAGTGCCAGTGGTCGGGGGTACCGATGATGACGGCATCCACATCGGGGTTGTCCATAACCCTTCTCCAGTCCTTTACAATCTGTGGCGGCCGTTTACCGGAGATCTTTTCCGTGTCAGCAGTTCTTTTATCAAGCCATTCGTCATCGATGTCGCACAGGGAGACGCACTCCACCTGTGGAAATTTAAGGAAGGTCTCAAGGTTTGACCATCCCATGTTACGGCCGCCGATAAGCGCCACCCTGATTATATCCGAGGGGCTCACCCTTCTTCCTGTTGCTCCATAGAGTGAAGCCACTGATCCAAGGCCTGCAATTCCGGCTGTAGCCAGGAGGCTGTTTTTCACAAAGTCTCTTCTCTTGCTCATGATCTGATTACTCTTTGGCAGCCCGGCAAAAGGCCGGGCTTTTCCCAAAGGTAATAAATCAGATCAAAGGATAAACAAAAGAGATGAGCTCCCTGTCAGTAGAGCTCACACTTTTTTAAGATTACCCGGATTATGACCTGCTGTTGTTCAAAATGGCTGGCTTGCTCCGAAACAGACAGTCCGGAAATGCCTTGCCGATGCCGAAACAGACAAACCGCGGTGCAGAAGAAGCTATCAGTTCTGACTTTTTCTTTTTAGTGTCACCGCGGCGCCCTTATTACCGACAGGTATAACAAAAGCTCCCCTGCCATTTGATTTCAGGCTTCCGGTGTTGTATATCACCGCGTTACCCTCGCGTGAAGGATTGCTGATTCGAAGCAGTGCTTCTGGCGACCATGTCTCACCCTTCTCAAATTCCAGTTTTATTGCTCCGTTAGCATTGTTGTAGGATACCCTGTTGAAGCGGCCAGCATCGAGCGTCAGCCACAGGCCGGCAGGAGCCAGGTATACTCTTGATCTGGCGGCAGTTGTCAGGTCAACCACAATCCATTTTCCTTTGACTGTTGTATTCCCGCCGAATGAGAGCCACCCGAACTGATCACTGTTGATGAGGTATGTGGAGCTGTTGGTCGCGTAGCCCAGAAATCCGCTGCCGTAATCGCCTGAGATGCCATCGTTTTTAAGTGTCTGAGGGAATGAGTGGAACGCCGTTGGCGCGAAACCATCCTGCGTGATATTTGAGATAGCACCCATCACGCCTCCATAACCCACACGAAGGAGATAGAGGTCTGAAGGGTTCTCGCGGTATTGGTTCAGCACCGGTATGGAGTTGAGGGCTGAGCCGTAATGGTGTATCATCCGCTCGAAGCGGGAAAGCTTCCCTGCGAAGATGAAATCCCAGAAGCGCCGTGCATTGCCGTTGTAAGCCCAGTGAGGAACGGTAGGCATATAGGCAAGGATGGCGTTTAGGGTCACCATAGCCTTGTCATCAAGGCCGAAATACTTGGCCCACATGTACACCTCCTCCTGCCCTGTGGAATCCCATGGCATCTCGCTGCCGAAGGGGTAGGCCAGCTTTGCCCATACGTCAACCCTTCCTTTCATGGCGGTTTCAAGTTCCGCGGCCATCTTTTCCATTCCCTCAGCCTTCAGGTCATTGAGGATGAGGATGAAGACACTTCCTTCCATCTGCCCGAACTGGGCATAATAGGGCGCCATCTTAATCATTGCCATAGAAGTTTGAAAGGCATTGGTAAGATACCACTGCCACTCCTGCTGTGTCACGAGGCCGCTGTAGTTGCGTGCCAGCCTGTACATCACCCAGTGTGCCGCCGCCACGTGCGGGTAGTTGTAGGACCTTCCCACGGAGTTGGTTTCCTTTGTGTTCCATGACGGGAAATTGCCATCAGGTGCCCACCTGATCTCCTTGTCATAGGTTCCTTCGGGCATTGATTCCGGCTCATAATAGAAGAGGCTCTTCCTTACGCCGTATTTCAGTTCGCCCTCGCTGTACTGAATTCCGCCCCAGAGGGTCTGGTTGACAAAATCCTCCATCTTACCTGCCTCTACCGGATCAGGCATAATAAGCTGTTTCATGATTGCTCCGAGCCAGCTTCCTGCTCCAGCCTCATCACTGAGCCCTGCAACCCATACGCGCCTGTCCTGCCGAACCTGCTCCCGTTTTTCATAGTCATAAGTGATCACTGAAGGGGCACGCCCGAAAGTATCATTCTCTTCGTCAAACCACTGCTCGGTGGTCAGGAAGTTTCCGTATGAAGCTACAACCTCACTCTCCGGCATGATGATCTTGTAGCTGATTGTCTGGGTGAGTCCGTCGTCGTATGTGATAGTAAGCCGCGCCCTTCCCCATATCCTGCCATTAAGATCATATACCTTCCAGCCCTTGTTGTTGGTGCCGGCATCATTAATCTCCATGGCGCCTGCGGGCTCCACCTTCATCTCCCTGACGGCCCTGCCGTACCTGAGAAAGAGTTTTGCATTGACATCCTGCGGTACAACATACCCTGGTATGCCCACGGCAATCGGTCTTTCAGCGGCAGCAAGAGCATTCTCAATATCGCGCAGTGAGCCGGCCAGAATGAACTTAACGCCGTAACTGACAGTCTGGCCCGGCTTAAGAAGCTCCGAGGTGGGCCTGTTCCACTGTTCTGCATCCTTCCAGAATGTTTCAGCATATGATTTGCTGTGAACCATCCATTCATGCAATCCTTCGTAGGTATATCCCGATGGGAGAGGGTCATCGGTCAATGGCCGCCACGCTTCAAAAGGAGTCTTCCCGTAAGGAATGGCAACCAGAACCTTGCCTCTTCCGTGAAGATGCGCCACCTGAAGGTAACCGGCATCCATTCCGATGTACGGATCAAAGAAAACACTCTCGGCATGTGCCTGATCAAGTGATTTTCCGTTGAAGTTGTTGTTGAATACCATGGGCATCCCCAGCGCACCTATCTCAACCGGCTCTGATGATATGTTGGTCAGCGAGAAACGCATTATCAGATTGTCACCCTCCTTTTCCCAGTACCTGATGACTTTCAGCGGGATAGAATCCGGAAGGGTTTTGGCCAGGTCGGCAGCCGAGAGAATATCCGGTTTGGCAGGCACGGTAAAATCTATGTCACTTCTCTTCCAGGCCGTGGAATAGTACTCCCAGTTGCCATTCCCGCTCCTCAGCCCAAGATTCAGGTCTCCAAGGTGGTAAAAGCCGTTTGACGACCTCTCCTCAAGCCTGTCTCCCGGGGTGAAATCGAATGTCTCACTGTCATTGGTCCTCAGAAATGCAACCGTCTGCGTTGAGTTCAGTATCCCCAGCCTGAAGCTGGCTGTTTCATATTCACTTATCCCCTTTTCCAGACCGAGAACCGGCGTTCTGTCACGCCTTTCACCAGGTCTCTGTGCTTCCGTCTTCACCGGAATGATCAATGCTGCTGCAATTATCATGACAGCAACCGGCATTGCAACACCTCTTATCTTCATTTCGTCAGGTTTTTTATCTCAATTGTCGGCTCCCGGAGCCTGATTATATGCTTGAAGTGTTAAATATACACTTTTTATTAACTCAATGGATTATGTCTGATAACAGTTCGGTAAATTTTTGCTGCCAGGCTTATAATCAATTAATCAGATTGCTCCGCGGCAAAGATGAATATCATAGATAATCAGGTAATTAAGAACAATCATTTAAATAATCCTCCGAATTGTTATTTCTGATAGAACGACAGCTTTAATTGCCCTCAGTTTATGGCTGGTGGTCATTGCCCTCAGTTTATATGTGGAAGTCATTGCGTGAATTTCGCACGCAAGTGTAGGCGGGGAAGCAGAATAAGTGCAATTAGTGGTATATTTATCAGCATTAAAAAAATCCAAAGAATGAAAAGAGCCACCGCCCTTCTGTTTGCAGCTTTGCTGTTAGTGTCAGTCAGCGCCCAGCAATATCCGTTTCTTGATACGGGACTTTCATTTGAAAAACGGGTTGATGACCTTGTCTCCCGGATGACCACTGAGGAGAAAGCCTCGCAGCTTCTTTATACTGCTCCTGCAATTCCCCGCCTGGGCATTCCGGAATACAACTGGTGGAATGAGGCACTTCACGGGGTTGCCAGAGCGGGTCACGCTACTGTCTTTCCGCAGTCGATTACTTTTGCGAACAGTTGGAATGAAGAGCTGATGCTTGATGTGGCCAATGCCATCTCGGATGAGGCAAGGGCAAAGCACCACGAGTTTGTGAGAAGAGGTGACCGCGGCATATATCACGGGCTGACCTTCTGGTCTCCGAACATCAATCTTTTCCGTGACCCCCGCTGGGGGAGGGGCCAGGAGACTTACGGTGAGGACCCGTACCTTACCGGGAGGCTGGGATTACGGTTTGTGCAGGGGATGCAGGGATCTGATCCGAAGTATTTTAAAACCATTGCAACCGCCAAGCATTATGCGGTTCATTCGGGCCCGGAGCCGGTCAGGCATGAGTTCAATGCGGTGATCAGTGAGCGTGACCTCCGCGAGAGCTATCTGCCTGCGTTTCGGACACTGGTCAAAGAGGGAAAGGTCTACTCAATAATGGGCGCCTACAACCAGTTCAGAGATCACCCGGCATGTGCAAATGATGAGCTTTACGGCATTCTGCGAAATGAATGGGGTTTTGACGGTTACATAGTCTCAGACTGCTGGGCGGTATCTGATTTTTACAATTTCCAGGGGTATGCCGCGGGCCCGGCTGAAGCGGCTGCAATGGCGCTGAAAGCGGGAACTGACCTCGAGTGCGGGGTAGACTACCGCCACCTGACGGAAGCACTGAAGAGGGGACTGATAACGGAAGAGGATATTGACCGTTCGGTACGAAGAGTGATGCTGGCCAGGTTCAGGCTCGGGATGTTCGATCCTGACAGTATCGTTGATTATGCGCAGATACCATATCAGGCAAACTGCTCAGACTACAACCGGTCGCTTGCCAGGAAGGCAGCCCGGGAATCGATAGTCCTTCTGAAGAACAGCAACGGCACCCTTCCCCTGAGCAGGGATATCCGCACGGTGGCCGTAATCGGTCCCAACGCTGCCAGCCATGAGGTACTCGTGGGGAATTACAACGGCATTCCAAAGAACCCGGTAAGCCTGCTTGAGGGGATAGAGGCCAAACTAAGGCCTGAGACTGAGATTCTTTATGCCGGGGGGAGTGACCTCGCGCCCGGGATGCATAACCTGGAACCAATACCATCAAGATATCTGCGTACGCCTGACGGGGCGCAGGGAGTGCTGGGCGCTTACTACACGTCACGTGAAATGAAGGGTGAGCCTCTCTTCACCCGTACCGATGACATGATTGACTTTTACTGGGACAATGATTCACCTCATCCGCTAATGCCGGTAAACGACTTCGGCATTCACTGGGTTGCCGATCTGGTTCCACCGGTGACGGGCACATATTATCTTGGAACATGGGGTTCATCGCGCTATACAATAATCTTCGAAGGTGACACCCTCTATTCATTCTACAGTGACCATCATGCCAACATACGGGGAGTGCCGGTTGATTTCAGGGCGGGAGAAAAGTACAGGGTTGAGGTGCTATACCGCAACCAGGGCGGTGACGCCGATATGAAACTTCTCTGGAGCATTCCAAAGGATGACATGAAAGCCAGAGCGGTGGAGGCAGCTTCAAGGGCTGATGCGGTAATTGTTGCACTCGGTCTCTCGCCCCGTCTCGAGGGGGAGGAACAGAGACTGAAACTTGAGGGTTTCGAAGGAGGAGACAGAACCACTCTCGGCCTGCCTGCCATCCAGGAAGAGCTGCTGGCAGCGCTGCTCGCCACCGGGAAGCCGGTTGTGGTGGTGCTGATGAATGGCAGTCCCGTTGCTTCCCTGCAGGCCCATGAGAAAGCCGCAGCCGTGTTGCTGGCAGGTTACCCCGGGGAGGAGGGTGGCAACGCGATAGCTGATGTCCTCTTCGGTGATTACAATCCGGCAGGACGGCTGCCTGTCACCTACTACAGATCGGTTGACCAGCTGCCTCCTTTTGAGGACTATGATATGGACAACCGCACTTACAGGTATTTCAGGGGAACACCCCTTTATCCTTTCGGGTACGGATTGAGTTATACCACCTTTGCCTATTCAGACCTCGTGGTGCCGGCAAAGGCCGTAGCAGGCACGGAGGTAAAGGTGAGTGTGACCGTCACCAATACCGGGGAAATGACGGGTGACGAGGTGGTTCAGCTTTATCTGACTGATGAGAAAGCCACTACTCCGAGACCTCTCAGGCAGCTTGAAGGATTCGACCGGCTAACCCTGAAGCCGGGTGAGAGCAGAAGGGTTGAGTTTACCCTGAAGCCTGAGCAGTTCTCAATGCTCAACAATAGGGATACAAGGGTTATTGAACCCGGATGGTTTACCGTCAGCGTGGGAGGCGGGCAGCCGGGAGCGATGGTACAGGGTGCTGAGGATCATGTTCAGGTTATGACCGCAAGACTCAGGCTTACAGGGAGAGAGGTTGTTGTGAAGGATTAACTTCGGCAGCGAAAGTGATCAGCCAGATGCCGGCTCATAAACCCGCCGATCATTGAGTACCGCGAGGCCATCATGATAGCCTTTATCGGTCTCGGGGTGAATATCCTCAGCGCCTTTCTGCTGCATCATGACCATGAAGAGAGTGACTACAATATCAGGGCGGCATACCTTCACGTGGTGGCTGACGCAATTAGCAGCGTGGCAGCCATCGTGGGACTGCTCACTGCAATGATTTGGGGGCTGCCCTATGTAGATGCAATAGCAGCCCTCATCAGCTCAGCAGTCATTATCAGGTGGTCACTCAGACTGCTGAGAGACTCCGGCAGAGAGCTTATAGCCTGAGGGTTATAAAAAATGTTAAATAGGACTAAATATGACAAATGTCATGATGTGCGCTATGGTTCGAACATACTTTTACTGACACCTAAATAGTGTACTTCTTACACTTTCGTCTACATACTGATTTGTTTCGACAAATCACGTCCTATCAGACAGTTTAGGTTTTAGGGGTTATTTTACATGCCGTCCCGGGTAAGCGGGACGGCATTTTTTGCGTGTGCAGGCCAGGCTTCCTGACGCAATACTCCTTTTCAGGGGTTGCCGGGGCGGCATTCTTTTGTGCGCCCGGTATGGGCGGTAACTATAGGGTGGAAGTCCCGAACGCACCCTGACGCAATACTCCTTTTCAGGGGTTGCCGGGGCGGCATTCTTTTGTGCGCCCGGTATGGGCGGTAACTATAGGGTAGAAGTCCCGAACGCACCCTGATGTAATACTCCTTTTCAGTGGTCACCGGGGCGGCATTTTTTAGTGTGAACGGCATGGATGATTTATCAGTTAGCAGGATTGATTTCAATAGTTATCTTTGCCCGGAAACAGTAAAAAATGATGTTGCCCCCGGAGTTTCTTGAGCGGATTGAAAGGCAGGCCTATATTGATGCCAGTGGTCTTGCTGAGGCTCTTTGCGGGCCGTCGGCCGCCTCGGTGCGGGTCAACAGGTTCAAGTGGCCTCACAGGGTAAGCGGCTATGACAGGGTGGAGTGGGAGCCTGATGGATTTTATCTTCCCGGCAGGCCCCTCTATACCAGTGATCCGCTGTTTCATGCAGGGGTATATTACCCGCAGGAGTCGTCAGGGATGTTTACAGGAGAGATGTTCCGTCAGGTGACTGCCGGGCAGGAGGGGCTCAGGGTGCTTGATCTCTGCGGCGCCCCGGGCGGAAAGAGCACCCATCTTGCCTCCATTCTCGGAGATGACGGGCTGCTGGTAGCGAATGAGGTCATCAGGTCACGTTCTGCCATTCTTGCGGAGAACATTACCAAGTGGGGAACAGGCAATGTCATTGTGACAAATGCTGATCCTTCGCGCTTCGCGCAACTTCCCGCTTTCTTTGATGTGGTGGTTGCTGATGCGCCCTGTTCGGGCGAAGGGATGTTCCGTTCACCCGTTGCTGTAAGGGAATGGTCATTGCAGAATGCGAATCTATGCTGTGAACGTCAGAGGAGGATAATAATGGAGGTATGGCCTGCCCTTAAACCCGGAGGCATCCTGATCTATTCAACCTGTACCTTCAATCCTGCTGAAAACGAGGAGAATGTTGAATGGATAAGGAAGGGTACAGGCGCTGAACCTGTCATGATAAACCTTCCTCCGGGCAGTCCCGTGGTTCCGGTGCGGTATGGAGGTACAGAGGGTTACGGTTTTTATCCCGGCAGAGTCAGGGGAGAAGGTTTTTTCATTGCTGCCATCCGAAAGCCTGTGACACCGGCTCAGGACGAGCGGGCGCCTGATGGCAGAAAAAGCGCCGTTAAGCCTTCGCCGGAGGCATTTGAAAAGACCATCTCACTTGCTGCCTTTGACCGTGAAAGGGTGGTTATGCATGAGGGCCGCATCATTGCACTGGCGGCAGATGCCGGCCTTTTCGGATTCATTGAGGCAAGGCTGCCGGTAATAAAGGCAGGAACGATGATAGGTGAACTGAAAAAGAATGAGCTGATACCGGCACATGACCTTTCAATGTCAGCGAGGCAGAGGCAGGAAGCATGGACGAGGCACTCACTCTCACGTGAGGAAGCTTTGGCTTTCCTGAGGCTGGAGGCGCTGAACGGATCCGCGATGCCTGAGGGGAGAGTTCTGCTGACCTATCGTGATGTGCCTCTGGGTTTTGTGAAGAACCTTGGCAACAGGGTCAATAACAGCTATCCCCGGTTGTGGCGGATCAGGATGGAAAGAGAAACCGTAATGACGGAGATTTTATAAATTATGTTGAACTAAGTAACAGATCAGTAAATTTTTGCCAACAGACACATAATCAATTAATTGGAGTGCAATTTTTAAGAAAGGAAATAAATCTGACAACCAGGCAGTTATGATCAATCATTTGAAAAACATGCCGAACCATTGACTAAAAAATCACAACAGATAATTGTTCTTGTGAGAATGAATTAAAACCTAATTTTGCCCCAATAATTATTTCCCTTATGAAAACAGATATCGAGATCGCTCAGAGTGCCTCAATAAGGCCTGTCGCCGAGGTTGCAGAGCAGCTGGGACTTAAGGAGGATGACCTTGAGTTATACGGAAAGTACAAAGCCAAATTGCCGCTTACCCTCATTGACAAGAAAAAGGCGGCGCGTGCAAAGCTCATACTTGTGACAGCAATTACTCCCACACCTTCCGGTGAAGGAAAGACCACCACTTCAATCGGACTGGCACAGGGTCTGAACAGACTGGGCAAGAGAGCCACCGTGGTGCTGAGGGAACCCTCTCTGGGACCTGTTTTCGGAATAAAGGGAGGGGCAGCCGGTGGCGGGTATTCACAGGTGATCCCCATGGAGGACATAAACCTCCATTTTACCGGTGATCTGTCTGCCGTGGAGAAAGCCCACAACCTTCTTTCTGCAATGATTGACAACAACATACAGTCGAAGGAAGGCAATCTGGGCATTGATCCCCGGACCATTGCCTGGAAGAGGGTCATGGATATGAATGACCGTGCTCTCCGTGACGTGGTGATTGGTCTGGGCGGAACGGCCCAGGGCGTGCCCAGGGAGACAGGATTTGATATTACTGCTGCCTCCGAGGTGATGGCAATTCTGTGCCTGGCAACGAGCATCAGTGATCTCAAGGAGCGGCTTGGAAATATTTTCATCGGTTACACATACGCAGGCAAACCGGTTTTTGCACGTGATATCAGTGCCCAGGGTGCTATGGCCGCACTCCTTAAGGATGCCCTGAAGCCCAACCTGGTCCAGACACTCGAAGGCACTCCCGCCATTATTCACGGCGGTCCGTTTGCAAACATTGCCCAGGGTACCAACTCAATACTGGCAACAAGGATGGGGCTTTCGCTCAGCGACTATGTGATTACTGAGGCAGGCTTTGGCAGTGACCTGGGCGCTGAAAAATTCTTCAACATCAAGTCGCAGGCAGGTAAGCTGAGAACCAATGCGGTTGTGATAGTTGCAACCATAAGGGCTCTGAAGTATCACGGAGGGGTCAGGGTCCCGGAACTTGTCAATGAAAACCTCGAGGCACTGAAGAGAGGTTGCGAGAACCTTGACAAGCATGTTGAGAACATGCATTATTACGGGTTCAGGCCTGTTGTGGCAATCAACCGTTTCAGTTCCGATACGGATGCTGAGATTGAGCTGCTGAAGGAATACTGCGAAGAACACAATGTCACGGCTGCTGTCAACACATCCTGGGCTGACGGGGGGATGGGAGCCATTGAGCTTGCCAACGCCGTCATCAAAGCCTCCGAAGCATGCACTGACTGTTTCACCCCGTTGTATGACCATGCGTGGCCGATGGAGAAGAAAATTGAGACTATCGCCACCCTGATGTACGGTGCAAGAAATGTTGAATACACCCTGGAGGCAAAGGAACAGCTCAAAAAGATTTCCGGGCTTGGACTTGACAAACTTGCGGTGTGCATTGCCAAAACCCAGAAATCGCTCTCAGATGACCAGACCAGGCGCAACAGGCCGAGAGACTTCACCGTCAGCATCCGTAAGGTGGAACTCTCGTCAGGAGCAGGATTCATTGTGCCGATAGCCGGGTCTATCATGCGCATGCCGGGTCTGCCGGCAGTACCCTCGGCAGAGAAGATTGACATTGACGACAATGGATTGATTAGCGGATTATTCTGATCAAAGCATTTCCTGAAATATCCGCAGCCATTCTTGCCGGCGGACGCTCTTCCCGCTTCGGCGGAAGAAACAAGGCGCTGATACCTGTTGATGGTGTAACGGTCATCTCGCGTACAATCAGCCTTCTTGAGCCTCTCTTCAGTGAGATAATTGTAGCGGGCTGGCCTCCGGATGGCCCGCTGCCGGGTGATGTCATACTTGTGCATGACAGGTACAGTGGAGTGGGGCCGCTGGCCGGCATCGAGGCGGCACTGAGGGTGGCCGGCTCACCACTCCTGTTCGTATTCGGTGGTGACATGCCATGGCTCTCGGAAGAACTCATCAGGGCACAGGTCAATGAGTATATTGCCAATCCTTCAGATATTCTTATTGCACGGTCAGGCGGTCTTGCCGAACCGCTTCACTCACTCTACAGCCGGAAGATCCATACGGCACTGGTCAGTCATATCGAAGGGGGCGGCAGCAATACCATCATTGATTTCTGCAAACTTGCCGAAACACGCTATTATGACATCCCCCTGACCCCGGAGACGCGTAAAGCCCTGACAAACATCAACAGGCCGGAAGATTTGCTGATATGATCCTGTTTTTTCTTATTTTTGATAATAACATAAAGAAATCAGCCATGCGAAATTCACTACTTCTCATGACCCTGGCAGCTTTGCTTCTGAGCTCTTGCCAGGGATACCATGATTACAGCAAAACGGAATGGACGGAAAAGGATTTGCCGGAATGGGAAGACCTGACTGTGAACACAATAAATACTGTCACGCCCCATGCCTCGATGGTAAGTCATCCTGACAATGCTTCCGCACTGAAGGCGAAGTGGCGCGAATCGGTCAATGTGCTTTCGCTCGACGGGAAGTGGAAATTCAACTATTCTCCGACACCAGCCGAACGCCCCTATTGGTTTTTCAGGGAGGATTTTGATACACGCCATTGGGGTGAGATTGAGGTTCCTTCCACATGGGAGAGGGAAGGGCACGGGACAGCCTATTATGTAAACGCGGGTTATACCTTCCCGGTAAATCCGCCCTTCATAAACCATTCAGATAACCCGGTTGGCTCGTATAAGCGCTCATTTACAATACCGTCAGGCTGGAAGGACAAGGAGGTCTTTCTCAACTTTGACGGTGTGAGTTCAGCCTTCAATGTCTGGGTCAACGGTGAGAAGGTGGGTTACAGTGAAGACAGCAAGACAACAGCCGAATTCAATATCACCCCGTTCCTCAGGAAGAAGAAAAACGATATCGCTGTAGAAGTTTACCGCTACTGTGACGGCAGTTACCTGGAATGCCAGGATTTTTTCAGGCTGAGCGGCATTAAGCGGTCAGTCTGGCTGCATGCCAGACCGAAGACCTATATACGTGATTATTTCGCCGTGCCGACACTGGTCAATGAGTACACTGACGGCCTCCTGAACCTGACCGTCGAGCTTGCCGGAAATGGCGGGAGGCGGCCTGCCGCCATGCGGCTGGAGGCAGGGTTGTATGACGGGAAGACGAAGATACTCGGTGAGGCCAGGGATGTGCAGGCTTTTGACAGCCTGGCTGTTGTGAAATTCAGCGCCGAAGTGCCAAAGGTCAATCCGTGGTCTGCCGAATCACCCTCGCTATACACGCTTGTCATTACCCTTGCTGACAACCGCGGAAGGGTGGTCGAGAGCATTTCATCGAAGATAGGGTTCCGTACTTCCGAGGTGAAAGGAGGACGCTTCCTGGTTAACGGGAAGGCAATCTATCTCAAGGGGACAAATATGCACGAGCATGACCCGGTGCGGGGTCATACCATAGACGAGGCATTGATGCTGAAGGACATAAAGATGATGAAGATGAACAATATCAACGCCGTGCGTACCTCACACTACCCGCAGCCTGAAAGATTCTATGAGCTGTGCGATGAGTACGGCCTTTACGTCATTGACGAGGCAAATATCGAGTCGCATGGCATTGGTTACCACCCTGACGTCACCCTGGCACACAAGCCCGAGTGGCTCGGGCAGCACATGCTTCGTACCGTCAGGATGGTGGAGCGCGATAAGAATCATCCTTCGATAATAATATGGTCATTGGGCAATGAAGCCGGTGACGGCCAGAACTTCGTCGAGACCTACAAGTGGATCAAGGGAAGGGATGAGAGCAGGCCTGTCCAGTATGAAAGAGCTGAGAAGTCAACCCACACCACTGAGAGACATACTGACATCTGGTGCCCGATGTATCCTTCCATAGAGAGAGTTGAGTCATATGCCCAGAGTGAGGGCCAGCCCGGCTTCGACCGTCCGTATATAATGTGTGAGTATGCCCATTCGATGGGTAACAGCACAGGTAATCTGCAGGATTACTGGGATGTGATTGAAAAGTACGGGATTCTTCAGGGTGGTTTTATCTGGGACTGGGTTGACCAGGGATTGCTTGAAACCACTGAGGAGGGGGAGGATTATTATGCATATGGTGGTGATTATGGTGAGCCGGGATCACCCAGCGACGGCAACTTCTGCTGTAACGGGCTGGTGGGGCCTGACCGTACCCCGCACCCCGCGCTCAACGAGGTCTGGAAGGTTTACCAGTATGTGGGATTCAAGCCGGCGGACCTTGCCAGGGGACTGGTCACCATTTACAATAAGTATGACTTCACAAACCTTTCATATTTCACAATCCACTGGGAGGTACTGGCCAACGGAGCCCTCTTCCGCTCCGGCAATCTTAAGCAGATCAGCCTCGAGCCGGGTGACTCGCTCACCGTGGAGATACCCTGGGGGGAGATTGTTCCGGCGTCGGATACCGAGTATCATCTTAACCTGCATGTTTCACGCTCCGATGAGTGGGGAATAGTGCCGCAGGATCATATGTACGCCTCGGAACAGATGCTTCTGCCGTTCCATGCTGTGACAGAGACTGGTACAGCTTCCGGGGCTGCCGGAGCACCGGATGGAGAGACCCTTGAAATCATCGATACACGGACTGAGGGTTCTGACCTGACATTCGCCGGAGAGGGTTTCGAGGTAGTGTTTGACATGGAAGCCGGGGTGATGAAATCATACAGGGTTGCAGGTCAGGAACTGATCATGTCAGGGCCCCGTCCCGACTTCTGGAGAGCCCCCACTGACAATGACTATGGCAACGGCATGGAGAAGAGAAACGCTCCGTGGCGGGAGGCAGGCAGCAGGGCAGTGCTGAAATCAGCCCGCATCAGCCATTTTGCAATGGGCAGCGCAGGGGTGGAGTTCACCTTCGACATCCCCGGTGAAGGCGGGATGAAAATAGCCGGGCTGGTGACAGGGTACAGGGTTCATGCCGGAGGTTCGGTTGATGTATCGTTCAACTTCACCAAAACCGATATGAGCCTCGAGGAGATCCCCAGGGTGGGGATGCAGATGATCCTTCCCGGGAGTTTCGTTGACCTCTCCTGGTTCGGCCGGGGGCCGCATGAAAATTATGTTGACCGGAAGACGTCCGCCTTTGTTGGTGTATATGAAAGCTCGGTGGCTGACCAGTATGTGCCTTACGTAAGGCCGCAGGAGAACGGATACAAAACTGACGTACGGTGGCTGAATGTGACCGACGGCAGCGGGAAGGGAATCCGTTTTGAGGGTGAGCCCCTGTTCTCTTTTGCCGCAATGAATTACCTGCATGAGGATTTCGAGTCGCAGGGCCGCCTGGCAGGATACAGGCCTGATGCCAAACTGGCCAACAGGCATATCAGTGATGTTGTTCCGCGTGACCTGGTGTGCGTCAATATTGACTACGGACAGATGGGCGTGGGAGGCGATACCTCATGGGGTGCACGCACACACCCGCAGTACTGCCTCACTGCCCGGGAATACAAATATGGGTTCAGGATGGTGCCGCTGAAGTAGCAGTGCTGTATGCAGCAGCGTATTTCCCTGACCCGGGAGCGTCGCTGAAGCAGAGAACTGTAAGCACCGGCAGATTTCCCCGATCCGGCAGCGCTGCCGAAGCAGCGTCACCGGTCAGACCCAGCTGGTTTCTTACTTCTTTGCCGGCGATATTTCCACCTTCAGCACACTGTCGCTGCCGGTGATGATATTGTCAACATTGTAGGTGAGAGGCTGGGAGAGGTATTTCCTGTCAGCCCTGACAATCACCATACTGCGTGCAGGCACGGTAAGCATTGCCGGAGCTCCCTCGGGGCCTCCTGAGAGTTTCATGGGAATATCTGAAGAGTTGCAGAGTTCAAACCATATACGGGTGCCATCATCCTTATAAGGTGCACCGGCGGTTATCACCGATCTGAAGAGAGGTAAAGCTATCTCCTCGAATGCTGCAAGGTTGTCGCCGTACCATACTGCAGTTCTTCCTGCGAACAATGCTTCCTTAAGCGACTCAGCAGTACGTTCCTTTGCAAATACCAGTGTCATGGGCCTGTGGGAGTATCGCGGAGCAGTGTATTCCTCGCTTATAACACCATGGGTGTCGCTGTTTCCAATCAGTGCCAGCTTGTTTTCACGGCACATATCCATCACCAGCGGGTAGTACTCCCCGCCATTGAAATACTCAATTCCGTGCAGCCACCCTTTTGCAATCATTTCCCTGTGCACATCATACATGCGGGGTATACCATCAGGCTGCTGGCTCTTCCATCCCGGGTGGTTCCAGTGTATGAATGCACCCTGTGCCATTGCAGCTTCGACGACCTTCATGAAGTCATCCGTTGCCAGCAAGTCCGGATCTGTGATAAACAGCGCGTTAAGGTGGCCGGGAGGCATACCGCGGGTTATCTCCGTGCCCATCACGAGTATGATGTTATTGTCAGCTGCCATTGCGGAGGCAATTTTCCATGCAGCGCTGTGGTCAGTGGGTATGTATTGTTTATGCGGCTGGTATTCAATATGGTCTGTGATGGCAATGGCATCCAGGCCGTCGCGCCATGCTTCGCTGACACGGTTTGTAGGCCAGACGTTTCCGTCAGAGAAGACAGTGTGTATGTGAAAGTCGCATTTCAGGGTCACATAGCCCGGCAGTTCGGGAACGTTGACCATTTGCCTCTGGGCCTGTAATGACATGGTGCCCAGAAGGAGGGCGGTGATGATAATGAGTTTTGTTTTCATAAATCTGTTTTTACAATGTTTTATCCCATGTGGGGAATATCCTGGTTTGTAATGCCATCTGCAATGTTGTCTGCCATGCTGCCAAACCCCTTTCCTGCCTATTGCTGACTACCGGCTGCAGACCTGTTGTTCCCGGCTGCTTCCCGGCCTTTCAGGATGAGGCGGTCATAGAGGTAAAGCATAACGCTGGCGGCAATGGCGATGGCCGTAAAGAGTATCCAGACACGCGAGGGGTTGTATGTATCCCAAAGATATCGTGTCAGTTGATGTGAGTCCATTCCGAAGAGCTCCTGCGCCCTGTTGAAGTAATCGGTTTGGGTGAAGCTACCGGAAATATCAGGGATATCAAATCCCTTTTCCTCCACTGCCTTTTTCAGGAGGAACAACTTGTCAGCCCTTACCTCGAATGGTCTGCCGGAGATCCATCCGGCTCCCACGTGACCAAGGGCTATCGGCAGGAAGGCAGTACCCATGTAAAGAGCCTTTCTGTCAGACGGAGCAATTCCGCCGAGGTATTCCTGTATCTTGGGTGAAGAGGCCATCTCGCCGATGCTGAAAACCAAAACACCAAGGACAATTATCCAGGGATTGAGGTTTGCAAACATCATTCCCAGCCCGAAAGCCAGGATAAAGATACCGGTCATGATACTGTTCAGGGGCCTGAACCTGGCGGTTATCGATGATATAATCAGCTGGAACAGAATAATAAAGAATGAAGCGAGACTCGAGATTGTGACTGTGGTTATGGTTCCGGGTTTAAGTCCCAGGAAGAGTGACATTCCGTCAAGGTTTACCCATGACTCCAGGAAGACGGGGAATGAGTAATAGAGCTGGTTATAGGCTGTCCAGAAGACACCGATGATAAGCAGGAAAAGCAGGAAACGCCAGTCGGTAAGGGTTATCCCGATATTCCTGAATGCTATACCTATGTTTTTAATGAAGCTTTTTCCGCTCTCTGTTATGGCAGGCTCCCTGTAGAAGAAGATGGTGAGAAGGAGGTTGAGGGTCATGGCTGCTATGGACATATAGAACACGGAGTCCCAGTTGTTCTTGTAAAGCAGGCTGGCGACAAACGGACCGATGAAGCCGCCGATATTTATCACCATATAGAATATTCCGAAACCGAGTGATGCTGTCTCCCTGTCAGTGACGCGGGCAACGGTCCCGGATATGAGCGGTTTGAAGAGTGCGCCGGCTACAGCCAGGAGGATGAAGGCTGCGAAAATGGAACCGAATGTCTCGAACCGGCTCAGCATGAAGAATGAGATGACATAGGTGATGAATGAGGTAATCAGCACCTTTTTGTACCCGACCCTGTCAGCAACAGCACCGGTGATGACGGGAAGAAAATAGAGAATCATTGAAGCGGTGCCCATTATGGTTCCCTTTTCCACATTTGAGAATCCCAGGGCACCAGTCTCCCTGGGAGAGGTGAGGTAAATTGCTATGAAGCCGTTGTAGAAGGCATACCACCCCCAACGTTCGAACAGTTCGATAATGTTTGAAATCCAGAATAGTCGGGGGAATTTTTTCAATGATTGGATAAAGCTGCTCATCCGGGTTGTGTTACGGGGTTAAATTAATGAATTATCTATCACTGTTAACAGATTGGCAAAAATTTGCTAACAGACACATAATCAATTAATTGTAATGTTTACTTAAAGAAAGATGATAAGTTTTGATAATCAGGTAATTATAAGCAATCATTTGAAAAATATATTGAACCATTGTTACTGTTCCACGGTTATTTTTTTAATCGGTGGTTTCTGCGGAAGCATAGAAATAAGCCTCTTTTCTGTCAGCGTCATCCCATGTATACACCCTTCTTTTGCCGAAGCTGTCCATGAATCCGGTCAGCGCGGCATCACCGGCACACATGGTGGTATGTACCAGCAGGGCCATTGACAATACCCATTTCCACCAGGGTGGAGAGAAGAGGATGGCTGTCATGAGAGCGACGGTAATCAGGATGAAGGGAGTGGATGCAACCATCGAGAAGAGTCTCTTGCCTGCAACGAATCTGTGTGCCGTTACCCAAATGATTCCCTGGCTCAGGTCTGCCCCGATTCTTATGTCGCGGGCTCCTGCAAGGAGGAAGGGGATAAGGTGTAATCCCTCATGCACCGGCACCAGCAACAGCGGAATCAGTATCAGTCCGGCTGCAAGGCCGGCGGCAATCCGCGGCTCTTCCGGATGATATGCCACTCCCGGCCAGAACCATACTGACAGGAAGATGGTTGCAGCAAAGGTGATCCAGATACGGAGCATCGGCCGTGTGTACCTGGTCATCTCACGGAGTACAAAAGGTCCTATCTCATCGTACGGAAGGGTCAATACCTTTTCATACAATGAAGTATCATCAAGCTGGTCTATATCCGGTGTATGTTTCATGAGATCCCAAAGATAGCTGATAGCTGTTCATACATAATGACAATGCTCACTTTTGGCTTCCCGTGAAACCTTTGGCACGACAATTGGTTAAATTTGCAGGTAGTTATGAGAATAGTGGTAATCATACTGCTCCTTGGTTTTCTTCATGCGGGCGTCAGCGGTCAGAGGAATGACACTCTGGTTGATGACACTCTCATGGCTGACACTCTCCTGAAGCCACTGCATATTCTTAAGGCTGCGACATTTGACGGGCAGACTTATCCGCATGTGGAGCTGAAAGAGATTATTGTCACCGGAAAGATGCCAAAAGGTATCAGGTTTGATTACCGCAGGCATGCCCGTCTTGTTTACAATGTGCGGCGGGTATATCCGTATGCTCTGATTGTCAGGGATGAGTTCGGCCGGATAAACAGGCTTCTTGAGACTCTTCCTACCGAGCGCGCAAAGCGTGATTTCCTGCAGTCTTATGAGAAGGATTTGCTTGCCCGGTATGAGGGAGATATGCGAAGGCTGACATTCACCCAGGGGAAGATACTGATCAAGCTGATAGACAGGGAGACCAGTAATACCTCGTATGAACTCATAAGGCAGTACCGCGGAAAGATTTCCGCCATCTTCTGGCAGGGAATAGCCCGTATCTTTGGGGCTAACCTGAAGTCAACCTATGACCCCCGGGGCGATGACTATCTTATAGAACATATAGTCAGGGAGATAGAAGCCGGGCGGTTATAGCAAAAATTTCCCGCTCAGGAAAATATGCACTGTTTCAAAAGTTTCTCCCGCTCAGTTCAATCATAGCCCGGGTCAACCTTTTTTGCCGGTGAGTTCAATCAGGGCCTTTACCACTTCTTCAGCATCACGGGCAATCTCTGAGATAGTAGCGTTGCTCATATAGCATGGTGCCGTGACTATGAGGTTTTTCCTGTCGATTGTCACACCATGTTCCCGGTTTTCATGTTTTCCTCCCAGTTTACCTATGTGTGCTGCGGTCTGCCGGTCATTCCCTGTTGTTACCGTTATATCACCAAGCACCTTTGCAATGAGCACGGGTGAGATGCACAATGCCCCTATCGGTTTGCCGGCACTGTAAGTTGAGCGGATTACTTTTTCCACCACCCTGTCTACATGGCAGTCAGGGCCGTCAAAGGCGTAGGTGCAGAGGTTTTTGGCCACGCCGAATCCTCCGGGGAAGATTAGAGTGTCATAATCTTCGGCCCTGTAGTCGGTGAGTGGGCTGATTTTGCCCCTGGCTATACGTGCCGCCTCGGTGAGTACGTTGCGTGACTCCTTCATCTCCTCTCCGGTAATGTGGTTGATTACGTGATGTTGTGCCACATTGGGCGCAAACAGATAGTAGGTGCCGCCAAGTTTGTCTATGGCATACATGGTCATCACGGCCTCGTGTATCTCGGCGCCGTCCTTTACGCCGCATCCGGCAAGTACTATAGCTGCTTTCATATATATATTATGGTATGTTTTGTTAATCGTAATAAAGATAGCAAAATCCCTGATTTTTTTCATGTTTCAGCAGCTTATAAATTCATTGACTCCGGCTTTTGCCCTGAAAAACTTCAGTAAATTCAGTGAATTGCCGTTTTTTTTTGTATGACCGGTTGAAAAGAGTAGAAAATCATTTGCATAAAATAAAAAAGTCTCTACTTTTAGGGACTTCTTGTAAGGCATATTCTGCCCTGATTGCAGGCTGTGTCAAGCAGGAGGAGGTGAAAAATACCTGATTGTCTAACTTAAACTCTGATCTATGAACAGACTAAAATTGATGATTTTGCTGTTTGTGTTGACGGGCTTCACAGCCCTGATGGCTCAGACGGTGACGATTACTGGTACTGTCACGTCGGCAGATGACGGAATGCCTATTCCGGGTGTTGCTGTGACGGTGCAGGGAACGACACTTGGAGCATTTACGGATGCAGACGGGAAGTACCTGATCAATGCACCAACCAGTGCTGCAAATCTTACCTTCACTTTTGTGGGGATGAAAACAATCACTGAAAGAATCAGTGGCCGTACCACTATTGATGTGGTAATGCAGACCGAGATGCACGGTCTGGACGAAGTTATTGTCACAGCTCTCGGTATATCACGTGAGAGGAAAGCTCTGGGATATGCCGTGCAGGATGTTAAAAGCGAAGAATTGACCCGGGCAGCACAGGCGAACGTCATTTCTTCCCTGAGCGGGAAAATTGCCGGACTACAGGTCAGCCAGGCAGGTGGTCAGATCGGAGCATCATCCCGTATCGTTATCCGCGGGAACAGCTCATTGGGCGACAACCAGCCGCTTATTGTCATTGATGGTATTCCGGTATCAAACAGCGCATCAAGACAAAACAGCGTTGACTTTGGATCAGGATTGTATGACATCAACCCTGATGATATTGAATCCATCTCAGTCCTTAAAGGTGGTTCAGCAGCGCTCTACGGAATGCGCGCCGGGCATGGGGTCATACTGATCACAACCAAATCCGGCAGCAGGCAGAAGGAAGGGCTGTCAGTAACTTATGACGGCAACTTTAACGTTGACCAGGTATATAGCCTGCTGAAGATGCAGAATAAATACGGGCAAGGATACCTTGGAGACGAATGGTGGTATAAATTGGCTTGTGCAGGGCAGCTTGACAGAAATGATGACAAGGTTCTTGATGAATTGGATATTTTCGAAGGGAGCTATGCGGAGTTTGCCCAGGGTGATTTTAACCCGGGGTATGGCTTTAGTTATCTTGATGGTTTGGGTAACGGAGTCAATGATGGTGTTGATGAAAGCTGGGGCCCCCGCCTGGATGACGGGTTGAAACTCACCCAATACAACAGCCCACGCGATTCAAATGGCAACCTGATTCCAACAGATTGGGTATCAAGCCCGAACAACATGAAGGATCTGTACCAGTTTGGGTATACGACCAATCACAATATTGCCGTTACTTCAAACTCGGAAAGGTCAACAACAAGGGCTTCCGTAGGTTACCGTAATCAGAAAGGAACGCTGCCAAACACTGATCTGAAACGTTACACAATAAACTTTAATACAAATGTCAAGCTGAGTAAGATGTTTGATTTCGATCTCTCATCAAACTACACCAGAAGTGAAAGCAGCAACCTCCCCATGACAGAGTATAATGCAAGTAACCCGATGCAATCTATGGGGCAATGGTTCGGACGTCAGGTTGACATGAAGGATTTGAAGGAGCACTGGACTGAGACAATGGTAAACGGTTATCCTTACAACTGGAACAGTAACTACCACAATAACCCTTATTGGAGCTTGAATAAGAACACCAACTCAATGGATAAGGACAGGCTATTCGGGAAAACCTCCCTCTACTTCAAACCTGTTTCATTCATCACAATTGAAGGGCGCCTGGGGGTAGATTATTACAACCAGAAGACGATGTCGGTTATATCCTATCGTTCGAATGAAATGATGGCCGGAGCAGGCTCATGGGATGGCGGAAGCTTCAATTTGTACGATACAAAGAATTATGAATTCAACGCTGATGTGATCGCAACCTTTCATAAGAAGATTAACGTCTTTGATGTTGATCTTCTCGCCGGTGCCAACTATCGTAACCTGAAATGGGAGTACTCACGTATTGGCGCAAATCTCCTGACTGTTCCCGATCTCTTCACTATTGCAAACGTCAAGGGAAGTCCTCTGAATGCAATGGATCATTCGTGGATCCGCAGTAACAGCGTCTACGGATCGGCATCAGTCGGATATAATGGCATGATCTATCTTGAAGGAAGCGCCCGTAATGACTGGAGCTCTACCATTGCAGATCCTTTCTTCTATCCGGCTGTCAGTGTGAGCTGGATCCCCACTGAAACATTCAAGATTAATTCCACATTCCTTAACTATCTGAAGATAAGAGGTGGATGGGCCAAGATCGGGTCAGCTACCGGCGCCTACAGAACAGATCCTTATTTCTCTGCCGGAACATATACGATCTATGGAGTAACCCAGTACAGCCAGACAACGGAATTCCCCCCGACAGGCTTGAGGCCTGAACAGGTTGTTACCAGGGAACTGGGCCTTGAAACCCGGTTGCTCAACAACCATCTCACAATAGATATGTCACTTTACGATAAAGTCACTACCGACCAGATCCTGCCTGTCGCTATTTCAAAAGCAACGGGATACAATACCATGCTCATAAATGCAGGTGAGATCAGCAACAAAGGTATTGAGATACAGCTTCGGGGAAATATATTTAACAAGAGTGACGGATTCAACTGGGATATTACTGTTAACTGGTCTAAAGACCAAAGCAAGATCATAGACCTGTATACTGATCCGGTGACCAATCAACCGCTGGCATCATACAACATCGGAAGCCAGTGGAGTACATACGTTCAGGCAAGACCCGGTGAACCATGGGGAGTAATTGTAGGAAACGGTATGGTTCGCAGAGAATCAGACAATGCAATTATCGTTAATTCAGCCGGTATGCCAAGACTGAGGTCGAGCATGATTATTGGAAATGTTAACCCCGACTGGCTGGCAGGTATCAGAAATGATTTCAGCTATAAGGGTCTGAGCTTCGGCTTTATGATTGATCTTCGCAAGGGAGGGGATATATTCAGTATCTCCCACATGTTTGGAACCTATTCCGGTCTGACTGAATTTACAGCCGCTGGAGAAATCCGTAGTAATGGACTTGTGTTGGGAAAAGACTTCCTGAAAGATGAGAAATTCGTAAAAATAGTCAACCAGAATCCTGATGATATCCAGAAATCGGAATTTGCTGAAAATGACATAGTTATTGGCGCCCAGGATTTCTTTGAAAGTTACTACAGTAATCGTGAACTCAGTGTCATTGACGGTTCGTATGTAAAACTTCGTGAGGCATATTTATCCTACACTTTGCCTCCGTCACTCTTCTCAGCGACCAACATGATAAAGTCAGGGTCAATCTCTCTGGTAGGTTCCAACTTAGCCATCTTATTGAGACATAAGTCCAATATTTCCGGTCTTGATCCTGAATCAACGGTTACCAGCGACAATAACGGTGTAGGCCTTGAAACAACAAGCTTTCCTCCGACACGCAGTATGGGTATCAGGCTCAGCTTTACATTCTAAATCATTTAAGACAAAGAAATATGAAGAGATATATTTTAAAACTTGGAATTCTGGCAGTCTTTTCCGCATTCATACTTACGAGTTGTACGGAATCGTTTCCGGAAGTCAATACCGACCCGGACAGGGCTAAAGATGCTCCTGCCACCAATGTGCTGGCATTCACTTTGCGTTATTATGGCAGCACATTCTTTGATCCATGGGCTGACATGAATGAGCTTTCGACTTATGCCGGCTATCTTACGAAGATCCAGTATATAGACGAAGCACGTTATAATTTCAGACCCGGCGTTGTTGAAAACCACTGGTATTATGGTTACATATTGCTGAATAATATCAATGAGATTAAAAAGAAAGCCATAGCAGACGGCGCTGACAACCTTCTTGGAGTGGCCAAGGTTATGGAAGTTCTGATTGTTCAGAATATGACAGACCGCTGGAGGGATATTCCATACAGCGATGCAATCAAGATGGCTGAAGGAGTGCTTCTGCCTACCTATGATACCCAGGAACAGATTTATCCTGCCCTGCTCGCTGTTCTCGCTGAAGCCAACACTTTGCTGTCAACCCCGGCTGCCGCAGATCAACTTGGTGATGGAGACTTGCTCTATAATGGCAGTGTAAAAGCATGGCAGAAACTGGCCAATTCTCTCAGGCTGAGATTAGCAATGCGTATTTCCGGAGTTGCACCTGATGTGGCAAAACAGGTGGTTGAGACAATACTTGGAAATCCTGCAGCTAACCCTGTGATGACAGCCAACAAGGATAATGCCATGATTGTATGGCCCGGCACTTCACCATATGAAGAGCCCTGGTATGCTGATTCAAAGGGCAGGGATGACCATGGTGTAAGCGATGTGCTGGTAGATGCACTGAAAGACCTGGAAGACCCCCGTTTACCTGTTTATGCTCTTCCTGCAACAGCTGACGGAGAGTACAGGGGCTTTATCATAGGTGCATTGGCTCAGCCATCCCTGCCGACTATTTCAAGAATCGGAACCCGTTTCAGGAAGGATCCGGCCGGATTCTCACCTGTATTCAGATATGCCGAGGTTGAATTCTGTATAGCAGAAGCAGCAAAAAAAGGATGGGCAACCGGAACAACCACACAGGCAGCTTATGAAGCAGGCGTAAGGGCCTCACTGGAGGAAAACGGTATTGACAATGCCGATATTGAGGCTTATCTGACAACAGGAAAAGGCAAATTTGAAGATACCTTCGAACAGATTTACTGGCAGCAGTGGATCGCCTTATATAAGCAAGGGATGGAAGGGTGGTCATTGTACCGCAGAACAGGTGTTCCAACTACTCATTACGTTGCACCGGGTTCTCCTTATCCCGGTCATAATGCTCCTCCGTTCAGGTATCCCTACCCTGATAATGAAGGTACTCTTAATGGTGCAAACAGTAAAACCTTCAGAGATCAGGTAGTTGATAATTTCTGGGGCAAGCAGATGTGGTTTGATCAAAGAACAGGATTACAATGATTGGTAGTCTTTAATTGATGACAGTAGTTTTTGAGACCTCCCTCCTTTATCGTGGGGAGGTCTCTCTTTAGGTACGCCCGGAATGGACGATAACTACAGGGTGGGAGCCCCGAACGCACCCTGACAGCAGGAAGGGTTTGATAAAGGAAAGGATGACCCGGGCGACCGGGAACCTGAAGGAAGCCTGAGGCAAATTCCCGGTCTGACGGACAGGAACTTCATTTAAGGCATGAGGCAGGGATTGGTAAATACTAAACCTTTATTCAGGCTGATGCGGAAAAAGGCTACAGACACAAGGCCGGGAGCTCCTGTGCAAATTCATTCCATGGTATAGATTTTGACGATAAAATCATTGATTAACAGTTAAGCTCATGTCTTTACGTTTGAATTTTTGTTTGGCCGTTTTACTATTTAACTGCGGGACATTGCTCCCTCAGCTATATTATGTGAAGATGCCCGCAGGGTATGATAAAATACATACGACCAACGACAGAGTGTCCGGGTTGATTGGGTCTCCTTATCTTTCCGATGATTGGTGTGAAGGAAGTATTGCCCTGTACAATGGTGACATCATTGACAATATTGCCTTAAAGTATAATGTCTTTAAAAAAGAGATGCTCTTCCAGGCTGGTGGCGATATCTACGTTCTGGACTCGCCTGACAGTGTGCTCTTTATTACAATGGGTGACAGACGTTTTGTATACCTCCCGGTTAATGACAGGAAAAAGAAGTCGGAGAAAGACTATTTCGAAGAGTTGTCTGACGGTGATGCGTGCCGCTTATTGTTAAGGCATACTGCATCAATACTTAAATCGAATTATAATGTAGCGCTGAATGTCGGCGAAAAGGATGATCGCATGGAACACCAAAGCGCTTATTATTTAAGGAAGGATGATCTGGTTGTGCCGGTTGACAGGAAGGGAGAGAACCTGTACCGTCTGTTAGCAGATAAATCTGCAGAACTACGTGATTTTGTAAAGGAAAGGAATCTCTCTTTTGCCAGTCAGGATGATCTGAAACAGATCATTGACTACTATAATTCTTTTTATCTGCTCCCGGATGGCGTAGACTGATCAGCTGGTTTGCCTGTGATATTCGTCTTCAACTGACGATTTGTTTTTTGCGGTAATGTGGTCAAAAATAGTTGGTAATTTTTTAAGGATTGAGGATTAAATCTGGATTGTCAACCTGAAGAGAAAGCGGCAGCCTGTCCAGGTGATTCACAAACCCTTGCCTTTTATTATTGCCCCCAGGGTGTAGAAGATGATCTTCAGGTCAAGGAACAGCGAGATATTCTCCAGGTAGAGCAGGTCATACGACAATCTTTCAAGCATTGTATCCAGGTCGGAAGCATATCCGAGCTTCACCTGCCCCCAGCAGGTAATGCCCGGTTTCACGGCAAGAATACGGTTGAACCATGGTGCCCTCACCCTGATCTGCTCTATATAATGGCTCCGCTCGGGCCTCGGCCCTACAAGTGACATCTCACCTTTCAGCACATTGATGAAATTGGGAATCTCATCAAAACGGTGCTTTCTCATGAACCTCCCAACGGTGGTGATCCGGGAGTCACCTTTTACCGCCAGCTTCGGACCGTCAGACTCGGCATCCTCCTCCATTGACCTGAACTTGTAGATCATGAAGGGCTTGCCGTACCTGCCAATGCGCTCCTGCCTGAAGATGACCGGACCCTTTCCGGAAAGCCTGATAAGGAGGGCCAGTACAGCCATCAGCGGAGAGAGAACAACAAGCGCAAGCAGTGACAGTGAATAGTCCATCAACAGTTTTATCATATACTGCCATCGCGGCATCTCCCGGTAGGATACTCTCAGCAGGGGTGTGGCATATATAGGCCCTGCCTCAACCTGCCCTGAAATAACCACCCGCATTGATGGCACTGCCCTGACAACCACATCACGGTAACAGACAGCGTTGACAATCTCCTCAACCTGACCGTATTCATCCTCTTCCATGGCGAGTATCACCTCGTTTATCTCATGCTCCTCAATGACCCGTATGATCTCATCTGCACTCCCCAGCCGCCTGATGTCAACGTCAGGCTGTTGTTTTGAGTCACCGCTCACCGTCAGGAATCCGATCAGAAGATTGCCGGCAGGCATCTTCTCACTCCTTATCTCACTTATAAGCCTGGCCGCCTTCTCCCTGCTTCCCACGATGAGCGTCCTGAAACCTATTTCGCGCCGGTGGATTTTGCCGGAAACAACCGAGGTGATTATGAGCCTCGGGATATATGTCAGCATAAACAGAAGGAGGAAGAGTACGCCAAAAGAGCTGTAGTATGTTGAGTAATGGCCTATGACATCATCAAGGATAAGGAGAAAGAACAGTACCACTACTGCAGCCAGTGTTATTGCAAGTGATTTTCCGAATTCAAGCAGCCTCGACCGGCGAAGCGGGTCTGAATAAAATCCCGCCATGGCAAAGACAAACAGGAAGAAAAGCGGGATGAGGCTTATTCCGAGATAAAACCTGGTACCCAGTTCCATCTGAAAGTAATCGCCATATAACTTCGTTTCAATGAAATATTTCCGGAACAGGTAGAATAGCCCCCACGCCACCGATGAGCCGGTGAAGTCAGCCAATATATATGATAACCTGATGGTGCGGGTCAATTTTTTCATTATACTGATCGGGAGATATGCAAAGATATCTGTTATTTTTAGACCAAATTCATGAGATGATGATTGAGGAATCTTTTGAGGCGAAAGGCAAGAGAAAAAAGCTGATTGAGGAACTCAGGCGCAAGGGGATCAATGATGAAAGGGTTCTTGAGGCTATGGGTAAGGTTCCGCGGCATCTTTTTATGGATGATGCCTTTCTCAGGCATGCCTATCAGGACAAGGCCTTCCCAATAGCTGCAGGGCAGACCATCTCACAGCCTTATACAGTGGCTGTTCAGACTGAGCTCCTCAGAGTCGGGAAAAGGGATAAGGTGCTGGAGGTGGGGACCGGCTCGGGTTACCAGGCAGCAGTGCTTGCAGAGATGGGAGTGAGGGTTTATACAATTGAACGGCAGAGGGAGCTGTATCGCAAGGCTCAGATTATGCTCGGTGAGCTGGGTTACCGGGTACACTTTTTCCTGGGTGACGGTTATGAGGGACAGCCGCAATACGGACCCTATGACGGAATCATCATCACGGCAGCCACCGACGAGGTGCCCGGTGAACTGCTGAAACAGCTTCGGACAGGCGGAAGGCTGGTGGTGCCCAAAGGAAAGCGTGATTTGCAGGTGATGACGCTTTACGAGCGCCGGGGTGAAGATGACTATGAGATCACAACACACGGCAACTTTATTTTTGTTCCCATGCTGAGGGGAATTGCAAACACCAACAAAGAGTGACATCATGAAGATATACAGAGCAATATTCTCGCCTATCCAGGTTAATACCTACATCATTACCGGCAACGGCAGTGAGTGTGTCATCATTGACTGTGGCTGCTATGGCGGGGCCGAAGAGCAGAAGCTTGAAGAGATGCTTTCTGCCAGGGAACTGAAACCGGTGATGCTGCTCAACACGCACTGCCATCTCGACCATGTCTTCGGAAACAGGTTCATGCTTGACAGATACGGGTTGAGACCGTGGTTTCATGAGGGCGACAGGCATAACTACCGGAATGCGCCCAAACACTCACTCATATGGGGTCTCTCCATGGAGCCGCAGCCTGATCCTGAAGGATACCTGTCTGACGGGCAGGTGATCAGCGCCGCAGGGGTGACACTGACGGTTATTGCCGTACCAGGCCATTCACCAGGAGGCGTTGCATTTTATTCAGAGGCTGACGCCGTTGTCTTTACCGGCGATGCACTCTTTGCAGGAAGCATCGGCAGGTCAGACCTGCCGGGCGGAGATCATGAACAACTGATTGAAAACATCCGGGAGAGGCTTTTTGTCCTGCCTCCTGATACGGTTGTTTATCCCGGCCACGGTCCTGAAACAACCATCAGGGAAGAGGTGAAGCACAATCCGTTTTTCATCATATAGTAGTTTATGCCTTTTTTTGTTCTTCGCTTTATGCTATTTTCGCCTTGTTCCTTTCAGACGAAAAACCAACTATAACATAATATGACATCTGATCATTTTGTAAACCGCCACATCGGGCCGCGTGAGAGTGATGCCGCCGCAATGTGCAAAGCCATTGGCGTTGATTCACCAGAGCAGCTTATTGAACAGACAGTGCCTGAATCTATCAGGCTTGACAGACCTATGAATCTGCCTCCGGCGATGAGTGAGTTTGAATATCTTGCCCACATCAGGGAGCTGGGCAGGCGCAACAAGCAGTTCCGTTCATTTATCGGACAGGGTTACTACGGGGTGGCTGTTCCTCCCGTAATCATCCGTAATGTGCTTGAGAATCCTGCATGGTACACATCATATACTCCTTACCAGGCCGAGATCTCACAGGGGAGGCTTGAGGCGCTGCTGAACTTCCAGACGATGGTGGCCGGCCTGACAGCCATGGATATTGCCAACGCGTCACTGCTTGACGAGGCCACGGCTGCCGCCGAAGCAATGATCATGATGTTTAATTCACGTTCACGCGACAAGGTGAAGGCGGGAGCAAACCTCTTCCTGGTTGACGATTTTGTCTTCAGACAGACACGTGATGTGCTCATCACCCGTGCAGCTCCTCTGGGGATTGACATTCAGTTTGTTGATTATAAGCTTATTGAAGTAGATCCGCGGTTGTTTGGTGTGATTGTTCAGTACCCCGCTGCCTGCGGCGAGGTACGTGACTACCGCAAGCTGGTTGAAGAGGTTCATGGCGCCGGCGCCCTCGTGGGTGTAGGCGCTGACCTGATGAGCCTCACCCTTTTGACACCTCCCGGAGAATGGGGTGCTGACATCGTCTTCGGTTCCAACCAGAGGTTTGGCCTCCCGATGAGCTACGGCGGCCCGCATGCCGGATTCTTTGCCACCAGGGATGAGATGAAGCGTAACATGCCGGGACGGCTGATAGGTGTCTCAATTGACGCACACGGAAACCTGGCGCTGCGAATGGCGCTGCAGACACGGGAGCAGCATATCAAGCGTGAGCGTGCCACTTCTAACATATGTACTGCACAGGCACTGCTTGCCACCATGTCAGGAATGTATGCCCAGTACCATGGCCCTGAGGGGCTGAAGCGCATAGCCCGCCATATCTTCTCAATGGCATGTACCCTGGCCGGTGCGCTGAATAAACTGGGATATACCATAAAGCACGAACAGTTCTTTGACACGGTATGTGTACAGGCTATACCGGGAATCACCTCGGAAATGATTGAGAAGATAGCACTCAGAAGGGGTATCAACCTCTGGTATCCCTGTGCCAACTGCGTGTTGATCAGCACAGATGAGGTCACAACACTGAAAGAGATAAATGAGATAGTTGCAATTTTCGCCGAGGCTGCCGGAAAGAAGGCAGAAGAGGTTACTTCGCTGTGCGACTGCTTCTGCATCGATGAAAAATTCCAGCGGAAGTCGGCCTTCCTGGAGGAGCATAATTTCAACAGCTACCACAGTGAGACTGACCTTATGCGTTATATCAAGATGCTGGAGCGTAAAGACTTTTCGCTGGCCAACGGGATGATCCCGCTGGGTTCATGCACCATGAAGCTCAATTCCGCAGTATCAATGTATGCAATGAGCTGGCCGGAGTTTGGCAACATACACCCGTTTGTTCCCGCCGACCAGGCGGAGGGTTACCACAAGATGATGGAAGAGCTTGGCGAGGCTCTCAAGGAGATAACAGGCTTTGATGCTGTCTCCTTCCAGCCCAACTCGGGAGCCGCGGGTGAATACAGCGGCCTGATGGTGATCAGGCAATACCATATAAGCCGGAATGAAGGGTACCGCAACGTGGCACTGATACCATCATCTGCACATGGCACCAATCCTGCCAGTGCTGCCATGGCCGGCATGAAAGTGGTTGTGGTGGAGTGCGATGAAAACGGGAATATCAGCGTTGAGGACCTGAGGAAGAAAGCGGTTGAGCACCGCGAAAACCTGAGCGCCGCAATGATTACATACCCCTCTACGCATGGTGTGTTTGAGGAGGCTATCACCGGGATGATAAAAATTGTTCATGAGAATGGCGGGCTTGTCTATATGGACGGCGCCAACATGAATGCGCAGGTAGGCCTTACCAGCCCGGGTCACATCGGGGCTGATGTCTGTCATCTCAACCTGCACAAGACCTTTGCCATACCTCACGGTGGTGGCGGGCCGGGAATGGGCCCCATCCTGTGCAACACGAAGCTGGCTGAGTTCCTGCCGGCACACCCGCTGGTAAAGACGGGCGGCAGTCATGGGATCACCGCTGTTTCCGCAGCGCCTTTCGGAAGCGCTCATGTGCTTACCATAAGCCATGCCTATATCATGATGCTGGGGGCCGACGGACTGACAAAGTCAACTGTCTGTGCAATACTTAATGCCAACTATATCTCTGCTAAGCTAAGTGGCATGTACAAGGTGCTTTACACCGGCGCCAACGGCCGCTGTGCCCATGAGATGATACTTGACTGCCGTGGCTTTAAAGAGATGGGAGTGGATGAGACAGATATAGCCAAGAGGCTGATGGACTATGGGTTCCATGCACCTACGCTCTCCTTCCCGGTTCACGGAACACTGATGGTTGAGCCTACCGAGTCAGAGCCGAAGGTTGAGCTTGACAGGTTTATCGATGCCATGCGTTCAATCTGGAATGAGATTGAGGAGATACGGAATGGCAAGGCTGACCGTGAGGACAATGTGCTTAAGAATGCACCGCATACGGCTGCAGCAGTCATCTCTGACGACTGGAAGCATGCTTATGCCCGGGAGAAGGCTGCGTTCCCGCTGGCATGGGTGGTGGAGAACAAGTTCTGGCCGACGGTTGGCAGGGTTGACAATGGTTACGGTGACCGCAACCTGGTCTGCACCTGTGCACCGATTGACTCCCACAGGCACAAGACATTTAAATCAGCCGGGGAGAAATAGTGTACACCCCGCCGGGGGCTGCAGTATGGCATTGAAGCGATGATAGTTAAAAAGGGAACAGTTGAAAGATTGTATTATATAGAGAAGGATCATCTTGGTTCCATTATAGGCCTGATTAACAGTACTGGTAGCTATGCAGAACGTCATTCTTATGATCCATGGGGGAGACAGCGTAATCCTACAAACTGGTCATATGACAGTATTACGGAATTGAAGTTGACATCTTTGGGGTACACCGGCCAGGAGCATCTTGATATGTTTGGATTAATAAACATGAATGGGAGAGTTTATGATCCGTTGATCAGTAGATTTCTGAATGTAGATCCGATAATCCAAAATCCTTATAGTTCGCATGATCTGAATAATTATAGTTACTGTAT
>WXFE01000087.1 GCA_009881065.1 Bacteroidales bacterium | reverse complement strand
CCTGACGCATTTCTGTCAGCAAAACCGGTAGAGGTGTTCCATATATCAATGGCGCCGGTATCATCACCCGTTGCCAGCCTGTATCCCCCCGGAATGAATTTATGAGCAGTTATGTTTTTATCTCCCGTTTTTATGGTGACATGCTTTTCAGGTGACCCCGCCTGCCAGCAGATAAGCCTGCCATCGCCCGTCAGGGCTGCCAGCATATTATTGTCATCCGATATTTCCATCGCCACTATTCCTGAATTATCACTGGTCACATGTCTCACTCCTCGGTTTCTGAGATTCCATTCGTTCACACTGCCCCCTGAGGTTGAAGAGTAAAGATGGTCAGTGTCAGTATAGTGCAGGGCTGTTATTGTGCCGGTAGAGTCATGTAACCAGTAACCAACCGAATCATCATCAAATGGTATCATAAGGATTCTCGAATCTTCCGTTCCGCAGGCGAGCCATGATCTGTCAGGGCTGAGAGTCATGGCGCTGATGGTTTTGTTTCCCGACCATACCAGATCATATCCTGCAGATGGCTGACCTGCTTTCCAGCTCAGCACTCTGCCTTTGGAATCAGCGGTAAAGAATATGCCGTCAGAGCCTTCAGCCATAGCGGTAAACTCAGCTCCGTCAGGGGTAAACCTTGCACAGAACCTGCTTCCGTAACGTTTTGAAACATCGTAGAGACCGGCAAAGATATCTGCATCCTCAGCAATGCCATCATACTTACGGTTAAAGAGATAAGCCTGCCATGCCAGCAATATCTGAAGGTCCCTGTTCCCTGCATGGTTCAGTGACCTCACAGCCAGTGACCTGGCCAGTGAGAGCATCCGGCTGCTGTTTGCCTTCGATACTCTCTCCATATCTTTAGCCTTGCCGTAAGCCAACTCCCTCATTGCCTCCTCGGCTGATCTTGCCCGTGCTTCAGCCTGTCTCACCCTCTCATCAGGCATGATCAGACTGCCGTCTGCACCGGCAGAAGCCAATCCCAGGACTGACGACAATGCCTCCAGGCTGTCACTGAGCCTCTCGTTCAGGGCAACGGCCTCGTCCTTCATCCGTATGGCAACCAGTTTTTGCCTTTCAGCCCTGTTTCTGAGTGAATGAACAGCACCCAGGGCAAACAGCGTAAGAATGGCCAGTAAACCCAGCAACCCTGTTATCAGGCGTGAACGCCTGACAGTTTTACTGCTTTTTTTCCCGTATTCCTGCCGTATGAGATACTCTTCCTCGGAGTTTTTCAGGAAGATGAGGGCTCTTTCGAAAGCTGGATCAATCTTTTCAGCCCAGGCGAGGGTGGGATTGTTTTCATCTCTCCACCTCAGGGCCATCAGCAGGTCAGGAGCTGTCCACAGCCGGCCTGTACCCTCCTGGTACCGTGCAGCTGCAGAGGCCAGCTGCCTGTAAAGCTTTACTGATGCTTCCTCATCATCCATCCATTGCCGCAATGTCCCCCAGAGCCTTATGATGCTTTCATGGGCCAGGTCAAGGATGCTTTCCCCGTTCAACGGCACCTCCTTTGAAGGGGTCAGGAATGAATATTCAGGTGACCTGAACACTTCGGCTACATCAATGATTTCATGCTCAGCGCACCCCGTCAGCGCTGCAATTGTTGAAATACGCTCGGGTTTACTCAGTTCCCTGCCGTCATCCGAGCGTGTGGTGATGGTGCGGAAGAGCCGTGAACAGACATAACGGTGCCTCTCATCCAGTGACTCATAGGCCTGCCCGGCATGCTGGGAGATGGCTCCCTTCAGCATCCCGACAGCTTCATAGTCAGCAAGACCAATGGGGTGGCTCAGGTCACCCAGCCTGCTCCAGTGGTTCCAGATACGCATCATCAGGTGCTGCAATACCGGCAGCTGCCCCGGCCTCTCTTCAAGATCACTCAGGATAAGCTTCACCAGCGACCTGTCAATTGAAGCTCCCGAAAGCTTCACAGGCTCTTCAATCACAGTAACCATCTGGTCAACGGGAATCTGTGGCAGAAGGTAACTGCTGCTGTTCATCAGGTTTGTCAGAGAATGAAAACGCCCGCAGTCAGAGACATATTCAGATCTGAGTGTCAGAATAATGTACAGCCCATGGTCAGGTTTCTGCATAGCATTGACTATCATGTCAATGAAGTCGGTGGCATCATCACCGGGGATGCCTCTGGAAGTTACCGGGCTGAACCGGAAGATCTCTTCAAACTGGTCGATGACTATCACCACCTGCTGGCGGAGGTTCTTCCTGATACGGTTGATCACGTCAGTCAGCCCTTCAGTTCTGTTATGCAGTGATGCCGCCACGCTCACATCTGACAGCTGGTTGAATCCTGCTCCTGCGGAGAGTGCTGACAACTCCTTTGCCAGGTGGTCAACCGGATTGAGTGCAGGTCTGAAGACAAGATATGACCAGGATTTTTTTTCTTCTCTGTTTTCCTTGAGAAGAGCAGGAATTACTCCTGACATGACAAGTGATGATTTGCCGCTGCCCGAGGCACCCAATACGGCAACAAATCTGTTTTCCTTAAGCTTGGAAACAACCTTGAGAGTGCTCTCCATTCGTCCGAAGAAGAGGTGCCCTTCGTCAGGTCTGAATGCTCTCAGCCCCGGAAATGGATTTGGCCTGATAATAATATTCGTTTCTGGCATAGAAAACATTTTTAAATTGCAGGTAATATCTCCTGGCTATCTGTATAGTTTACAAAGATATCAGTGAATTCCGGATGGTAAAACACAAAGGAGGCAATATCATTTACCGGTATAGAGTAAAGGCCGGTCTTCCCGTCGCGGGAGGGCACCACCCATGAAATCACCCCTGGCAGGGAACCAGCATCATATGACCCCGAGTAATGGAGGTGTGAGGCCAGCATGATCATGGTTTCTTCAGGTATTCCGGAAAAGCAGAGGCTCAGAAACCTTGTCTTCTCGAAGCACATTGCCACCTGCGGAAGGGAGCCATCCATGACTGCTGATATTCTTGCCCTTGCCGGGTCAGGGAGGCGCTGCTCCGCATCCCTGTACCAGCCAGGGTCAATTGACCTGATGGCGCGGGCGCTCTCCTCCTGCAGTATCTGACTGTTGCTGAACAGGTATGAGATTGCATGTTCCCTGTCGAGGCCTCTGCCTTCATCAGCTGCCAGGTGAAGGGCGCACGCTTTGCTCCAGGTGCCGGTGATATTCTGCTCTGAAGCCAGGAGAAATGATGAAATTGATTGGCCTTTCACGCTCCTGACCGGAAAGTAAAGTGAAAGCTCGTCCAGCCTGCGGCTGTCAGTACTGTTTCCCAGAAGCGCCTTAAGCGGTCTGCGCACCGGATCCACTATTACACTTTCTATTGCCTCCGAGGCGACACCGGCCTGGCATGGTCTGGCATCCCGTTTGCGCGGAACTATTAAGTCAGCAGCCGCTGCTCCTGCAAGGAGACGAACCAGACACCCGATGAGTTCATAGTTATTAGCCCTCTCCTGTTCAAGGGCTGCCGACAGGAGGAAATATCCCGATCTTGATGCCTCAGTCTGCATGGCGATAAGCCTTGCCATGACATGAATCGTTTCACTGAGTGTCTCTTCGATCTTGTGCTTTTGCCTTCCCTGCGGTGACCATCCTCTGTTGCAGAGGGAGGAAGCTGCCTTAAGGCGGACGCCCATGTGACCGGCAGCGACAAATTCGCTGAGCCACGGAAATGCCTCGCTGTACGGCATGGCATCCAGAAGCCGGAGGATAATGTAGTTCTTCCGTTCACTGTTGCCGGGCCTGATAACTGTTCCAATCTGTTCACCGTACACCTCCGGACCGAACTGCCTGAGCACATAATAGGCTTCGCGGGCAGTATCCGGGTTATCCAGCCCCTTCATCACCTCTTCCCGAAGCGACGTCATGCCGTAACGGCCCGCTGCCATCAGACCCGTTCTCCTTACTTCAGCGCTGGCATCACCGAGGAGCTTGATAATCTCCTGCTCCGAAGGTTTGCTTTTACTCAAAAATACCGCCCTGGCGGCGGCAGCCTTCTCCGGGATACCCGGAAGGCGTAAAAGATCTGCATTCCTGACCGGGTCAGAATAATACCTTTCAATCACTGAAACCCCGGTGGCAGCTTCATGCCTCAACCTGTCGCTGAAACGGCCGGCGGAGGCAATAACCTTCATGGCTGGAAGAAGTGCCGGGTTATACGTTTTGGAAGCCAGTGAAATAACTTCCCTGGCATAGAAATCACCCGCATTGTTTAACAGGTACTCAAGTCTGCCGCCAATCAGGTCAGGGTAATGGTCAGCAACGAGCACCACGCTCATGAAGCCCTCTGACTTCGCCGTCGTCTGGTCCAGGTCTGCTCCGGAGGTTTCCGGAGGAACCGGGGCCTCCAGCATCATGGCAAGCCGGTTCCGGAAGTGAACCATGATGACGATGTCAAAAAGCATCAGCGCAATCGCGGCCACCGGAAAAAGGAAGATAATGCCGGAAATCCTCAAATCTGCAGCTATTGTTACTGCCACTAAAACCACGGCAAGGAATGCGGCAGCAATGACCGTCCGCCTGACAATCTCTTCTGCCTTTATCCTGCCTGACGTCAACCCGGCCTTTTCAGCCAGCCAGCTCACGGATGCCATCGCTGGCAGGGTTATCATAGCCATCGACGGGAGGAAGAAGGCGGCTGCAACTGATGTGATGAGTGCTGACAGCAGCAGCAGCGACTCTCTGCCATTGAGGTCATAATAGATATATAACAGGGCTGCCGGAATGGTCAGTGCCAGCAGCACCACCGGCGCCAGTAGCAGCTTGCCGCGAAGGTCAAGGTTGCGAAGTACGGGCAGATAGTAACGGTTCCTGATTACCAGGCCTGTTCCGATGATTATTACCGAGAGAGTCAGAGTGTAGAGGAGCGGTGTGGCGCGGAAGAGAGACATGTCAGTCAGCACTGCAACAAGGGCTGCGGCGATTAGTGCCATCAGGACCAATGCCGTGAGGAAGACCCGGTTGAAACCGGTTTTCATAGCCCTCCGAGGTTTTGACATATCCGGGTTTAAGTATAGACTTTCTTAATAAAGGTACGGGGAAAAAATGAAACCTACAAACAGACACCCTTTGATCTTACAGTGTCTGCAATCATCGTGGTCATCTCTTCCTCTCCCATGGTCTCCGGATCCAGGATCAGGTCAGCCTGCTCATACCATGAACTTCTTTTATCCAGGAGCTTCTTCACGCTTGAATGAAGCTCATCAGGCCCTGCATCTTTCAGCAGGGGGCGCTCTGTCACAGACCGGTTCAGGCGTGACACCAGCTCATCAACGGTCACTCTCAGGTAGACGGTTACCCCGGTTGCCTTCATAAGCGAAATATTCTTATCAGAACAGGGAGTGCCACCTCCACAGGCTACCACTCTCCTGGTCTGACCTGACACATCCTGCAGCGCCTCTGCCTCAGCCTTCCGGAAAAACTCCTCACCCTTCGAGGCAAAAATACCGGCTACCGTCATCCCCACCTTCTCCTCAACAAGTTTGTCAAGGTCGGTAAAACTCCACCTGAGACATGCGGCAATACCCTTCCCGGCGGAGCTTTTTCCGCTGCCCATGAATCCTATCAGGTAAATATTCACTGATATATCTAGAGATCCAGTTTCATCTGGGCCGGATCATCAGGCATGTGAGCCTGCGGCGACTTATCCACAGTGTCCTCCTCCGGTTCGCGGGGTGCCGGTGCTGCCTCACTTCTGACCACGGGCTCAAGCTCCCTGATACCGGCAACACTGTAGTTGGTAAGCCTTTTCCCTTTGGCACGGAAACTCTTTACACCTATGAACTCCGCCACTTCTATTATCTCCTGCCTGCGCCCCTCGTTCTTACCGCCGAATTTTATCTCAAACCTGGGATACTCCACCTCGGTGAGGCTCACCAGCCGTGACCCCTCACTGTCAGAGATGAAACACTGAAGCCTCTCCGTCTCCTCAAAGGCAAACCGCTTGACATAGTAAAACTGCTGCTCCTCATCCCAGTACACGGCGGAGAAGATCTTTGACTCCCGGTACTTCTCAAGCAACAGGATGTCATCCTCAAAATGTGATGAGAGATCAGTGCCGGAGGTCCGGTACCAACCGCCCCGGGTGACCACGAGCAGCACCTCATCGGAAGCAAACTCACCCAGGAATTTTCCCCTGCCATCGGCATTCAGCCTCATCACCGCATCATCAAACCACAGCTTGCGGCCGCCAAGGGTCGAGAGACCCTTCTCCTTAAGGGTGATCTTGTGAACCGCATTCCTTGTAAGGATATTTCCCATTGAACCACGTCCCTTGATTGCCAGCTCCCCGAAGTCAAAATCAAAGGTCACCTTCTTCAGCCTGGCCCTGGGTTTATGGTACACCCTTATCACCTCAGCCTCACCGTTGGGATTGGCGCTGAGATAGAGGATCTTCGTCCCGGCTGTGCCTTTCCCGAGGTTGTATTCCTTGTCGCGCGTAAGCCCTGTGATTGCACAACGCTTGACATAACAGGGCCCTTCCCGGCCATCCTGGTATACCACATTGTAAATGGTGCGCGCATCATTCCTGAGAAATACCTGCGCGTGAATGACATCCTTTCCGACGAACTGCTTCTCTTCAACCTTGGTGATCAGATAAGTGCCATCCTTCCTGATAACAATGATATCATCAATGTCAGAACAATCACACACATACTCATCCTTTTTAAGCCCCGTCCCGATGAATCCCTCCTGGCGGTTCACGTAAAGTTTTGCATTGTTGGCAACCACCTTGGTGGCCTCAATGGTCTCAAAGCTCCTTATCTCGGTCCTCCGCTCCCTGCCCTTGCCGTGCTTTTTCCTGATCTGACGAAAGTAGTTGATGGCATAGGGAATAATGTTGGCAAGATGGTTGATGACCTCCTCCAGGTCTGTCTCAAGGCCTCTGATATATTCATCGGCGCGTGAGGAATCATATTTCGAGATACGCTTGATCTTTATCTCCGTGAGCCTGGTGATGTCATCAAGGGTGATCTCGCGCCTGAAAAGCTTTTTATATGGCTTCAGCCCATTGTCAATGGCGGTTATTACAGCCTCCCAGGTCTCACACTCCTCAATATCACGGTAAATTCTCTTCTCAATGAAAATCTTTTCAAGCGATGAGAAGTGCCACTCCTCCTCCAGCTCGGCCTTGCGTATCTCAAGCTCCAGTTTGAGAAGATTTACCGTCCGGTCAGTATTGTGTCTGAGGATATCACTCACGCCAACGAACGCAGGCTTGTTTTCGTCAGTGATGACGCATGCGTTGGGCGAGATTGAGAGTTCACAGTCAGTGAAGGCATAGAGTGCATCAATGGTTTTGTCAGGCGAGACACCGCTCTGCAGCTGAATGACTATCTCCACTCCCCCTGCGGTGTTGTCATCTATCTTTTTAATTTTGATCTTGCCTCTGTCATTGGCCTTGACTATTGACTCGATGAGTGAGCTGGTGGTGCGTCCGAAAGGAATCTCGGATATTACCAGTCCTTTTTTGTCAACCTTTTCGATCCTGGCCCTGACCTTGACCACCCCTCCGCGGGCTCCGTCATTGTATTTTGACACATCAATCATGCCTGCTGTCGGGAAGTCAGGGTACAGCTCGAAGGGTTTGCCCTGCAGATAATTTATTGAAGCCTCTATCAGTTCATTGAAGTTGTGAGGGAGAATCTTTGAAGAGAGGCCTACGGCGATGCCCTCCACACCCATTGCCAGGAGCAGCGGGAACTTAACGGGAAGTGTAACGGGTTCCCTGTTACGCCCGTCATATGAGTTCATCCACTCGGTGGTCTTGCTGTTGAAGGCCACCTCCAGGGCGAACTTTGAAAGCCTGGCTTCGATATACCTGGGTGCTGCAGCGCCGTCACCTGTCAGAATGTTTCCCCAGTTTCCCTGTGACTCCACGAGGAGCTCCTTCTGTCCCAGCTGTACAAGTGCATCGCCAATGGAGGCATCACCGTGAGGATGAAACTGCATTGTATGGCCGATGATATTTGCAACCTTGTTGAACCGCCCGTCATCCATGCGCTTCATAGAGTACAATATACGGCGCTGCACCGGTTTAAGCCCGTCAGAAATATGGGGCACAGCACGCTCAAGGATCACATATGACGCATAATCAAGAAACCAGTTCTGGTACATGCCCGAGAGAGCCGTGACACTATGCAGGGCCTCAGGTATATTACCGGATTCAGGTATTTCCTTACCTCCTCCCTCTTCTTCAGGGATCAGTTCAAAAGAATCACTTTCTTTCATCATCTGCAGAAACCTTCACTCACACCCGGACTGCTTCCGGAATATCCTCCTCAACCCGCAGGTTGTCAATGATAAAATCCTGACGTTCAGGAGTATTCTTGCCCATATAAAACTCAAGGAACTGGGTATACGGATCTGTTTTCTTCATGATCACAGGTTGCAGTCGCATATCTTTTCCGATGAAATGAACAAACTCATCCGGAGATATCTCACCCAGCCCCTTGAAGCGGGTGATCTCGGGGTCAGGACCGAGCTCCTTTATTGCTTTCTGCCTCTCCGCATCGGAGTAGCAGTAACGTGTCTGTTTCTTGTTGCGCACCCTGAAAAGCGGAGTCTGCAGTATGTAAACATGGCCCTTGCGGACGAGATCAGGGAAGAACTGCAGGAAGAAGGTCAGGAGCAGCAGCCTGATATGCATCCCGTCCACATCCGCATCCGTGGCTATCACCACATAGTTGTAACGGAGGTCATCGAGAGACTCCTCAATGTTGAGAGCTGCCTGCAACAGGTTGAACTCCTCGTTCTCGTAAACTATCTTCTTTGTCAGGCCGTAGCTGTTGAGCGGCTTGCCCCGGAGGCTGAAGACAGCCTGGGTCTCCACGTTGCGCGACTTTGTGATGGAACCGCTTGCCGAGTCGCCCTCGGTGATGAAGAGGGTTGATTCCAGCCGGCGATCATCGTTTGAATTGTAGTGGATACGGCAGTCGCGCAGTTTGCGGTTATGAAGGCTCACCTTCTTCGCACGTTCGCGCGCCAGCTTTTGTATTGAGCTGATGGCCTTCCGCTCCTTCTCCGAATCCTGAATCTTCTTCAGCATGATCCGGGCTGTCTCACTGTTCTTGTGCAGGTAATCGTCGAGGTGCTTGCGGATGAAGTCAACCACATAGTTGCGTACCGAGGGGCCTCCCGGTCCCATATCCTTCGATCCCAGCTTGGTCTTGGTCTGCGATTCGAAGATAGGTTCCTCTATCTTGACCGAGATGGCCGCGATAATTGATGATCTTATATCGGAAACGTCAAAGTCCTTTTTGTAGAACTCCTTGACGGTGCGGGTTATCGCTTCGCGGAACGCAATAAGGTGTGTTCCTCCCTGCGAGGTATGCTGACCGTTTACAAAGCTGTAATAATCTTCTCCGTACTGGGTTCCGTGCGTCATGGCCACCTCTATGTCATCACCCTTCAGGTGGATGATGGGGTAAAGGCCCTCGCAGTTCATATTGTCATTGAGGAGGTCAACGAGTCCGTTGCGTGAGACTATCTTATTGCCGTTGAGGTTGATGACCATACCCGCATTGAGGTATGAGTAGTTCTTCATCATGCTCTCAACATACTCGGCAATGTAATGGAAGTTGCCGAACATGGCTTCATCAGGCACGAATATCACCTCTGTGCCGTTCTCCTCTTCAGTTTTTTTCAGGGGCTCATCCCTGACCAGCTCACCGCGCCTGAACTCAACCTCCTTCAGCCGCCTGTCACGGAATGATCTGATAACAAAAGATGATGAGAGGGCATTGACGGCTTTGATACCCACACCGTTGAGGCCTACAGATTTCTTGAATGCCTTTGAGTCATATTTGGCTCCGGTATTCATCTTTGAGGAGACATCAAGTACCTTTCCGAGGGGAATGCCGCGGCCGAAGTCACGGACCCTCACCTCCGAACCGACGATGCTGACGTCAATCCTGCGGCCGAAACCCATCATATACTCGTCAACCGCGTTATCCATCACCTCCTTCAGCAGGACATATATACCATCATCTAACGAGGAGCCGTCACCCAGCTTGCCGATGTACATACCAGGACGCAGCCTGATATGCTCCTTCCATTCAAGGGTTATAACATTCTCCTCAGAATAATTGCCGTCCATCATCCCAAATTTTGGGGCAAATATAAAGAATTAGAAAAGGCGATGCCCGGGGACTTATCAACAACAGATGGTAATTATACCCTGCCGGCAGCAGCAGTTGGCAGTTTACAATCGCCGCAGCTGGTCCATGGCAGTGACCATAAGAGCCTGCACACGCGTCGCCAGTTCATCCGGATCACCTGTCCCGAACTGCCCCGGGAAGATGGGATCAAGCACCCTTATTCTCACTATCCGCCTGTTC
>WXFE01000086.1 GCA_009881065.1 Bacteroidales bacterium | reverse complement strand
CCGCAGCTGGTCCATGGCAGTGACCATAAGAGCCTGCACACGCGTCGCCAGTTCATCCGGATCACCTGTCCCGAACTGCCCCGGGAAGATGGGATCAAGCACCCTTATTCTCACTATCCGCCTGTTCCTGAATATGATCCCTCCGTTTTTGGGCATGATCTCACCTGTGCCGTCAATCAGCACCGGCAGCAGCGGCTTGTCTGTCTTCAGGGCAAGCTGGAAAGCTCCTGCCTTGAATTTGCCTATAGCGCCGGTCAGTGAACGTGTCCCCTCGGGGAAGATCACAACGGAGATGCCGTCCTGCAATGACTCAACGCATTTATCCATCATCCTTATGACGCTTGACTTGTTGCCCCTGATCAGCTCAATGTACTTCACCATTCTCATCTCCCAGCCAACCAGCGGAATCCGGAATATCTCACTCTTGGAGACCCATCTCAGGCGGTGACGGAGCATGTTGAAAAAAACTATGTCAAGAAACGACTGGTGGTTCGGGACGATAATGTATGCCTGTTTCCGGTTGATCTTCTCACGGCCGTCAACTATCACCTTCCAGAAGGGACTCATCTTTGTCAGCACTATTCCCTGGATGATCATCCAACTGTTGTTCATGAGCCTCCGGCGATCAAAGACAAGTGCAAGCAGCCATAGGAGTATTGCAACGGGCAAAGCGAGCAATATGAATATGATGCTCGAAATCCAAACCCAGAGTGACTTGATTAGGTCCATCATTTAATGCTTTTGTCCAGTTTCATTGCCGTCCAGGCGAGTACGGAGCCTGACACCAGTCCCAGCAGTGCTCCGCCGAGTATATCACCGGGGTAATGTACCCCGAGGTAAATTCTTGAATATGAGACAGCCGTAGCCCAGATGATGACGGTCAGTGTAAACCATCTCCTCCGCAGCAGCGGGATTGTGAATGCTGCCAGGCCGAAGGTGTTTGCAGCATGCCCCGAAACAAAGCCATACATGCCACCGCAGTATCCCTTCACAGTGTGGACCATCCCCGCGAGAGCCGGCTCATGGCACGGCCGCGGCCTCTCAACGAGGTTTTTGAGCAGGTTGGAGCCCTGGTCGGTGAGCAGTACCAATACCGGCACAAGAACAAGGGGAATCCACACCCGCTTACCGTATATCGACGCCAAGAGCCAGATAATCAACACATAAAACGGTATCCATACACTCCGCATGCTCAGCACCCACATCACCCGGTCAAGCAATGGGGTGTGAAGTGAATTGAGAAAGAGGAATATGGTACGGTCCAGTTCTACCATGGTCAGCTGTTTATTGCTCTCCAGAGCAGGTCCTTCAGGGATATGAGCCCCGTGCCCTTTACGGATGAGATAAAAACCACCGGTATACCACCCGGAAGAAGAGGTCTCATTGCGTCAGTGAGCTCTTCGTCAAGCAGGTCACATTTTGATATTGCCATCACCCGCTTTTTGTCAAGGAGTTCAGGGTTGTACCTGCGCAACTCCTCCAGCAAAACCGCATACTCTTTCGCAATATCCTCACTGTCAGCCGGTATCATAAAGAGAAGCACTGAGTTGCGCTCAATGTGTCTCAGGAACCTGTGACCCAGGCCTTTGCCCTCGGCAGCACCCTCGATGATTCCGGGGATGTCAGCCATCACAAACGATTTGTCATCGCGATATTGTACAATTCCAAGATTGGGCGTCAGTGTGGTAAAGGGGTAATTGTCGATTTTAGGCTTCGCGGCACTGACCACTGACAGCAGTGTTGATTTGCCGGCATTGGGAAATCCCACCAGCCCCACATCTGCCAGCAGCTTCAGTTCGAGGATGAAGTATCCCTCAAGCCCTGGTTCGCCCGGCTGGGCAAAACGGGGGGTCTGGAAGGTGGCCGACTTGAAATGGGTGTTACCCAGGCCGCCCCTGCCTCCCTTGAGGAGAATCTTCTGTTCACCGTCAGAGGTTATCTCGAAGAGTATTTTTTCCGTCTCCTCCTCCCGTGCAACTGTTCCGAGGGGGACCTCAACAATAATATCTTTGCCTGCAGCGCCGCTCTTCTGGTTTGATGAGCCTGATCCGCCGTGACCGGCGAAAAGGTGCCTGGTAAACTTCAGGTGGAGGAGAGTCCATAGCTGAGAGTTACCTCTGAGTATTACGTCACCGCCTCTGCCGCCGTCACCACCATCAGGACCACCCCTGGGTTTCGTTCTCTCGCGCCTCAGGTGTGCTGACCCCGCACCACCCTTTCCCGAGCGACAGAAGATCTTTACGTAATCAACGAAGTTTGTCTCAGCCATAGGCTATATCACAGTTTCCATCTCTTTACAGAGCCTCCCGAAGATGGCATCTATTGACCCGACTCCGTCAACGCTTCTCAGGAATCCTGCCTTCCTCCCGAAATCAATGACAGGCTCAGTCTTTGCGCGGTAGACGGCGATGCGATTGTTGATGATATTCTCATCAGCATCATCGGCTCTGCCTGACACCAGGGCCCTCTTTTTCATCCGCTCCATCAGCTCCGCATCATTCACCTCCAGCACCAGCATAAGGTCTATCTTCATACCTTTCCCTCCGAGCATCTTCTGAAGTGCCTCGGCCTGTTCCACGGTGCGTGGGAAACCGTCAAAAATAAAACCTGCCTTGCCGGTTGTTGAGTCTATCTTGCCGGCAATCAATGCTATGACAACATCATCAGGCACAAGTTCTCCTGCTGCCATGATGGCTTCCATCTTCTTTCCCAGCGGGGTGCCTGCGGCCAGCTCAGCCCTGAGCATGTCACCGGTGGAAAGATGAAGGAGGTTGTATTTCTCAGCAAGCGTTACTGATTGTGTTCCCTTCCCTGAACCGGGAGGGCCGAACATTAGAATATTTACCATTATGAGATTATTTTGTCAGTTTGTAAATCGCTCTCAGATTGCGGCCGTAACCGTAATAATCAAGTCCGTATCCAACCACGAAGTTGTTCGGAATCTCAAAGCCGATATAGTCTATCGGGATATCCTTTGTATAGGCTTCCGGTTTGAACAGCAGGGTGCATATCTTTATGTCAGCGGCCTTTCTCAGCTTCAGTTCAGCTATCACCCTCTCAAGGGTGGTTCCTGTGTCAACGATATCCTCGAGCACAACCACTGTCTTGTCTGTTATATCCTCGTTCCAGCCGATAAGCTCCTTGATCTTTCCGGTGCTTGATGAACCGTCATAAGATGCCAGCTTGATGAATGAGACCTGGCATTCGAAGTTTATCTGTCTGAAAATGTCAGCTGCGAAGAGAAAGACTCCGTTGAGAACACCGAAAAAGAGCACATCCTTACCATTCATGTCTTCATTGATCTTTTCCGCCAGAGCCGTAATGCGGCTCTGTATCTCATCCTCGGTGATGTACACCGAGAACTCTCTGTCCAGTACAGTTATCTCGTTCATGGTTGAGGTGGTTGATGCCGCTAAGTTATGAATTTAAAGCTTATTTTTGCTCCGGCAATGATTCATACGATAAAAAAGAGTATATGAAACCGGCTGTAAGCATCATTATGGGCAGTGTTTCTGACCTGAAGGTCATGGAGAAGGCTGCGGAGTTTCTTGACAGTGTGGGAATCCCCTTTGAGATCAACGCGCTCTCGGCACACCGCACCCCGGAGGCTGTCGAGCAGTTTGCCCGCAGTGCAGCGGACAGGGGAATAAAGGTGATTATTGCAGGCGCGGGCATGGCGGCTCATCTGCCGGGAGTGATAGCTGCAATGACCCCCGTGCCGGTCATCGGAGTGCCTGTTAAGGCATCACTTGACGGGATGGATGCATTGCTGGCCATCGTTCAGATGCCTCCCGGGATTCCTGTAGCAACTGTTGCCATTGACGGAGCGCTGAATGCAGGTATCCTGGCAGCGCAGATGATTGCCACCGGTGACCCGGCTGTCATGGAGAAGCTGATCGCCTACAAGGA
>WXFE01000085.1 GCA_009881065.1 Bacteroidales bacterium | reverse complement strand
GCCTCACCGGAACCTAATCTTCACTTATCTCCGCCTCGTGAATGAGAAACTCTGTCAGGTTGACCTCATGACTGAGGTTCAGTTTTGATCTCAGCCTGTAACGCGCTATCTCTACCGACCGTGTGGATATGTTCGAGAGATTTGCAATCTCCTTGGTGGTAAAGTTCATCCTCAGATACGAACATAGCCTGAGGTCATTGGGTGTCAGTGCCGGATACCTGGCCTTCAGCTTTCTGAAGAACCCTTCCTGTGACAGCTTCAGGTTTTTCATCACGTTCTGCCACTCCTCCGTCTGGGTGTCAAGTCCGTGATCAATAATCTGTTCCATCTCCCTGATGAAACGGACGGGCATCTTTAAAGAGCTCTCCTTGGCTGTCTCCAGCTTGTCACGCAGTTCCCTGAGGGTGTCAGTTTTTCTTATGAGATAACGCATGGTCAGCATCAGCTCATAACTCTTGTAATCGAGCTCGCTTTCCAGCCTGTTCTTGCCAACCTCATATTCAATCATACGGCGGTGGCCCTCGAGTTTGGAACGGAAAAACATAATCGCGGCTGCGGTAACAGCTGCAATAGTAAGCAGGTAGAGCAGCATGGCCCATCCGGTCAGGGCAAAGGGCCTCCTGATAGTAAAACAGGTCTCTGTCATGCCCCTGCCGGCCGCCTCTTTTACCTGGAGATGATATTCACCGTGCTTCAGGTTTAACAGTGAGAAGTTGTCAGTAGCTGTTCGATACCACTCCTCTCCAAGCTCGGTGATCCTGTAAAGATACTCTCTGACCTCGCGGTCGAATCCTGATGGATTTGCGATATAGACGGTCAGGTTGTTGGCCTTGCCGGGCACCATTTTTTCTTCATCCGATTGCGGGAACAGTGTTGCGTTCCTGTTGCTCCCGCTGAAAACCAGACGGCTGATGGCAAGCGCAGAGCTCTCCGAACTGCTGACCAGCCTGTCAACGTCATAGATGCTGAATGCCTGCCTCGTGGGGATGAGAAGCATGCCGGAATCAAGAGACATCACCTGCTGTTCACGCCATGGCAGGTCAGCATATTCATGCATGAATTCCATGATCTTTTCGGCCTGCAGGTCACGCGTGATGCTGAACAGGGCAATCCTGTTGTCAAGCACACACCAGTAACTGTTCTTCTGAAACGGGATTATCTGCGTTGCCCCGACAAACTCACCCAGGCCCGGCTCCAGTGATGTCACGGGAAAAAAGTCCTTCCGCTCATAGTCAAAGCCATACAGATGATCTTCGGCAATGAACACCATCTGGTTGTTTATCACTGCCATGGAGATAATCCTTGCGCTGTCACCGGTCTGGCTGAAATGAAGTGAACTGATCACCGAATCAGCCTCCTCGTTCAGCTCCAGCCGGTACAACCCCTTCTGGGGATGCAGTGCCCATACGTACCCAAGGTAATCAATCTCCACGAACCTGGTAGGCTCGGCATAGCCATCAATTTTAGCGCTGAACTCCCATTTGCCCCTTTCACCCCTCCTGAATGAGACGAGACCAGTGTAGGTTCCCTGCACAAGATATTCACCAAACGGCCTTACAGACCACCCCCCTGTGACATCCGAAATCCTTTCGGCATTCAGCCCGTCAACAAGGAAGGTGCCGTCGTTGTGTCCGCAAAGTATCTGCCCGTCATACTGCAACAGCTTCCACACCTGCCCCTGCGTCCCGGGGATAATCCGGAGTCCTGAGAAGCGGTATGACCCGTTGCTTTTTTCTATGTCGGTTGCAAAAAGCCCGTGGTTTGTCCCCAGGAAAAGATGATCCCGGTCACGGATAACAGTATATATTGTTCCAAGGTCACCTCCTGAGTTCTCGTAGAACGCCACAGGCGAATTTGTATCAAGATAATTCGCACCATCATCAAGCCCGACCCACAGCCCCTTTCCGGAATCCAGGTAAAGCGACAACACGGTATTGTTGCTCAGCCCGTTGGAATAATCATAGGTTTCAAGTATCCTGCCGCTCCGGTCACAGAGCACCAGTCCCCTGAGAATAGTCCCGAAGACAAGGAGCGAATCATTCACAGCCAGCCCGGCATTGCAGGTGGCCTCCTTCAGGAACCCCGAGACCTCATTTGCCACAGGGGTGAACTTCGTTCCGTCAAACAGAAAGATCCCGTCGTTGGCAGTGCATATCCACTTTTCATCCTGACCGAAGTCGATCAGCGCATGGATCTTGTGTGCTGCAAATATTCCGCTTCCGGGGATGAACCTGAATTCATTTCCGTCAAACCAGTAGAGTCCCTCATCTATCGATTGTGCAATAAAACGGTCACCTGACCTGAAGAAGAACAGCATCGAGGATGGAGCCGCAATCCTCTTAACACTGTTGTAGTTATAAACATATACAGAGGTGAACGACTGGAAACAGAGGGTGCCTCCTGTCTCGTATATGTTCCATATCTCATCGTTCTCGGCAACATCAGCCGGGGTTGCCAGTGAGGTATATGAAAGTGCTCCGGACTGATCCTTCATCCAGAATCCGAAATCTTCAAAGGAACCGGTGAAAATCACCCCTTCACCATTCACATATACAGACCTTGCTCCCTGGCGGTAGGGTACAGGATAACTTCTCGCCGTAATACCGTTATATTCGATCAGGCCGGCAGAATTGGCAAAATAGATGTAACCGCTGACCGGGTCCCTGCTTATCTTCCAGTTCTGACTTTTTACCGGGATTGTTCCGGGAATAAACCGGCTGATGTCATTCCTGCCTCCACCTGCCTGGGCCTGAACCTGCACCGGCAATGAAAGAAAGGTGATGCAAATGACCTGAATCAGCAGCTTTAGTGTCCCCCCACTGATATCTCTGACATAAGTCACGGTATTATACAACTTCCTGGTATCAGTGGTAAATATAGTAAAAAACAGGATTTCAGAGGTATATATCAACCCTGTTTTCGCTGCCTGGCAGCATGCCTTCAAAGAGAGATTCATCCACTGCTGCGCCACAGGGACGGTACTGGTTCTCAACGGGAGTGAAAGCCACATCCCTTCCATTTACGGTAATCCGTTTCGGACCGCTGCACCCTTCAATGACATGGTAGACAAAGGTCACGGTCCGGCCCATGATTATCAGCGAAGCCTCAATTCCGTCAAGAGAGGCCGGCATCACCGGGTCAATCACAAACCTGCCCCATTCCCTCCGGATACCAAGGAGATGTGTAATAATGAGACCGGCAAAGATGCCCGGGCCGCTGGAATAAACACGCCACCCGCCTCTCAGGGTAATTTTACCATCAATTATCTCATTATACCGTTCGTCAGCCTGGTAACGGGTTTCAAAGACGGCGTCAGAGCTGCTGTAATAGCAGTTCGACTGCCTGGTATCGGAGCAGGGTACTATCTCAGCATACCCCGCCGGTATTGCCTGCCTTAACGCCTTCATGAACTCCACGGCACGACCGGTGCGGGCAAGAGACTCTGCGTACCTTATGTGTTCATGCAGATACATAAGACCTATCTCCCTGCCGAAGAAGGTGCTGCTCTCTGCTCTGCGGAAAATCTTCCCAGTGCCGCCGCTGTATCTCAGTGGCCGGTCCATCAGCCGGGCTCCGTCAGGGCCGGTGAGGTGTCTCCTGATCAGTTCCAGGTGAGTTGCCGCCTGTTCCGGGGTGAAGATGCCGCTGACAATCCCCCGCTCCATCGGCAGGAGGCTGTAACTGATGCCTGTCACCGTATCAGAAGGATGAAGCAGCAGGCTTATCCTGCCATCATCACCGGCAAGACCGTAACCCGCAACAACTCCGTCACTTACAAGATACCTGTTGAAGTCGCTCCTGATATTCTCCGAGTAACGGTTCATCTCTTCGGCAAGGGCATGGTGGCCGGCCATAGCACAAACCTCCGCATACTCTCTGAATGCCTGGTAGTTCATCTCAACCATCCATGATGAGATCAGTCTTTCAGCCAGTTCCCTGTTAACCGGCTGCAGTGAGTCATTCCAGTCACCTCCCCCGTAACGAACCAGCCATTTGCCCCGGATAAATGAGCCGGTGACTTTGTCTACCAGCCGGTTGATATGTTCCCTCAGCGGAGTCAGAAGCTTTTGCTCTTTTTCATCTTTCTGAAAGTATGGCAGTCTTTCATCCAGTATCCCAAAATCTCCGGTTGCCCTTATATAACTGCTGAGGGCTATGAGGCACCAGTAGACAATGTCTCCGTGTGCGCTGTCGGCCCGTATCTCATTGTAGCTGTCAAACATCCACCATTGGGGCCATCCGCCGTCAGGCTCCTGGTTTGAAAAGATGAGTGTAAGTACTTTTCTTGCCTCATCATACTTACCCGTCGCAAGCAGCAGTTCGACAGGTCCCTGTGATACGTCACGCGTACCCCATGCGGCGCCGCTGAACTGCTCAAGACCGTAAGGGGTCAGAAAATGCGTGACTGCATTCATCCCGAACCACGGGAGTATCTCTGTTATTGCACTTATATCATCATTATTGCTTCTGATTGAGAGTGAACGGCTTATCTCTTTCCATTCCTCCGTGGCATCACCGGCGTCTGAGGCAAACATCCTGTCTGCATCGTCAAGGGAGAGCGGTTCAATTCCTGCCGTGACACAACCCGTGAAGCTCATGCCGAACCGCATCAGCGGAGCGGTCTCAACAGAAAACAGAGAGTTTACGTTCAGCCCGCCATCATTCCCTGAAAGCCCGTTACCCCCTGCACTGTAACTGCTGCCGGAACAGTGGATGTTTATCCTGTACCGCGCATCCGGGAACTTCCGGCTGATCATGCTTCCGGTGGTGGGCAACGCGACATACTCTCCGGCAACATCGCCAGGTTTTGTACTCCAGCCGTTGAGCCTGTCAAAATCATGGGTAACCACAAGTGCCACAGCATCTCCTTCGAGAACCCGAAAATCCATGTTGACCTGTGGCACCTTTCCGGATGTCCATGTGCGCACCTGGTACAGGCTGCTGCCATGCCGGTATAACCACCTGCAGTGATTAAGTCCCATCTCGAAAGCCGATGGTACGCCGAGAAGCATCCTCTCACTCCCTGCCACCACGAAAATCCTTTGCCCTGAAACGGGATTGATATTGAACTGGCTGTTGCAAACTGACAGAAGGGTGTTGAAGTTGGTATTACCCTGAGTGAGGTGAGAGTTGAAAACACCGGATGCAAACGCCGTGGTTGACATTATTGACTCATCCGGGACCAGGTGTGACCTGGTATGCATGATATGCCCATGAGGTCGATCAACCAGCAATTCCTTCTCCCTGAGCATCACATGCCGGTTCATGTCGTAAAAGAATGATAACGGCTGGCCTCCGGAAAACTCGGTATGCCTGCGGGGTCCCGGAAAAAATTTCTCGATCTCCTTTTCAGACAACTCATCTGCCTGTAACATGACCGGGTCGCTGAACAGGTTAAGCTCCGGCTTCCGGAATCCTTCAATCCCGCTTAAGCCACCCGGCTTGTGTAATAAACTGAAGAGAGCCTCGGAAGAAAGGCCTCCGGCAGGCACAGAACAGTTATGGCTGAACTCCATTGCAAGGTCATGCAGCCTGTCAAGGTCCGCTTCCGAGGTGGCTTGCGGATGGTTATGCAAAAATGTCAGCACAAACCTGACTCTCCTTGTCTTTCCTGGCCCGAGAACAAATGGCTCTTCCTGAACAGCGATTACGGATGACTCACCGGCATACTCACCTCCCAGGCTCTCCGCCAGCAATCCTTCAGGAATGCCGGTAGCCCGGTAACTTTTTCCGTAAAACTGCATTCCGTCAGTAGAGGCGGAGCCGGACCGCCCCAGGGAGGCCATCATCAGCCAGGGCCAGCCACCCGACTCCTTCATGTTCTGACGGCAGCAGACCACCTTTCCGGACACGGAGTCATCAAATATCCTCCTCTCTGTATACTGGCTTACATAGTACTCATTTACAAGCTCATGCGAAATGGTCTTCAACCCGGCATCCTGGAGACATACAAGGTCGAGTGTAACCTCCCTGCCGCTATTGTTGAAAAGTTCTGTTGCCCATTCCCAGCTCAGACTCTTTTCTGACAGCCTCAGGCTGCATATATATCCGATGCCTTCCCAGTTTCCGGCAGCGCTGTATATGCCGTTCTCCACACGGAAAAAGCCTTCACTCCCGGGAGCGGTAAGAAGATGGTTCTCAATTGTGTCATTTCTCTTTCTCAGCCATATTCCGGCATATGCGCCAGTATAAACAGTTGCCCGGCGGAGGCTGATCATTATGATGTCAGTATATATGCATGACACTGCTCCGTTCCCGAGAAACTCAACCGTCAGTCCTGCATTGTTGCTGATCTTCATTGCCTGTTTGTTTTTGTCATAACCCTGATAACTGTCCGTTTGCTATTTCCATCTCCGGAGCCACTGACTAAATAAGCTGCTGCCTTACACAGCTCAGCTCATGGGTAATCCTGAGCTGCAGTTCCTCTCACTGAGTGCCCTGCCGCCGGGCACAGCTCAGCCCATGATGATTCTGAGCTGCAGCTCCTCTCCCTCTCCGTGGCTATAGGTGATCACCCTGCGCTTCCCGGTAACACCAATCTCAGCACGCCTGCCTCCGATCTCCGCCCTGCTTATCCTTACGGCTCCGGGACCCTCCAGCACGGTCTCTCCAGCCAGGTCCCTGTCGCCACTGAGCGTCATGATTATCTCATTCCCCTCCCTCCTGAGACCAAGGAGATCGGAGGTGGTATGAAGCAATGTCACTCCCTCTGCCAACTGCAGGCAGACAGGGGTAAGTATTGCCCTCAGCGGAGGCCATGTAATCTTTTTCCCGCTCAGCGGCAGACTTATCGTCTCACCCGATACGGTATGAGTATAGGTGACACTACCGCTCATCTCCTCATTGTAGTAGTTTGCCACAAAGAGCAGCGCCCTGCCGTCACAGGTGAATCTCTGCCGTGCAATTATGAATTCGTTGTCAGACGTGGCATTACGAAGCCTTGCAGCTGATCTCTCCAGTAACTTTTCATAGAACGCCCTGTGAACCTCCGTGTCAAATCCGACCCATGTGCCGATGAATGTCACCTTTCCTTTTCCTACCCTCTTTTCAAAGCCGCATGGAGTGCCGCTGAGGGTGCGGGCGATGATCTCTGCACCGGCCAGCGATTCCGGGGTGAATACAACCTGCGGGTTGCTGCACTTGATGTCATGCAGATCAAGAAAGTCTATAAGCGGTGAATCTGTCACCTCTGTCCCTGACGGAGTCACCCCTATTGCATCGCGAAGCACCCTGCAGGGCTGTTGAGATGTCTCCCTGTCAGGAAGACAAGGATAGATAATGGCATGGCCTCCGCCGGTAATATAAGCGGCGACGGTCATCTGTGCCGTGGCATCCATTTCGTCGGTTGCAAAGAGCCAGACCTGACGGTATTGTGAAAGTGACTCAGATGAGGCACTGCCGAGGTCAGCCATATCATAATCTATGTTCAGAACCTGCAGCGCCTTCAGGAGGCCGTCAAAATAGGCTGGCCGTCTGACAGCTGATGGTATGTATGTCAGTCCTGCAGCCTCACCTCCAGGCCTCTCAAGCTCCGTGGCATACCAGTGTGGATAGAAAAGTACGCACACTTCGGCCCTGCGGCCGGCATTGACAATTATGTCTGCCGTCACTGCTGTCATGCGGCTCATCTTCTGCACTGCAGGCCAGGCGCTTCCGCGCCTTCCGTCAGCATCGAGCGGGGTGAACCAGTAAAAAGTGTCTCCCGAGTAACCCCTTCGGCGGACGTTCCGGCCCTGCGAAAACATGTAAAAGTTCCATCCCTTCAGCCCGTTGGCGATGCTGGCCTTGTAAAACAGCTCCATCTCACGCGGGTTTGTCACCACATGATACTCACGTGAGCCGCTCTGAAACTCTGCTGCAAAGAGTGGACCGCCTCCCTGCATTGCCAGGGTGATATCATTGATAATCCGGTCGTCATGCAGATTCCTGTAAGAGACAAACTCGGGTATGTGGTCAACGCCGAAGATGATCTCGCTCCGGCCCCTGAAGAGGTCTTCATACATCGTTATGTTCACCGGGAACTCGTATCCGCTGCCGTAGATCCATCCCGGGAGATTATGATACAGCGGTACCGTGACACCGCGATCTCTTATCATCAAACTCAGCATCCGGAGGTAATCTCCGTAATATCTTCTCCAGAAGCTGTGCCATGCATTGTCACGTCCGCGGTCAGCAGGAGATGAATATGGCTCCCTTCCGTCAGGCGGCAGTTCAATCTCATCAAAGCTGTTGTAAGATGTACCCCACAGCCTGTTAACCTCACTGACGGTACCATACTTCTCTGAAACCCATGATACGAACCTTTTCCTGACCTCATTGCCATAGTCGGCCTGCCGGGCCAGCCATGAAAAAACACCTATCTCATTACAGACCTGCATCATAATGACAGGCCCCCCGGCCTGAATCTCATTGCTCCTGATGACGGGCATGACCTGGTCATACCACAGACCGACTTTTTCAAGGTAATCTCTGTTGAAGAGGCTGACACCGTCACTCATCACCCTCACCCCCCGCCGGGTATGCATCCGCACCCCGTCACCGTATCTTTCGAGGAACCAGTCGGGCAGACCTGCACCCCTGAACTCTGCAAGGATAAACGGACCGGGCTTGACAATGGCGTACAATCCATGTTCCCTGCACTTGCGGAGCCAGCCGGTCAGGTCCTTTTCGGGGCAGGAACTGCCATCGAAATCAAACACACCCTCCTCCTCCTCATGCCAGGCCCACGGCACATAGGTGCTGACTGCCTTCAACCCCGCGCTGACGGCCTCATCAAGATGCCTGTCCCACAATTCACGCCTGATCCTGAAATAGTGTATCTCGCCGGAGTTGAGGAAAACCCTGTTGTCGCCGAGATAAAAATTGTTATCCTTAATGCTGAATGTCATAAGCTGTATTTTAATCAGGTCGACTGCACTCCTTCAGCCTGACCGCCATTGTTCATGATTCCTCTTCTTTCCCTGAGCAGTTCCTTGATCTCCATCGTCCTTTTCTCGGTCAGTCCGTAACGGAAGGCAAATACCAGAGCCAGCAGGCACAGAAGCACAGGCAGACCAATCTCCACCACCCTCATCATTAAGAGAGTATAGGGCGACTGTTTCTTGAGAGGTCCGACTCCTGCACTGATTAATTCGAGGCTGGTTTCAAGGACATCTGGCGGAGATCCGGGCTCCAGCGCATAGATCATATTCTTTATCTCTGCCACTCTGCCGGTCAGCTGTTCGGTGTGGTCACGATTCTTCTTCTGTTTATCTGACCTGGAGCTGAGGTGAGCCAGCAGATCAAAGGAGCTGATCCTTGCCTTTGTAAGCTTTGATTGCATGATTAACGGCACTGTTGCCCTGATCAGACTGTCGGCAAGCGGACCCGGCACGCCGCCGGCTAAAGCAGAGACAAGAGCCTCGCTGTTTCTCTCGAGAGCTGCGATGTTCTGCCTGGTTACTTCATTTGCATTTGTCAGCACATTCTTCCTCTGAGCCTCAATATCCGGCGAAATGACCCTCTTTTTGTCCGGTTTTTTAACTGCCTCACTCTCAAGGTATACCAGGTAATCCTTCGATTCCTTGAGTGCATCGGCAGCCTGTGACTGTGCATTCTTCAGCCATGTGCCGGCAGCAGCAGTATCACCTGTGTAACCTTTCCAGTAAGAAGCTTTAACCTGCATGTCACGAACGCTTCCCTGAAGGCTGTCAACCTTTGTCACCTGTGTCTCGTCGAACAGAGTGAGGGTGATAAGCACTCCTGCAACGAAGCTGGCGAATGCCGTACCGAGTTTAATGAACCACCAGTAAAAGGAGTAATAGCTCCCCTCAGTTCGCTTCCCGGTACGCAGCTCATCTTCATCACATATATCACCCACCATCGAAGAGCCGAGAGTGAAGAAGAAAAGCATGCCGGCAGAAAGCATTATTGTGGGAATTATCACCAGGTAGGGATGCTCAGGATTATAGCATACAATCTTTGAGAGTTGTGCCAGGGTCATGAGAAGCATGGAGATGATCAGCGTGTTCCTCTTCCCTAGTCTCGGGCTGATCCAGTTGAGGGGGAAGACGGCAAGCACACCCGTGATTGCCCAGATCGTTCCGTTTATACCCAACAGCTTCGCACCGGCAACCTTATCTCCCCCAAAGACATAAAATATGGGAATATAGGAGCCCAGCAGGTTCACAAAATTGAAACCCATAGCCAGGATGAAGATGGTCAGTACCAGATATATATAGTTCCTGTTTGTACTGACAATCCTCGCATCCTGCCAGAAAGTGGTCTTTTCCTGTTTCGCCACCCTGGCGAATCCCGGTTCGCGCAGCTTCGCAGTCCACCAGAAAGAGAGCGGAATCAGGATAGCTGCAATCATCAGGGAGACGTACCGCATCCCGTCAGCTTCATTGCCTCCCGGTCCACGGAACACTTCCATATTGGCCAGGGCAAAGAGCCATGGAGTGCTCATGGCGAAAAGATTGCCCACGAAACTTTTTCCGCTGAAGAGGCGGGTACGTTCGTGCGGGTCTGATGTCATCTCCATACCAAGTGCACCATGAGGTATCTCGAAGATGGTTGTGGCAGTAAAGAAGAGCAGCAGGGCAAAAAGAATATAGAATAGCTGGAAACTCCGGTACCCGGCCTCACTGGGGAACCAGGCATGCACCGTTTCGCCTTTGGGAATCCACCACAAGACCACAAAGAATACCGCAACGGCTATACCCCCTATCAGGAGATAAGGCCTGCGCCTGCCGAACCTGCTTCGCGTGTTGTCTGACAGATGGCCTACGATAGGATCAGAAAACGCATCCCAGAGCCTGGGGATAATCATTATTAGCCCCAGCCAGAAAGCGCTGATACCCAAGCTGATATTTCCCATTAACCCAACAAGCTGACCGGCAATGTTGAACAGCGCCACCGGTATGATACCACCCGCAGAATAGGCTGCAAGCTGACCGAATGTTATCCGGTCATCACCCTGTAATGCCTTCCCGCGACTCGCCTTTGTATCTTTCATCCGAATTTCTGTTATATGCTCTCAAAATTTGATTATCACCTCTGCCGGGACCTCTGTAACAGAGATATCCCTGCCGGTAAAACCTGTTATCTCATTTCCGTTTACAGTCACCCCTGACGGCATGGCACCCCCGTTGAAGTTGCGTATCCTGATGCCTCCTGCGGGCAGGTTGAGATCGCCCGATATATTGAAACGGTACGCGCTCCCCTCCCTCCTGACAGAATAGGAGATATCACCGTAATAGGTAGGCAGGTTGCCAACCGACATGCCTCCAGGGGCATCAATCCAGTCACGATACAGAGCGGCTGCAATAACCAGGGTGTGATCATACTCGTTCTCATAAACAAACATTGACCTTACGGCATTTATGAAATCACTGCCGCACCATGTGTGAGGCATATCCCCTATGAATCCCGGAAAGCGGCGGTCTTTCCACACAACCTCCGCCCAATGGTTCCACGCATGCGGCTTCTGGTCATCAAGAAGGAATTCAACCAATTCATGAGCCCTCTCCGGCTGGTCAAGCATAATGAATGAACCTATAAGCCTGTTTTCATAGGGTGTGTAATTGACCCACTCCTGCTGGCCATCCCGCCTCTTCCTGAAAAATTCATAATACTTCTCGAAGGTGTTGTATACCTGTGGCACGGGGAGATTACCCAGCTCGTTGCACGGGGTAAGGGCAATGGTTGTAGAGGTGGCGTCAAAATCTCCCAGTTCCACACATCCGGGGATATAGTCAATCTCCCTCACCTTCATGGCGAGGTCAATTGAACTGTAAAGATTCTTCCGGAACTCATCGCGCATCAGCGCTATTCTCGTGCGGTGCTCATTTTCACCAAGTATGTTTTGTATCTCAACCGCATCCTTCAGGCCCTTCATAATGAAGAAATTATCCCAGTATGAGTGCATCGGTTTAGCCGAATAACCCTCATGGCTGATTGATTCGGGCACCAGCCCGTAATATGCCCTTACACTGTCATTCCCATTCCTGAAATGATCCGTTGATCTCTCCGCGACAAGTAAACCGATATAATCAACCGCTTTGATGACATGATGATTCATTGATCTGAGGAATGCAGTGTCAGCGGTGAAATTGAAATACTCCCTGATGAGATAGATCAGCTGGCCGTGGCTGTCATTTTCAGGAACGGGGTCAGGCCCCCTGACGTCAACCACGCACGGCACCTTTCCGTTATCATATTGGTTTGCCGCATACCATTCAATGAACTCCTTCACCTCTGTGACAATACCTGATTTGAGAAGGGCTGATGATGTAAGCGATCCGTCACGTATCCAGCTCCTGTCATACGAACGCGAGCCCGGCTGTATGCCTGCCATATCCCTGTTGATCAGTATATACGCCAGGTTTGAGCGCCATGTGTCAATCAGCCTGTCAGCCGAAGGAGGAAGATCAAAACGGATGTGTCCTGTTCTTTTGTTCCAGTAGTCCGCTGACGCGAAAAACTTCTCCCTGGCTTCAGCAGTGGTCTGTGGAAGCATGTGCAGTGCGCCGCCCTCAGCCAGTGATTCTGCCCTGATTACCTGAGGCGGATTCTCACCTGCCTCCGGCCCGGAGGATTCTCCGATAACGCTGTGGTACGGGATTACGGCAAATAATTCCTTCGACTCACCCGGTTCAAGCTTTATTCTGTACTTCACAATCGCGCCTGCCATCCCCGAGGGATCGGTCACACCCGGCGAAACAGGCATCTCCCCCCTGCGAATCATCTCAACCTGATTGCCCTCATCGAACTTTGAGGCGCCAAATGACTCATACGCCTCAGTCAGCCTGACCGGCTTGCCATCTACCGAGATCAGACCTTTGCTGATCTCCCTGACTGACATTATCCTTCCTACGCCGCCAACGGTGTTGAGAAACTGATAGTACGGATTCACCTGAAACGGGCGAAGCAGAAGGTAAAACTCTAACTCCTGTGGCTCTGCCGAAATGTTTTCAAACCAGTAACCGATGTAAAGCTCCGAATCGTCATTGGGCCTGCCGCCCGAAGAGACACCGGTCACAAACCTGATTCCATCCTGCTTCCACTCAACGGAAGGAAGACAGGCATAATCACCGGTATATCCGGGATAGCCCATCCCCTGCTCCGGCCGGACATTACTATGGTTAATGAGTCTGTTAGCGGTTTTAATCATGGGCTCCAGTGAAAAGCGCGCTTTTTCAGCTTCCACCATACCATCCTCGCTTATCAGCGCTTCCTTAGTATCACTGCTGACCCCGGTGACTGTCCAGTATGAGGCCCGCCCGCTGAAATAACCAGGATAACTTCCTGCGGGCGAGTTTCTTGCAGCATATATTATGAAATCATTGGGAGTAAGGGTACTCTTTACGTCAGGAATCTTTATCTCCCTGATGCCATAGTACCTGCCGTTAGCCGGTTTCAGAAGGTCAATGCGGAGGTAAGCCGCCTCGGCCTCCGGTAGTCTGATGATGCTGGAACTGCTGCGGTTGGGGCTGACCGAATATGCCTTTCCCCATTTGTTTCCGTCATCTGAAAGCAAGATGTCAAACTCTTCGGCATGGCTGCCTTCAAGCCATGCGATATCAAGTCCCCCGAACTCCCTCCTCCCCTTGAAATCAAGGGTTATGCTCTGCCTGCCTGCCCTCCTGCTTTGCCAGCAGGATTCAGCTGATCCGTCAGCTGCAAGCTCCGGACTGTGCCCCCTGGCTGAGGAGGAGGCGCTCACCGCCGGCTCAGGCCAGAGATCCGTCTCCGGAGGCAGAGGCTCAAACTTCAGATCATCAAGCCATAGAGTTCCCTTCCCTCCGACAAAGGAGGCAACGGTGAATTCAATCCTGTCTACCCGCTTCATATCGCGGTCCTCTGTCGGACCCCAGGCAAAAGTGATATGCCTTTTCTTTATGCGGATCCTGGTCCACTCACGTGGAAAATCATAGTTGCGGTTATTGACCCACCAGACATTGTTCCCGGTGCTGTCAATGAATTTTATTTCGAAATTGTTGGAAGGTGATTCAGCCCTTAGCCAGAAGGTAAACTCGTAATTATCAGGCAGGTCTATCGGGTACATCTTCTGTATGCCGCCATAGCCGGTTCCCTCGGTGAAATCATAGTCAATCCTTACGGCGTTACCGGTTACCCCTGTTTCAGCAGATATGTTCAGGGTTACGCCGTCAGAGATGTTATATGACCAGCCTGAAGCCTGCTCAAAGGACTCAAGTATTCGTACCTGGGCTGTTGCGGCAAATGAAGTCAGGCCAATGAGCAGCAACAGGAGGAGTTCCGTTTTTCCGGTTCGGTAATTCATGATATGGGTGTTTCTTCTGACGATTGCTGCCGACTGTTTCAGGCAGGGTCAGGGTTAAAGCGCTACAGGTATGAAAACCCGAGCGTCTGAAGGCCTTTCTGAATCACCGGATCATTCATCACGTAGTTCCAGACCAGTCCGGTTCTGAAGTTCTCTATCATTATGAGCATAGGGCCCTGATCAATTCCTATGAAATCATCATTGACCCATCCTGCTGTGAGGTTGAATGAATCATAATACCCGTACCTGCCCCAGATTTTGTCGCCCATCTTCTCATTTATTGACCTGATTGTCGGGATAACTATCTCCGGTGCAAATGGCAGTGAGGAGAGGGGCCCGTACGGTGCTATTGTACCATCATCAAAGTAGTTGTACTCTGGTCCGCTGGTTCCTCTTCCGGCATAGCCCAGAAACTCCCTTTCGCCGAAGTTGTATTTATCTCCTGGGCCGTCACTTGCTGTAACGCCCCAGCATAGTGAGTCATACCCGACCCATCCGTGAGGATTGTCGATGGCATACTGCCGCTGAACCCGGGTTGCCCGGCGCGAGTTCTCAAAATAGTCTATCCCCTTGTCGCGCATATACTCATCGGCCAGCCCCCTGAAGTCGATGAAGCAGTGAGAGAACTGGTGGCCGAAAAGCGGAGGAAAAGCCACATGTGAAAGCCCTTCATACGGGGTTTGCCACTTGTAGCTGCTGAGCCATGACCTGTAGCTCTCCTTTGCATTCTCAAGCCCTGTTCCTGCGGCAAGGATATAGAGGAACAGCGCCTCATTGTAACCGCTCCATCCCATCTTATGAAGCCCTGACTCAGGGTGCCAGCCCATGGATATCTGCCTGGCATAATTACCTGTATCAGGCATCATCATGAAGTCCCACTCAATATTTTCGAGCATCAGTGACGCCTGAGAGCGGATCTGGTTTTCCGTCTCGTTGTCACGGTCATAGTAATTCCTTGCAAAGAGTATCCCCATCATAAGCAGCCCGGTATCTACCGAGGAGAGCTCGCATCTCCATTCCCTGAGGCCTGTATCCATCCGGAGAAAATGATAGTAGAATCCCTTGTACCCGGTAGCCAGTGCATCAGGACCCTGAAGTGAATTCACGAAAAAATTCATCATGTTGAGGGTTATCTGTGCCGCCTCATCCCGTGTTATCCAGCCCCGTTCCACGCCAATGGCGAACGAGGAGATGCCGAACCCGGTGGAGGCTATGCTTGCCGGCGCCCATGATGCGGTGCGGTCCCTGACTATTCCCCACTCCGGGTGATGTTCTCCCATGAAAAAGAGGAAAGTCTTTTTCTGAATCGAGTCAAGCATCGCCTCATCTTCGGATGACAGCAGATAGTCAACCTTGCCCTGTGAGCGGAAAACTGTCTTCTGAGGCTGATTGCACGCGGCTGACACAATCGCCGCCAGTAAAATGAGGTATATCTTTTTCATAGGCTTTTAATATGTAAATCCCAGTTTATCAAGGCCGGCCTGCACTTCCGGGGCTGACATGAACAGATCCCAGAGAAGAGCTGTGCGATGGTTCTCAATCATGCAGATAATCGGACCCTGATCAATGGCCAGGTATGATGTTGCCCACCATCCTTCAGTCGGATTGAAGGCATCATGGAAACCGTACTCACCCCATAGCCGGTCTCCGAGAATGTAATAGAAGTGCCTGATTGCATTCATCGACTGTTCCGGAGTGTAGGGCAGTGATGATATGGCTGCCGTGGGAGTGATTACTCCCAGGTCATTTGTCGGTGAATGAGCACTGTAACCCTTGTGGTCATCACTGGCTGTCAGGCCCCAGCAATCACCGCTGTACCCTACGTAACTAAACGGGTTTGTCTCGCAGTGCTTCCAGTTAATAAGTGAATGGGCCGTGTTCTGTTCGAGGTAATTGACCCAGGTATCCTGAAGGTTTCGCGGATCGAGCCCCAGGAACGAATAGTGCGTGAAGAAGAGCGGGCCGCCATACGCCCACCCCATCGGCAGCCTGATTCCATAATAGGTGTTGCCGTTCATTATGGCGCCATCATTCATGTAGCCATACCTGTAGGTATCCCTGCTGATGGTATGAGTGGATGACCCTGCTCCCAGAACATAGCAGATCAGTGTTTCATTGTAGCCGCGCAATATCATGTTGGCCTGGAAACCGTAGTCGGGCGACCAGTGCCAGTAGAGGGCATTCTGCCCCTGGGTGAAGAAATCAAATTCCACCGTCTGCCAGAGTGCATTTATGCGGTCAATGATCTGCTTCTCGGCAGGAACACCGGCATCAAGGTACTGCCTGAAGGTGATCATTCCCTGGATGAGAAACGAAGTCTCTACCAGGTCACCACCGTTATCCTTCTCGCTGAACGGCACGATACGTCCGGTAGAGCCGTTCAGCCAGTGCGGCCAGACACCGTGATAACGGTCACATGTCTCGAGAAAATCAAGGATTTTGTCAATATGCGACAGACCCTCCGCCCTGGTAATGAACCCCCTCTCCATAGCCACAACCATGGCCATGATGCCAAATCCTGAGCCTCCGATGGTGACAACCTCACCCGAAGTGTTACGCTCGCGTGCCAGCCCGCTGGAAGGATGGGCAAAGTCATAAAAATACCTGAAGGTCTGACGCTGAACCAGGTCAAGCAGTTCATCATCACTTATAAGCGGAAACTTGAGACGGGGGTCAGAACCGGTATAAAAGCTGTTGCTGAAACCGTCAAAGGTATAACCGTTGACACCCTTCAACCCGGTTGTAACGGTAAATGTATATTTTTTATAATAGTCCAGCGCGGAGGCAGTTGTGACTGTAACCCTCCGGTTGCTTTCTGAAAGGGAATAGTGAACAGGGGCCGGGAAGTAAAAATATCCCTGGTAATCAGCAGGATTCAGCTCCTCCGAAAAATCGACAACAATAGATACTGCTTCCAGGTTTACATTGAGCGGCCTTGCCGGCGGCATTAAGGGCGCACCGTTGACTGTGACCGAGGTTATCTGCATTTTACCGTTCACGGTTGTGAAACTGTAGGTAACTCCCGGAAAAGTCTCACGGTTTGCACCCCTGAGCGTTGAAGTGATCTCAAGGGTGTATTCAGTAAGGTGATCAAGGCTGACTGAAGGCTGCAGCACAACTGTCCTGTTGTTATCAATGAAAGTAATAGCAGCAGGTATTGCCGTTATGCCCTCCTTCTTCAGGAAAACGCTTTTGCGTGCCGCGGTGGTGTCAAGTGCGCTGCTGAACTCAATCACGGCATTCCTGTCTACCGGAATATCCGTCAGCGGGTTATTGAGGTCAAGGTAAACTGTTCCAACTTTAGCCCTTACGAGTTGAATCAATCCGGGTTCACCTCCCGGATCATTCCTGTCGCATGAAAAAAACAACAATGACAGAATGATAAACCATGCTCCCGTTAACCAACTGCGCATAATATTCCCTTTTGAAAAAAAGGAGGGTCCGGGCTCTTGCCGGGACCCTCCGGATTAGCCATTAAAAATGGTTTTATGGTTTCTCCGAGTTATACATGAGTGTGATTTCATTCTCGGTAAGAGCCTTATGCCATATACGAATGTCATCAAGCTGACCCTTGAAGTGGTTGTTATCAGGATTGGCATAATCAGCCCAGTCATCGCTGATGGTCCTGTTATTCCTTGCCTGGATGAAGCCGAGTGCCCACTTGTTGCCCTGTGCATTGCCGGCGTACTTGAGGCCGGTAACGCCTCTCTTGGCACTATCGTCAGGCCAAAGATTGAAGTCGAAGCTTTTCATCTTCACCCCGTCGAAATAAAGCGTCCCGACTTTAGTAGGAGCATTGTAAGTATAGACAACGTTTAGCCAGTTATCCTTCAGCTTGGCCATCATCTCGGCAGCTGACAGGCTCTTGGCATAAGTCCAGCCCTGCCATGCCTGATCAGGAGGAAGATTATTGTATTTTGCCTCTACAGGAAACCACATGTCCTCAGCAGCGGTTCCTGTTGCATGCTGGTACTGAATAGCGAACTTTGATCCGTCATAGCCACCAAATATCTCATACTGGATTCCATGCCAGCCAGCCAGACCCATTACAAAGTGACCGTTGGTCTTGTCTGTGGAATTGGTCTTGACCCAGAATGCAATCGTAAAGCTGTTCGTGTTCATCAGCTGATCACCATTTGGGATCTCGATGAGGCTGGTGGAGCCGTTGAACGTGGCTGCCTTGCCTGCAGCAGCATTTCTTGAAGCAGTGTAGGTAATGTCAATAATGTCAGCGGCAGCCGGATCCCAATTGCCGATAATGTCATTGGCATTGTCCTCGAAAGTGAAGTGAGCAATTGCGCCTGCAGGAGCAAATGTGCCGGCTGTGGTGAAGGTCCTCTGCAGCGGGGTAATGGCCATGGCGTCAACTGACTTGAGACCACCGCCTATACTTAACTTATAGAGGGCACCGGTACCGAGATTCTCCTCTGGCGTGATGGTGATGGTGTTGCCTGATGCGCTGATTGTCAAAGCAATGGGAGCATTGTCATAATCCTGAACCATTGTAATGACTGAAGTTGTTGCCGTTGCAGGATCAATGTCAACATTGAACGTGGCAACAATGGTCGGATTGACAGGTACGTTCGTTGGCGATGTGGCGCCATTGAGATCAATTGTACCGGCCATGAGAGATTCCAGTGCCAGCGGCTCCGGATCCTTTTTGCAGCTGGTGAGCATCAGTGAAAATGCTGCAACAACCAGAAGCAGACTTGTAAAGAGGTGTTTTTCTTTCATAAAACTTAAGGTTTAAAATTCAACATTCATTTTTACTGTCAGAGTTATTTACCAGTTAGGATTCTGCTGAAGAGATCCCTGTGATATATCTATTTCGTTCTGAGGTATGGGCAAGAGTTCATGCTTGCCGGTCTGGAATCCTAACGGACCGAGAACAATCGCGGCCCTGCCTGTGCGGACAAGATCCCAGAACCTGTGCCCCTCCAGCGCCAGTTCATGCCGTCTCTCCTCCAGGATGGCATTCCTTAGTGCATTCTTCTCAGTGACCGTGACATCAGGCAGAATTGAGCCGTTGCCTCCCCTTGCACGCTCCCGGACCTCGTTAAGTAAAGGAAGAGCGTCACCGGGCTTGTCGTTCTCGTTAAGCGCTTCGGCAGCCATCAGCAGCACATCGGCATATCGTATGAGCCTGCGGTTGTGCCCCCACTGGGTGATAGTATTCGTGCCCGGATACCATACCTTCTGGTTGTAGCACTCAACCTCCGTAACGATGCCGTTAACAACCACCACGTCAGGAGTGGTTCCGTCTCCTATGATAAAGATTCCGTCAAGAGTCTCTCCCAGATCGATGATGGTTGCGTCAAGACGAGGATCACCCTCCTCAAAAGAGTAGCGCAAATCGAGCGATGGTCTGTTGAAACCCCATCCCCGGTTTGGTGATCCCCTGACTCCCTGTGTGTTGGCGTACTGGTTTCCTCCGGCACCCTCAACCTCCATGGCCCCTATCTCAAACACTGACTCAATACCATGCTCACCGTTCTTGCCGTTCGCATCGGCAAAATCATCCTCCAGATCATATTCATCAGATGCAATTACCTCAAGGGCATACTTCTCAACATTCTTATAATCACCCATGAAAAGATAGACCCTTGCAAGAAGCGATTTGGCGGCACCTTTTGTGGCGCGTCCGGCATCATCCGGTGCATAAAGGCTCTTTTCAGGCAGATGCTGTGCAGCAAATTCAAGGTCTGAAATGATAAGTTCATAGATCTCAGCATCTGTCGAACGCGGGGTTTTCGTTGCCGGAGTGGTGGAAGTAACCTTGGGCACACCACCGAACGCCCTTACAAGATCAAAATAAAACAGACCTCTGAGGAAACTGGCTTCAGCAATGTACCTGTTGCGCAATTGCTCATTCATATTTATTGAAGGAACTTTTTCAATCACCACATTTGCTCTCTTGATTCCCTCATACAGTGCACTCCACCAGCGATCAAGACCGTCCTGGGTGGTTGTATGGGTGAAGGTTTCATAAGGGCCAACTGTAGGCAACTGGTCGTTTGGGTTGCTGCCTTTGTGAGCATCGTCTGACATTATGTCAAGTATCGGGTATCCGCCTGAGTGGTATGCCCAGGTCCGGATAGATACATAGACAGCATTGGTGGCCAGCAACGCATCAGATGCCGTCACCGGGAATGCCTCCTGCGTAAGCTCACCCTGCGGATCCTTCTGCAGGAAATCTTCACATCCCGTGGTAATTACAAGGGATGCAACAATAAGAAGTGATATTGTTATCTTGGTTTTCATCTTTCTTAGAATAGCAGGTTAACACCAATTGAATATGCAGAGGTTATTGGATAAACCCCGTAATCTATCCCGTTCGAGAGAACATCATAACTCCCTATCTCGGGCGTGTACCCGGTGAATTTCGTCATTGTGAAGAGATTCGTCCCCTTCAGATAGACCCTTAACTGCCTGATATAGGCTTTCTGTGACAATGAAGCCGGAAGGGTGTATCCCAGCGTGACGCTTCTCAGCCTGAGGAATGATCCATCATGAATGAATCTGTCGGAGGGTGTGTAATTATATCCTCCGAAAGATGGCCTGGGCTCCGTATTGCTTGTTCCCGGGCCAGTCCACCGGTCAAAGACATGCTTCTCGAAGTTGTAGGGGTCAGGCCTGACCACCTCCTTCCCGTTGAATATCTTGTTGCCTGTCTGTCCCTGGAAATCAACACTCAGATCCATCCCTTTGTACTCAATCATTCCGTTGAAACCGAAGATGAACTTCGGTATCGGGGAGCCGATGAAAGTACGGTCACGACCGTCAAGGATGCCATCGCCGGTTACGTCCACAAACCTCAGGTCACCAACACCTGCCTGCGATGAGTGCGGATAGGCCGCCAGTTCCTCCTCACTCTGGAAAATACCGTCTGTCTTGTATCCATAAAAAGCCCCTATCGGCAATCCCACCCTGCTCAGGGTAACAGGCCTGCCGTCACCAAGGTATCCCCCGATGAGGATTGAGTCCACACCGCTGCTCCCTCCTATCTCAAGCACCTCGTTGTGAATCGTTGACCCGAGTAAACCTACCGAATAGGTTACCTCGCCAACCTTTTCCCTCCAGTTGAGATTAAACTCAAAACCCCTGTTAAGTACTGAAGCAGCATTGTAACGAACCCTCTGTCCCTGACCGTTGCCAAGATGCCCGGGCGTGGAGAGCTCAACAAGTATGTCATTCGTTACCCTGTTATAGAAATCAAACTCTGTTGTAAGCCTGTTGGCAAACATGCCAATCTCAGCCCCGATATCTGTCTGGGTAGTGCTCTCCCACTTCAGGTCAGGATTGCCGCTCTTGCCGTAGGTGGCAGCAGGAACAGGTGCATCAGGATTGCCCAGGACGGCAATGATCGATGACTGAACCCTTGAATACCTGTCATAATACGATATCTTGTCATTGCCTATGATACCCCAGCTGGCCCTGAGCTTCAGCTTCGAAATCCAGTCAACTGACTTCATGAACGACTCATTCCCCACATTCCAACCGAAGGCAACCGACGGGAAGTCTGAAAAACGATTCTCCTTCGAGAACTTTGACGATCCGTCACGGCGGAAGGTGACCGTAACTATGTATTTGTTGCTGAGTGTATAGTTGGCTCTGAACAGATATGACATCATTGAGTAATAGAGACCCGCATCAACCCCGTTCGAAATAGACTGGATGGTGTTTACGTTGTTTGCCGGATCATAGATATAAGATGGACTGATATACCAGAAATCCCTCCCGTCACGAAGCACGTTCTCTCCCGGGATGCTGGTAAACTCAGATGATGACTCCTGCATTGTGAAGCCGGCTACCATATCAAGTGAGTGGATATCAGCAAAAGTGTTCCTGTAGCTGACGGTGTTCTCCCATAACCAGTTCATGTTGTCAGAACTGCCTTTGTAAATGTCACTCAGCACATTCTGCTGCTGTGAAGCTGTACCGTCCGGATTGTAGACCGTATAAGCAGGTGTGAAGCTTGTTGATTTGTTGTACGACGCATCAATTCCCAGGCTTGACCTGATTGTTATTGATTTCAGGATTGACGCTTCCGCGAAAATATTACCGACACCTCTGACACCTTTCCTGAAATTATTGGAATACTCCAGTGAAGCGAGGGGATTTCCCACGTTGTACACAACAGCATAATCACCGTTGTCATAATATGGTTTCAGAACCGGCTGCGCACGGTAGACAGCGTATGTAACGTTGGGAGCATTCTGCTGCGTATAGGGAGCAATTGTCAGATTGTTGCCAAGCTTAAGGAATGGTGTAAGATTATAGGTATTGTTCAGCTTGAGGGTGATACGGTTGTAATTCGATTTGTCTATTATACCATCCTGGATGAATGCCCCGATACCTACATAATACTGTGTCAGATTAGTTGCCCCGGTCACGGAGAGTTGATGATTGTGAATCGGGGCAGTTGAAAAGACCAGGTCCTGCCAGTCAGTATTGGGAACCAGGTCAACATTATTAAAGGAACCCGCCACAATTTCATTTGAGATTATCGCAAACTCCCTTCCGTCAAGCAGGTCAATCTTCTTCGCAAGATGCTGCAGCCCGAATTCGGAACTGACGTTGAAACTTGCCTTCTCCTGACCGGGAGTACCGGTCTTGGTGGTGATTATTATTACCCCGTTGGCGCCCCTCGACCCGTATATAGCCGTTGCGGAAGCATCCTTCAGCACCTCCATTGAAGCTATGTCTGCAGAGTTGAGGAATGAGATGTCGTCAAGGATAACGCCATCTACCACAAAGATGGGTGAAGAGTTGTTGAATGTTCCCACCCCACGCACCCTGACAGCCGCTCCGGCGCCGGGGGCTCCGCTGGTACTGATCACCTGAACTCCCGTAACCTTTCCCTGCAGCCCCTGCTCGGCATTCAGCGAGGTTACCTTCATAAGATCATCTGTCTTTACAGAGCTTACCGAACCGGTCAGGTCACTTTTCCGGACCGTACCGTATCCAATCACCACCACCTCATCCATAAGGGTTGTCTCCGTTGCCAGGATAACATCTATCCGGGTTTTTGTTCCTACCGATATCTGCTGAGTGACCATCCCAACCATCGAAAAGACCAGCGTGTCAGTGGGCCGGGCAGAAATTGTGTAGTTTCCCTCTGCATCAGACATCGTCCCCCGGTAGGTGCCCTTGACCAGAACCGATACCCCCGGAAGGGGCAGATTCTGATCATCAACCACCGTTCCCTTTACCGTTGTCTGGGCTGACAAATTGCCCGCACAGGCGAGAAGCAGAAACAGAATCGTGATAATTTCTTTCATGTTGGTCAGATTTTTCTACAATTTATGAAGCGTCTGCCATTAATTAAGCAAACAACCGGGTCGTTTGATTTTCTCATTGCTAAAATAATAAGATAACGGCACCTATACAATACCTCAACAATCATATACAAACCATTGTATATGAATTCATTAAAAAAGCATTTTCGGGAAGTGCCCGTTAAAACCAATTATCCCGTGAAAGCGGTAGCTGTCAGTATCCCAGGGTGAACTCCTTTTCAGTGGCAGGGACTCCGTCCTTCATCCAGACAGGCATGGCCTCACCTTTCAGGTAATGGTTGAAAAACTGAGACATACGTTTCTGGAAGTCTATACGATTAGGCAGTGTCTGTGCCCAGTGCGGTTCGCCGTTGTAGTTGAGAAGCCATGCCGGCTTGCCCAGTCGCCTCATGGCTATGAAGAATTCTATCCCCTGGTACCATGGGACAGCGCCATCCTGATCATTGGCCATTATGAGAATGGGTGTTTCAATCTTATCAATGGCAAAGAGCGGAGAGTTCTCCAGGTAAAGATGCGGAGCCTCCCAGATACTCGCCCCAATACGGCTCTGCTGATGTTCATATTGCATCGAGCGGTTTTGGCCCGACTCCCACCTGATGCCTCCATAGGCACTGTACATGTTAACCACGGGCGCACCTGATTCAATGGCGGCAAAAAGAGTAGTCCGCGTGGCAAGATAAGCCACCTGGTAACCTCCCCAGCTGTGACCCTGGGCACCTATACTCTTCTCGTCTACAAATCCCTTTTCAATGAGTGACATAATTCCGGGCATTACGCAATTGCAGGCACTCTGCCCCGGATATCCGTCAATGTAATATACGTCGGGATTGAAGATGAGATACCCGTTACTCGTATAGTAATGATAATCAATTGTAGACCTGCCGGGCTCGGGAATCCTGTGCCGGTTGAGCTCCGTAGAACTCTTCTCATAGAAATTGACAATCATGGGATACTTTTTCGCCGGGTCAAAGTTCTCCGGTTTGTAAAGGAGCCCCTCCAGCGGCCGCCCGTCAAGCGAGGTCCACTTCACCACTTCCGCCGTTCCCCACAGGTAATCCTTCTGCTGCGGATTGGCATCTGTCAGCCTTGTCTCATTCCTGAACGAAAGGTCAGTGAGCAGGTAGTCAGGGAAAAGAGTGAAGTTCTCCTTCGTGTAGATCAGGCGGTCAGCCTTCCTGGCTTTGACCGGAATGCCAAGGGTATAATCTCCCCCTGCAAGCCTGACAGGCGGATTCTTTTTGCGAATGTCAAGCGAATAGAAGCCTTCTGCCCGGGTAGATTCGTTTACACCAATCAGATACTGCCTTTCCGAAGGATCAATATAATCATTCTCAGGATCGAAGTCGAGAAGCCGGTACCTGATCCCCTCCTGCCTTCCGTTCGAAGTTACATTCCTGGCAGGGGTAGCTGCAGCCGGATCAAGTGACCAGATATCATATCTGTCTGATACCAGTAAAGCCCTGTCATCCTTCAGCCATCCGGCTGCCGGGTATGACCCGGGAATATCAGGCACATCATTCAGCTCATCCCATACCCTGAGGGTTGCAGGGGTTGTCAGCCTTGTCTCCTTCCCTGCCGTGACATCATATGAGTACCATGAGCTGTCAGCACCATGGTACCAGTAGAGATACCTGCCGCCGGGCGAAAAGCGTGGCCGTGCTTTGAGATTCTCCTTTATCTTCACCGCATTGCCGGTCATGATATCCACTGTCCACAGATCGTTTCCGGACCGGCCCTCCCACATCGATTCAAGCTCATAGGGAAGCGATGATATTCCCAGGGCTGTTGCACCATCACCCTTTTCCGGAAGCTGCACCTCAGGCATCTCTGCCGTGGCCAGCTGAACCACCTTCCCGCGGTCAGTATGACAGACGGCTGTATAGGTTCTTTTCATCTCGCGTGCCTTCCTAACAACCTGGGCAGTATGAAGAACACCCTCTGACCAGTGCCATACGTCTACAACTGCACGCTCATCCTCCAGAACGGTGGTGTCCCTGATTTTGTACTCAGGAGATGTGCCGAAAAACAGCCTCGGTGACTTCTCCGCGAAGCTCAGCCTGGCATTCTCGTTGATGATCCACCCTTCAGGCAGGCCTGCGGTTCCCTTCGTAGCCACAGCCGATGCCACTCCCTTGCCGTTCCAGAAACAGAGTGAATATGTGTTTCCGGCTTTGTCCTTTTCGTCGAACGAGATTATGAATGCAGCCCTCTCACCCTTTTTGTCCATTGCCAGCTGCCTGTATTTCGCCTTACCGGTATAAAGCATACTCTTCTCCCCTCTCTTCAGGTCAATGATTGTCACTCCAGGCTCCATTATGCCATCCTCACCGGTGGTGGCATACATCAGTTTCTCCGCCTCTTCGGCGAAAAGATAGTCGGTGACGAACCTGACCGTATCTGTCAGGCCGCTTGCAAGATTCCTGACATAAAGGGTGTAACCGTTGTCAGCCGACTCACTCTTCGGCTTTTTGCCCTTTCCGTTGTCACCGGCAGCCGTATCAGGCATTGCCGCCGGCTTCTCCTTCAGCGGCTCACATTGCCATGCCAGCCACCCTGACCACCTGTCAGGGGTCTTGTATGACTTCAGCCTGGCGACAGTATCAGTAATTCCCGTTGTAACATTGTATATACCAAGCTTATCCAGCGGCATATCATCCTTTTTCGTCTTTTTCAGCCGGAGTGCCCTCACCTCCTCCTCTGGCGGTTTTATTGTAAAAAAGAGAAATCTCGAATCAGATGAGACCGTTGCTCCGGTGGCACACCTGAATGTCGCCTTAAGTGAGCCGGTTCCGTCATAAAGGGTGATCACCGGATCTCCCTTCAGGGGCTCCGTCCTGAAAGCGATCAGGGAGCCGTCATCGGAAATAACCCTCTCTGAAATACGGTTCCAGGTGACCAGGTCATCAATTGTCAGCGCCTTTTTGTCCTGTGGATACACCAGCAACGCAACCGGCAGCATCAGGGTGAGCAACATCATTCTTTTCATACTGCGGATAAGATAATTGGTTCAAGACTTAAAAATAACAATTTCCTGATGCCTGAAAAGATGTTTTACAGCCTTCCGGCAACAGAGCCGGGGTTGCTTTTATCCCGTCATTTTTAATAAATTTGAGCGGCATTTCTGAATCCCGAACCTGACTTCAGCAACAAAGAGACAAAGGCTGGCGTGGAGGTACAGGGAAGGAGTCCACACCTGATCAACCATTTACAAGACGTAAAGCTGTGAACAGAATAGTTTTGCTTGCCGGGCGGCTCTCCGTGATGATCCTGATCTCATTCGCGGCTCTGCCTGCCTCTGCGCAGGGAACCGTGGTTACCGGTATAATAACCGACCACAGGAATATTCCGATAGTGGGAGTCAGAGCCTGCCAGATCAACAGCACAAACTGCACTGTATCTGACATTAACGGCATATTTCACCTCGTTCTTGATGAAGGTAAGGAAAAAATACTCAATGTCACCTGTCCCGGTTTCAATCCGGCAGAGGCGGTGATAAGTGACACAACAACCTTTCCCGTAAGGATCATCCTCGTTCCAATGTATATCCCGGAGGGGAGCTGGGCAAACGCTGATGACTACCTGGAACCAGGGGGGCAAACAACCATCCGTTCGGCATTGAGCCTCAGCCTGATTTTCAGCGACTTTTCAGAATTCAACGAGCAACTGGGAAGTTATAACACAGATGCAATGGAGTACTTCTCGGTAACCGGCCCTGAAATGGGAGCCTCATTTTCCGGATTCTATGCAGGATTAGGGGTTGGTTTCGGATACCACTACGAAGATGAACATGAGTCTCTTGCCGTTAACCTGAACAATACCATGTACAAGCTGATCACAGGCTATGATATTGTAAACTCCACGAGGATAAGGATGACACCTGCCCTTTCGGTCAACTGGCTGAAGTTCAGGCTGAAGAATTCTCCCAACGAACGGCGTGTACCCCTTGAACAGTACCTGTCAGACAGGGAGATAGATCTCAGGTTTAACCAGGTAGTTGCAATGGCCGGCCTGAACCTCGAATACAAGTTCTACAGCGGTATTAATGAAACGGGTAATTATTGGTCAGTGGGCATTTACGGAGGCTATGCGGTTAAAGTGAACAGGAAGCCATGGATATGGTCAGACGGTAACCGCATCACAACAGACAATGAGATAAGGCTGAAGCCATTCACTGCAGGAATCAGCGTGTCATTCCACGGCAGGTAATAAATGAGAAAACCAGCCAGTACTGGCAAAAATATACGGAAAGATGAACTACAGGAAATTAGGGAAAACAGGATTTGAAGTTTCGGAAATCTCTCTCGGAACATGGCAGGTGGGTGGCAAATGGGGGTCAAAGTTCGATCATACCCTTGCTGAATCAATTATCCGTGAAGCAATTGACAACGGTGTCAATTTCATAGATACTGCAGACATTTACTCCGACGGCGAGAGTGAAAAAGCCGTGGGCAAAACCGTGCGTGAATCGGGCGCTGCGGTACGCATAGCCACGAAATGCGGCAGACAGATCAACCCGCATGTAAACAGGGGGTACACTCCCGAAGTGCTCCGCGGCTTCGTGGAGGAGTCACTGAAGAGGATCGGCACGGATTGCATCGACCTGATCCAGCTCCATTGTCCCCCGACGGAAGTATATTACCGTCCGGAGATATTCGGTGAATTTGAAAAGCTGAAGGAAGAGGGGAAGATCCTCAACCTGGGTGTCAGCGTCGAAAAGATCGAGGAGGCAATCAAGGCAATCGAATACGATAATGTCACCACCGTCCAGTTAGTGTATAACATCTTCCGCCAGCGGCCACGCGAGAAGTTCTTCAGCATGGCTGCCGAAAAGAATATCGGGCTGATCATACGCATCCCGCTGGCAAGCGGCCTGCTGACCGGAAAATTCGGACCTGACACCCGTTTCGCCCCCGGTGATCACCGCTTCTTTAACCGCGGCGGTATGTTCTTCGATAAGGGTGAAACCTTCGCAGGAGTGCCTTATGATGCCGGGCTCAGGGCTGTGTCAAGGCTGAAGGAACTCTTCCCGGAGAGCACCCGGCTGGCCCATGTCGCCCTGAACTGGATACTAATAAACGGGGAGGTCAGCTGCATCATCCCCGGAGCTTCCTCACCCGGACAGGTGAGATCAAACCTGGAAGCACTGACATTCCCCGGCTTTACGGAAGAACAGAAAAGAGCAATCAC
>WXFE01000084.1 GCA_009881065.1 Bacteroidales bacterium | reverse complement strand
GGATAAAGCAATGTAAAAGAATTATTATTTTGCACTGCCAAACATTCTCTCTTGTTCAAGAAAATCCCCCATACCTACGTCATTGTCTTCAGTATTGTGGTGCTGTGTGCAGTGCTCACATGGATAGTGCCCGGCGGAGCATTTGAGAGGGAGACGGTTAACGTCAACGGTATCGATCGCAGCGTGGTCATACCGGGATCATTTCACTATACCGAAAAGAACCCGCAGACATGGCAGGTCTTCTCAGCCCTGTTCGACGGATTTGTTGACAAGGCTGACATAATTGTATTCATACTCATCATCGGCGGTGCGTTCTGGATCATGAATGAGAGCAAGGCCATAGATGTGGCCATCGGGTCAGTGCTGCGCTTCACGGAAAAGCTGGGGAACAGGGGAGTGATCAGGGCCATAGGTGCTGACAACCTGATCTTCATAGTGATAATGACGATGTTCAGCTTCTTTGGCGCTGTGTTCGGCATGAGCGAGGAGACCATTGCATTCACAATTATCTTCGTACCGCTGGCAGTCTCAATGGGTTATGACTCGATAGTGGGAGTCTCCCTTTGCTTCGTTGCTGCCGCCCTTGGATTTGCCGGTGCCTTCCTTAACCCCTTCACCATTGGAATTGCGCAGGGTTTGTCTGACCTGCCTCTCTTTTCAGGACTTGAGTACCGCCTGGCAATGTGGATCATCATCAGCCTCCTCGGATTTGCCTATATACTGGTTTATGCCCGTAAAATAAAGAGAGAGCCGGAGAAATCACCTGTATATGACGATGACGATTACTGGCGCAAGCTTCATTCAGAGAAACAACTGAAAATCGATTATCATACACCTCTGTCGGCCTGGATTGTTTATATAATCCTCACGGTAGTAATGATTCTCTTTTCAGTTTTTTATCCGGTCTCCTCACTCTCTTTCGGAGAGAGCCAGCTCAGAGTGCCGGCCATTCCGGTCCTGACAGGAGTGTTTGTTTTTACCGGTTGGCTAACTCTCCGGAAATCAGTTCATTTTTTCATTATTGACCTGCTCCTGTTTACCATCTTCTTTCTGATTACAGGGGTAATGGGTTACGGGTGGTACATAATGGAGATTGCCACACTCTTCTTTGCAATGGGACTGGCGTCAGGAATTGCGATGGGGTATGGTGCCAACAGGATCACGAAACTGTTTCTCGACGGGGTGAAGGATATTCAGTCAGCTGCGCTGATAGTGGGTCTCGCAGGCGGGATCATCATTATCCTCCAGAACGGCAACATCATTGACACCCTGCTGTACAAACTTTCGGAGTCAATCTCCGGTGCGGGGAAAATGGCATCGGTAAGCATGATGTACATCACCCAGACGGTAATCAACCTCTTTATGCCATCCGGCTCAGCCAAAGCCGCCCTTACCATGCCAATGATGTCACAGTTCTCAGACCTGATCGGTCTCTCAAGGCAGGCGACAGTGGTGGCCTTTCAGCTCGGCGACGGATTCACCAACATGATAACACCAACATCAGGTGTGCTCCTCGGAGTGCTGAGCGTTGCAAAAATCCCGTATGAAAAATGGTTCAAATGGGTTCTGCCCCTTATTCTGATACTCTTTTTCCTCGGGTTCCTGTTGCTTATTCCCACAGTATTCATGGAGCTGAAGGGGTTCTGACCGTGTCCGGATCTGTCTGAAAATCAGCCACAATACCACGATTCATAAGCCATAAGGAAAGAGCCCGACAACGGGCACAAGAGGAGCCTTCTGCCCCTGATAGAATCCTTATCCTGTAATTTATCTGGCTGGCTTATAAAAACTATTACCTGAAATTACTTCTGAGCTTCTGCTTCTGCCTCGGCAATCATCTTCTCATTGGCGGTGATCAGGAACTCAACCCTGCGGTTCTGTGCCCTGCCCTCTTCTGTTTCATTGTCATATTCAGGCATTGTTTCACCGAAACCCTTTGTGGTGATTCGCTCAGCGTTAATCTCTTTGGCTATCAGGTATGCTGACACTGCACCGGCTCTCTTCTCGGAGAGGGTCTGGTTGTATGCTTCGCTCCCCTTGCTGTCAGTATGACCCTGAACCTCGATATTAGTATCAGGATAGGTGTTAAGAACCTTAACCAGTTTGTCAAGACTGGTTTTTGCATCTGTAGAAATGTCTGACTGATCGAAACCAAACAAAACAGCGCTGCTGAATTCAACCACAATACCTTCGCCAACGCGTTCAACCTTGGCATCAGGAACGGCCTCCTCAATCTCGGCAGCCTGCTTATCCATTTTATGGCCAATTATAGCCCCCGTGGCGCCGCCAACTGTTGCACCGACAATTGCACCAACAGCAGTGTTGCCTGCAGCCTTGCCTACCACGGCACCCACTGCACCGCCGGCTGCAGTGCCAATTACAGCACCCTTTGTGGCCTTGTTCATTGAAGCACATCCTGCAAGAAGAAGTGATCCGGCCAGAACAATAATTAATCCGAATTTGACCTTTTTCATTTCACTCAATTTAAATTCAACAATTATAATATCTACTCTTCCTTACTTTTTCATTGCCTTGGTAAGTATCCCCATCACTCCGCGGATGAACGTGGCCGAGGTCAGCACCTTTACCACCGGATGGGTTGTGGTCCTCCTCCTGGTTACTGTTCCGGTCCTCCTGCCTGTTGACCGTCTGTAATCCTTTTCATAATCACGCCGCGTTTCCATCTCCTTTCTTCTTTCCTCCGCATCCCTGATTTTCTTCTCAAGCATCTCCGCAGCGCTCTCAGGATCAACCACCCGCGAATACTTCGTCACCAGTTGTGACGAGCGGTTGATTGAGTCTATCTCTTCCGGGGTCAGGATATCCATCCTGCTCATCGGGGCTCGTACCATTGTCACCGCCAGCGGGGTGGGTACACCCTTCTCGTTCAGCGCCGTCACCAGCGCCTCCCCGGTACCCAGCGAGGTAATGGCCTCCTCCGTCCGGTAGTAATCGGAAATCGGGAAGTTTTCAGCAGTAAGCTTGATATCCTTCCTGTCTTTGGCAGTAAAGGCACGAAGCGCATGCTGCACCTTCAGGCCAAGCTGAGCCAGCACCGAAGCCGGCACATCCATCGGGTTCTGGGTGATGAAGTAAACTCCCACGCCCTTGGAACGTATAAGTTTGACTATTGTTTCGATCTGTTCAAGAAGAACCTTGCTTGCCTGACTGAAAATGAGGTGTGCCTCATCAATGAAAATCACCAGTTCCGGCTTTGGAACGTCACCCTTCTCAGGCATGGTATTGTAAACCTCGGCAAGCAGCGAAAGCATGAATGTGGAGAAAAGCTTCGGCTTGTCCTGGATGTCTGTCAGCCGGATGATGTTAATGTATCCGTTCCCGCCGGAGTCTCTCCTCATCAGGTCTGAAGTATCGAATGATTCCTCACCGAAGAACCGTTCGGCACCCTGCTGTTCCAGCTCTATGATCTTTCGCAGGATCACCCCTGTGGAGGCAGTTGACATGGCCCCGTATTCCTTTTCAAGCTCATCCTTCCCCTCTCCGGTAAGGTACTGAATCACTTTCCGGATATCCTTAAGGTCTATCAACGCAAGCCGGTTGTCATCACAGTACTTGAATATGACAGACATGATACCGCCCTGAATGTCGTTCAGGTCAAGTATGCGCGAGAAGAGCACAGGCCCAAACTCGGAGACCGTTGCACGTAACCTGACCCCGTTCTGTTCCGAGATTGTCAGCAGCTCAACAGGGAAACCCATTGTCGAGTATGGGAGGTTGATCTTCCCATGCCTGTTTCTGATGAAATCATTTTCCTGCCCTGGTCTGGCCAGGCCGCTGAGGTCACCCTTCACGTCCATAACAAGTGAAGGAATACCCTTCAACGACAGCTGCTCGGCGAGCACCTGAAGCGTCTTCGTTTTTCCTGTTCCGGTGGCACCGGCAATAAGACCATGACGGTTTAGCGTCTTCAGCGGAATCTTTACATGGGCATCGGCTATTGCCTCTCCGTCAAGCATAGCACCGCCAAGGACTATAAAATCGCCCTTGCACGCGTATCCGGCGTTAATGGACCTGAAAAAATCATCTTTCCTGCTCATTTTCTAAGGGTTAAAGTAAATAAAAGCCGTTGAGACACCTGCCCCAACGGCTCTCTAAATTAATAAAAAATCAGATTACCTGGCATCAAGTATCTCTTTTACCTTTTCTGCAAGTGCATCACCGCGAAGGTTATGTCCTACGATAATACCGTTCTCATCTATCAGGAAGTTTGAGGGTATGGCACTTACTGCATACAGTTTGGCAGGTGCGCAATCCCAGTATTTCACTTCAGAAACATGTGTCCAGGTCAGTTTGTCATCCTGGATACCCTTCAGCCAGTCTTCCCTGCTGCGGTCAAGTGATACGCCAAACACATCAAATCCCTTCTTGTTGTACTCAGTCCATGTCTTGACAACAAAGGGGTTCTCCGCGCGGCAGGGTCCGCACCATGATGCCCAGAAATCAAGCAGTAACAGTTTGGTGTCACCTCCGATTTTGGAGCTGAGTGAGATAGGATTGCCGTCCGGATCATTAAGGGTGAAATCAGGGGCTTTCTGTCCTATGGCAACTGCCTTGAGCTGCACAAGTCTCTCCTTCAGTGTAATGACTGTCTGAACCTGGTTAAGTGTCGTATCGAAGCTGTTAAGAATCCCTTCCATCTCATCCGCTTCAAGATAATATGAAATCTCGCTCAGAACCGCGGGTGCAATGAATGAAGAGGTATTATTTGCAAGGAATTCCTTCTTTATATTCATCTGCTTTTCATCAAGGGCTTCGATCTCTTTTTCCAGCGAAGCGACAAGCTCATTATTTCCGTCCGTTCTTGCCTGGCGATAGCTGTCGTATAACTTTGTCATCTCGGCATTGGTTTCGTCGAGCAGCGCCTTGTATGAATCATATTCGGCCTGGGTGGCTGAACCGCTCACTGACCCCATATAGAGTGAATCTGCATGTCCGTGAACAGCAATATCCGAGTTTTCTATAAAGAAATTGAGACCGCCCCTCTTGCCCCTGATGGCCAGGTTAACCATCTGCGGGTAATCAATCACACCTTCAATCTTAAAGGTGCCATTCTCAATTGTAGCCGAGTCAAGAACCTGATAACCACCGGGAATTCTTTTCTGCAGAACTACTGTTTCATTTCCGGCACCGTCAATGGTACCTGTAAGAGTGAATTTTGGTTCCCTGGCGCAGGCTGCTGCAACAGCAACCACCAGCAAAAGGATAATTGTCTTCTTCATCTGTTGATTTTTAATGGGTAAACACTTTCTTCTTTCGAAGGTTCAAAGATACAAATAATTGACTACTTGCAAGTGTTGCCAAAGTATTTATCCAGCAGCAATGCAGCAGGTTTATATGAGGTTATCTCCCCTTCGCGAAGTTTTCTTTCCAGTTCGGGCAGCATGGCAGTCACATCAGGATTTGTATAGAAAGATTGCTTAAGTGAGTCAATGATTGTTTCGTGCATCCGTGTCACGGCCTGTTCCCTCCTTCTCTCCCAGAACCATCCGTTGCTTTTCGTAACACTGACATAATCACGAATGGCTTCCCAGATATCGGTAATACCGGTTTTCTCAACTGATGAGCATGTCATCACCCTGGGAGCCCATTTCGACGGTGCAGGAGGGAAGAGGTGCAGTGCGTTCTTGTATTGCACCCTCGCCATCTCGGCTTTCTGAATATTATTCCCGTCGGCCTTGGTGATGACGATGGTATCTGCCATCTCCATGATGCCCCGTTTAATTCCCTGAAGTTCATCACCCGCCCCGGCAAGCATAAGCACCAGAAAGAAGTCTACCATTGAATGAGCTACTGTCTCTGACTGTCCCACACCCACTGTCTCCACGATAATGGTATCAAAACCGGCAGCTTCACAGAGAATAATGCTTTCGCGTGTCTTGCGTGCCACGCCGCCCAGCGTGCCGGCAGAAGGTGACGGACGAATGAAAGCATCCGGATCAGTGCTCAGCTGCTCCATCCGTGTCTTGTCTCCCATAATGCTCCCACCGCTTTGCTGGCTGCTCGGGTCAATGGCCAGAACGGCAAGACGCCTGCCATAATGGCGCGTCAGCATTGTTCCGAATGTTTCTATGAATGTGCTTTTCCCGGCACCGGGAACACCCGTAATACCTATCCTGACTGACCTCGAGCTGGTCGGCAGGCACCGTTCCACAACCTCCTGGGCAAGGTCATAATGTTCCGTCAGATTACTCTCAATAAGCGTTATGGCCTGGCTCAGAATAGTGCGGTTACCACGAAGAATGCCGTCTACATAGTCATCGGCACTCAATATCTTCCGCCTCCTTTTATTCAGGCGGTTCATCATTTCAGGATTGATACTCGGAGGCTGCGGCACTCCCTGCTGTACCGAGAGAGCCCCGGTTGATCTCCTTTCCCTGCTCATTGCGTCTCTGCCTCCATGCTTTCCTGTTTAGCCTTATCCTATTCCACCAGAACCTCTCCCTTGATCATGAGCATCACCTCGGAGTTCTTCGGGTCATTGGTATAAACAAAGATATTCTTGTATATCTGTCCCTTATAGCCTCCCGAGTTGAATTTCGCCTTTATCGATCCCCTTGCTCCCGGCTTAATGACATTATCGGTGGGCATGAGCGCGGTGCACCCGCAACCGGCCTTGACATGCCTTATTATAAGATCACTCTTGCCCTCGTTGGTAAAGAAGTACTCGATATCAGCCGACGAGTTCTGCTTTATCTGTCCAAAGTCCACAGTGTTCATATCAAGCTTGAAGACCGGTGCATTGGCCAGCTGCTGGGCAGTGAGCCCTGAGAAATCCTCCACCAGATTGGCGGAAACATACAGGTATATGTTTGGCTGTGACTGGCCATTGACCTTAAGCCTGACCAGATCATTCACATTACCCCATGCACTGCTGTTGAGCTTTGCGTCATAGGTGCCCTCGATCATCCCTTTCTCTCCGGGTTTCAGCGTGGCAGGCGAGACCTTCAGCTGGAGATGGGCCGGCAGCCCTTCAAACTCAACTGTCGCCGGCTCCTTTGATGTATTGATGAGCGGCATCACCCTGATCTTCTTCTCTGACTTGGTGGTGGTGGTGAACGCCAGGTGATTTGACTGGAACCTCACCGGGCCAACGGCAAAAGTATAAAGCTCTTCAACCGTCTTCTCCCTGGGCGCCACATTCCCCTCAATCACAAGCACGACAACGGCCGGCTTTGCATTCGAATATACGGTAACACTCTTCGCAAAACGGCTGCTGTAACCCTTCGGGTCGAACACGGCTTTTACATATCCCTTCCCTCCGGGAGGAACAGGTGACCTGGTATAGTCAGCTGCCGTACAACCACATGACGACTGAACCTTCGTAAGAACAAGCACCGAGTCTCCGGTATTGGTAAAATTGAAAACAGCTTCCTGCTTCCCGGCCTCTTCCTTTATGGTTCCGTAATTATGACGGGTGTTGGCAAAATTGAGTTTCGGCTGCGCCATCATACCCGCACAAACCAGCATCAAAATCAGAAATGAAATATTCCGCTTCATATGTACTTATGTTTTTAACCTAATCTGCCCGATTCATCATCAAATCAATGCTCTCAACAAAGATCAGGCCAGAAGGGTTTCACCATAATAACAATCAAAATTAACAAAAAAGTATGAGCCATTGTTTTTTTATTTGTTTATAGATTAGTTTTGTCACACGGATGCACCCGTTTGGAACAGATTTTGCTTCGGATACGGTGGCTTGCCGCCATTTTTTATGATACGAAAAGGACTCCACATACCGTTACTGGCACTCTTCTTTCTCCTGGCCATGGCGCCGGCTTCAGGCCAGTTCTATAACGGTATGCAGATGAACTTCGGCAAGAACAGGGTTCAGCACAAGAACTTCTACTGGACCTACTTCAGGTTTGACGAGATTGACTGCTATTACAACGAGTTCGGCAGGGAGGTGGCGGAATATGCCTGCAAGGTGGCTTATGAAAAACTAAATGAGATTGAGGATTATTTTGACTACACCGTCGAAAAGCGACCCATACTCATCGTCTACAACAAGAAGAATGACTTCAGACAGAGCAATATAGGCCTTATATCCGCCGAGGATGACTACAACGTCGGCGGCTACAGCAGGGTGATCAAGAACAAAATAATGCTCTGGTTCAACGGTGACCACGAGGAGTTCAGCAAGCTTATTGCCGCGGCTATTGCCGAAGTGGTGGTCTATGAAATGCTCTACAACGCTGACCTCCGTGACCGGACTACCAGCGGAAACCAGATACAGATCCCTGACTGGTATATCAAAGGACTGATTAACTACGTCGCCTGGGGATGGGACAGCGAGACCGACAATCGAGTCAGGGACGCGTTTGAAAACAACCGCTACAAAAACCTCGACAATCTTGAATACGAGGAAGCCATATTCGCAGGCCATTCATTCTGGAAATACATAGGTGACACCAGTGGTGACGCGATTATCCCCAACATAATCTACCTCTCAAAGATCTACCGGAACGTGGAGGACGGATTCCTCTATGGCCTTGGCAAGAGCATCAAGGATACATACCGCGGCTGGAGGGAATATTACAGCAATTACTATAATACGAAGCCGGGTGAGAACTACCAGGTGCCAAGGGAGATAAAAAAGGCAAAACAATATGAACGGTTCACCGATGTGAAGGTGAGCCCCGACGGCCGGTATGTTGTCTGGGTAGCCAATGACTGGGGCAAGAGAAGGATATGGATGCATGACGTATCTACCGGGAAGAGCAGGAAAATCTTTACTGCAGAGCCTAAATACGAGCAGTCGGTTGACCATACCTACCCTGTGCTTACATGGCACCCCGGCGGTCAGATACTGACATTCGCCAACGAGGAGAAGGGAGGCGTTCAGCTTTACTTCTACCGTACTGCGGAAAAGAAATTTGAACAACGAACAATGCCTTTCTTCGAAAAGGTACTCTCACTCTCCTACTCCCCTGACGGATCACGGCTCCTTGTATCGGCAGTGATCAACGGCATGACCGACATCTTCGTGCATACCATCATCAGCGGCACCAACGAACGGATAACCTATGACATTGCCGATGATCTGAACCCCCTGTTCGTAAAGGGAAGTGACAATGTAATTGTCTTCTCGTCCAACAGGCTCACAGACACACTCTCCAACCGCGGTGACCCGCAGGAGAGAACAGGGCTTACATATAATCTTTTTACATATAACCTGGGGACAGCTGACGGCAAGCTGACCAGGCTTGGAGATGATTCAATGCAGGACCTGACGAAACCCGTGCAGCCGACATCCTCGTCAGCAGGCTTCATAGGAAACGGTAACGGGATAATGAACCACTACACCGGAACCATTGACAGCGCAATTGCATTCATTGATACTGCGCTTCATTATACCTACTTCATCACCCCACGCCAGACAACCGACCTTCCGCGAAACCTCGAAGCTTTTGACAGAAGCGGAGGACAGGATGCCGGTGTCATATTCAACCAGGGCCGGTACAGGATCTTTACCGGACCAACTTCCGCCACCCAGGTAGCTGACACTGCTGACATAAAGACAACCACCTGGCGCATGGAGGAACTTGAAATGCTCAGGGCTGCTGACAGCATCAACCAGATGAGAGACTGGCTTCTCGCCGAAAGGGCTCGGATGAATGACACCCTTAAGAAACCTCTTTACGAATACTATGCCCCTGCCAACGAACCGATAGACTTCCGGAACTACGTCTTCGAAAAGGAAAAGGAAAACTACTATGAACTGCAGTGGCGTAAAGATTACATGGATATCAACCTTGACACATCAAGGCTGAAGATGCCTGATGCACTTGTCTACCGCCCGGCATTCTACAATAACTATACGGCCACCCAGATCGACTTCAACTTCCTGAACAACACCTATCAGGCATATAACGGCGGAGCTCCTTACTTCAACCCGGGACTCAACATGCTCTTTAAAATAGGAACCCTTGATCTCTTCGAGGATTACCGTATAACCGGAGGATTCAGGTTCTCAGGAAACTTTGACAGCAATGAATACCTGGTCAGCCTTGAAGCGCTCAGAGGACGGTTCGACAAGCAGGTCATCTTCCACAAACAGTCGTTTGACAGTTATAATGACACCAGTTACTACAAAATAAAGAGCTACACCACCTACATGTCGCTCAGGAAGCCGCTGAGCGCCGTATTGGCACTGAAGGGGACACTCACCTACCGTTATGACAATTTTGTGGTACAGTCAACTGACCAGGCCAGCCTGATTGCCCCTTCGTTCAATCGCCACTGGGCCGGGCTGAAGGGCGAGGTCATCTATGACAATACGCGCAAACGCACCATCAATATCTATTATGGAACCAGGTTCAAGGTCTTCGGTGAATACTACCGGGAGGTGACCGGAAGGAAGAGTGACATGTTCGTATTTGGTGCTGACATAAGGCATTACCTGAAAATCCACCGCGACCTTATATGGGCAAACCGGTTTGCTGCCAGCACCTCGTTCGGTCCCTCGAGGCTGATCTATTACATGGGAGGCGTGGACAACTGGATGAAGCTTCCGTTCGGCCGATTGCCTCAGTTTGACCAGACAATACCCGTCAACCCAAATGTAAGGTATGGTTTCCAGGCCCTGGCCACGAATATGAGAGGTTTCACCCAGAATATCCGTAACGGCAGCAACTTTGCACTGATCAACAGTGAGATACGCTGGCCGGTGGTGAGGTATTTCGCGGGGCACCCGCTGAGGTCAAATTTTCTGAACAGCCTGCAGCTCGTTGGCTTCTATGATGTTGGCATGGCGTGGTCAGGATGGGATCCCTGGGGTAATGAAAACTACTGGAATGACGAGGTCTACCGGAATGGTCCGGTGGTGGTAACGGTTGATGCCATGCGCGAGCCGCTGGTCATGGGCTTCGGCGGTGGTGCCAGGGCGCAGCTGTTCGGATATTTCATAAGAGCAGACCTGGCCTGGGGCGTTGACAACGGTTACCTCCTTCCGAAGATCTTCTATCTCTCGTTCAGTCTCGACTTCTGACACCCCCTCGGCGGAAGCTGTTATTACGGCGTAAACTGCTCCGGTTCAGGTATTGCATATTGCTGCCGGAATGCTGTTTAACATACTACCGGAAAGGGCAAATTTTATTTCTCTGTTTCGTTAGGAAAGAATGAAAATAAGAGATAATTTTACGCCCGTAATCTTTAAAAAAAAGTATAATGGCTTACAAAATTTCAGAAGACTGCACAGCTTGCGGAACCTGTATAGATGAATGTCCGGTTGAGGCTATATCTGAGGGTGACATCTACAAGATTGACCCGGATATATGTACCGAATGTGGGGCCTGCGCCGACGTTTGCCCGGTAGAGGCTATTCATCCGGCATAACCGCATTCCCCATTAAGGAAAATAAAGTGGGCTGCTCCAGATCTAAAGGGGCAGCCTTTCTTTTTGCTTGCAATCTGCTCTCCGGAACCAGGCATCTGCCAGCATGCATGATCTACATGGCGGACATATGTACTCAGGCAAGCGCCCACCGGAACAGGCTGTGGCGCCTGCCACAAAACTTTCCTCTTTAGTTGCCCGATTGCCGCATCATGGAGGGCCAATGACATATACCAACCTGTTTGAAAATTATTTTATTCAATAGCTATTTTGATAATATCTGGTTCGCAAGCATCAAATAAACCTGTTTCATAGAAATAGTTAGCCATGTGCAATGCATCACCCTTTGAATTTTTAATGGCACTCAATGAAAACCAGTTGCTCATAAATCTATCCTGCTCAATTAAGGTGGTATTGGTTTCAGATATTATGTTATTCAAATCAGAGATATTACCTGCATCTTTTACTCTTACATAGAAGATATTACTGTAGGTGTTGACGCAGAGTTTTCCAATAGGCTCCCAGATTAAATTTGAGCAGTCATTTGTTTTGGTTGTATAATGTGTGTAGACAACAATTGGGGCCTGTTTTAAAGAATCCAGAATCCAGGCAATCTCTTCACATGTACACTTTTTAATCAGTTTAGCTATAAGATATTTGTAGGGATAATTAGTGATCTCATTTATTTCATAATTAAAACTATGGTCAAAAAAGTCAATTGATTTTATGAAATCCCGAATTGAGGAGTCATTATTGCTTTGATCACAAGCAATTAAAATGTACTCATCTGACATTTCACCCAGGTAATAGGGTTCATCCCGGTAGTAATAATAATCCAGATAAGTACAAGGCATTTTTTCAAATTGAAGGTTGTCCTCACAACTTATGAGAAGGATTGATGCCAATCCTATGTAAATTAGATATTTCATGATTGTGTCGGTATATTTCCACGCGGCTTCATTATAAATTAATACGAAACCAACTGCCGAAACGCTGCATGAAAAAGAGTTTTTTTCAACAGACCCCGTCGAAGGGCAGATAAACAGACTGCGACGAAAGACAGAAAATTGCTAATTGCTAATTGCACATTGTTAATTGCTAATTGCTAATTGCTCATTTTCGGATTATACTTTGCCCCGGCCAGAATCACCTGGCAGTCAGTCATTGCCATGAGCTCCTCCATGGTCACATCCGGGTTATTGTTCATATACCTCTCAATGATCCTGAATCCTGTCCATACCACTGCCCGGCCCGGCGACTGCTCCGTAAAGTAACTGGTAAACGGAGCCTCACCGGTAAATTTGCGGATCATAAAACCATCGGTAGAAAACAACAGATCCTTGCTCACCATATACTCCCATATCATAGCTTCACTCTCCTTACAGAACTCCAGTTGTCTCCCCGTAAACCCGAAAAGCACCGTGTCTGCAAGCACAGGCATCATCCGTCTGGTGAAATAGACCAGTTTGGCCTCATGAAGCATGGTGTTCAGAAGGTTCTTCGCACCGTAACCGGCTGAGTTGTAATCCCACTCCGTGGCGGCCCATGCATACATGCAGTCAGAGGCAGTGTAGTCAGGCGTCATCTTCCTGGCCTGGTAATTATAGATGCCTATCGCCGGATAATATGCTGAGCCGGCTCCAAGATACCGGTCAAGGCTTACCATCAGCAGAGAGTCGTCAACAATGATGCTGTTGTTGAATATCGTTAAACATGCAACAACCTGCGGCACAACCCTGTCAGGAAAGTAGTGCTTGTAATGCCTGAACGCGCTCTCAAGCTCCTTCTCAAGTCGTTCCGTGTCAGGCCACACCTTCTTCACCGTATCCCACAGATCGAGGTTGCGGAGATCGGTGGCAAAGAGAACGAAAGCCGAATTCCACCGCTCGTCTGAAGGATCACCCAGCCCGATGACTGTGCTGTAAATATCAAGTACCCTCCCATACTCAATCCTCAGGGAATCAGCTTTGGCTGCCATCTCGTTCGGCGGAGTACCGAAAATCTCGCTCCCCAGGTCTCTTATCCTGAGATCAAGAGCTATCCCTGACACGTTAACCCTGTAAGGATCACGGCGGCATGATGATGAAAACAGGGTTAGCAGCACCAGGGCAGCGGCGGCGATTATTCTGGCATTATGGGTCATGCAGTCTGTAATCTAACGTTGAAAGTACAAAATAAGGACATTTATTTATATTTTTAGCCCGGCAAAGAGTGATAAGATGAAAAGAGCAATCAAACGGACGGTGTCAGGGACAATGATATTTGTACTGATGGCTGCGCTACCCGCCAGAGCCGTCGCGCAGGAGCTTGTGTTCGTGGTCCACGCTGACCCGGTGATCTCATGGATGGGCTCAAACGAGTCAGAATATGTCAGTGAAGGAGCACGGGCAGGATTCGACATAGGACTCAACGTGCTGCATTACTTCGCAGAGAACTACGCCATTTCATCGGGCATCAGCCTCATCTCCGCCGGAGGAAGGCAGAGCTCCACTGAGAGTCATACACTGGTGTTCAATAACCTTACCCCCCCGACCATCCCGCCCGGCGATGAAATGAAGTATAATCTGAGGTACCTGAATATCCCGATTGGAGTCCGGCTTCAGACAAACCCGGTGGGATATCTTACCTATTTCACTGACATCGGGTTCGATGTCAGGCTGCTGATCAAATCTACGATAGACCTTCCCACCCTGCAGATTTTTGCCGAAAATGCCAAAAATGAAGTCTACGGAATGAATGCCGGATGGCATATCGGAGGCGGGATCGAATATGAACTTAATTTCGACGCATCCCTGATTGCAGGCATCTCCTACGCACAGGACTTCTTTGACATCACCAAGGACCTGAAGGATGTGAACCAGCACCCTGACAGATCGGGACTGAGGATGTTCAAAATCAGGCTCGGATTAAAATTCTGACCTGCCAGCTATGAAGGTTGCTCTCGCACAGCTGAGCTATATCCCCGGTGACATAGCATACAACAGCGGTAAGATTCTCACGGCCATCGAAGAGGCACGCCGGCAGGGCGCTGACCTGGTTGTCTTCTCCGAACTGGCGGTGACAGGCTACCCTCCGCTTGACCTGCTGCGGCGCAGTGACATCATTGACTCCTCCATGGCCGCAATCCGTGAGATTGCAACCCACTGCAACGAGATCGCCGCCATTGTGGGCGGACCCTCGCCCAACACCGGTGATTACGGAAAAGAACTCCACAACTCGGCCTTCTTCCTCCATAAAGGAAAGATTAAAGCGGTGGTGAACAAGACATTGCTGCCCAACTATGACATCTTTGATGAAGAGAGGTATTTCAAGGCAGGAGACACATTCCGGCCGGTTGAACTCAACGGTCAGAAGATTGCAGTCACCATTTGTGAAGATATCTGGTACGGGCAGCCATTTGGCGACAAGGGCCCCCGGCGTCTGTACAGTATGGCGCCACTGGATGAGATAATGAAGGAGCATCCCTCGTTCATCATAAACATTGCAGCCAATCCATTTGCACATAACCGGATCAGTGTCAGGGAGGAGGTATTCATCCGCAACACCAGGAAATACATGGTGCCGCTTATCTCCGTCAACCAGACAGGAGGGTATTCCGAGCTCATCTTTGACGGTTCCTCCGTTCTCATTGATTCTGACGGAACCATCATTGACAGACTGGGATTCTGCACCGAGGAGGTCAGGACAGTGGAGATACCGTCACCGGGAACTGACCGGAACAGCCTCTCCTTCCCTGCCCCGCTTCCCGGGGATATGACAGGCCTCATTCACCAGGCGCTGGTTACGGGGCTACGCGATTTCTTCGTGAAAGGCGGGATAAAAAGAGCCATCATCGGACTTTCCGGCGGAATTGACTCAGCGGTGGTAACGGCACTTGCAGCAGAAGCCCTGGGGCCAGAGAACACCCTCGCCCTGCTGATGCCCTCAGTCTACTCATCAGAACACTCGGTGTCAGACTCGGTGAAGATGGCAGATAAGATCGGGATGCCTTACCATATAGTGAGCATAGAGGATGCACGCCAGACAGTGGAAAAAACCCTTCAGCCCTTCTTCGCCGGAAAGGAACCTGGTGTTACCCTGGAAAACATTCAGGCAAGGCTCCGCGCTGTGTTACTAATGGCTTTCGCAAATGAATTCGGATATATGCTTCTCAATACCTCCAACAAGAGCGAAGCTGCTGTAGGTTACGGAACACTGTACGGTGATATGGCAGGAGGCCTCTCTGTAATAGGTGACCTCTACAAGAGCGAAGTGTACCAGCTTGCCAGGGAGATAAACAGCCATGCGGAGATCATACCTCCTGCAATAATATCCAAACCTCCGTCAGCGGAGCTTAAACCTGACCAGCTCGATACCGATTCCCTTCCTCCCTACAGCCTGCTCGATCCGGTCCTGTACCGGCATATTGACCTGGAGTGGTCCGCTGACCGGATTATTGCTGACGGATTTGACAAGGAGCTGGTTGAGGAGATCCTCAGACTCGTCCGCACCAGCGAATTCAAGAGAAAACAAACCCCTCCCGTACTCCGGGTCTCATCAAAAGCCTTCGGCACAGGAAGAAGGATACCAATTATAGCCACACGCCACTGATACTATTACCTGACACTCAACTATCTGAGTAGTAGTGTGTTAAAAAACGTTAATTTTCCCTTTTGAGCACTTTTTTAATATCTTTGTATATGTTGTTAAACATAAGGGGAAATGCTTTATACCAGTCCGTACCTTGAGCAATGCATTGAAGGACCGTTTTCTGTTTTCAGGGATCTTCCTGACAAGGAGAAGGAGTTTCTGTTACAGAATCATTCATGCATTTCGTTGAAAAAGGGGGAAATGATTTTTCACGAGGGTAACAGGGCGGCAGGTGTTTACTGTCTGGCATCAGGTAAGGTCAAGGTGTACAAGGAAGGCATCGGGGGTCGTGAACAGATTATAAGAATGGTAAGGCCGCAGGGTCTGATAGGTTTTGCTGCTTTTATTTCCGGCAACGCCTATTCCGCTTCAGCGGTAGCTATAGAAGAATCGGGTGTCTGCCACTTTGACAAGGAGCCGTTTATGAAGCTGATCAGACGCAATCCTGATCTGTCGATGAAGCTCATGAGAATGATGGCAATTGAACTCTCGTTCTCTAACGGGAGAACCATCTCGCTGACCCAGAAACATATCCGAGGTCGCCTTGCCGAGTCGCTGCTTGTCCTGCGTGATACCTACGGTGTTGAGAATGACGGCCGTACTATCAAGGCCTATGTCTCGCGTGAAGACCTTGCCTGCTTTTCAAACATGACTACCTCTAACGCTATACGGACTCTCTCGATGTTCGCATCCGAATCTGTCATTGCACTGGACGGGAAAAAGATCAGCATTGTTGATCCGGCGAGGCTTGAGAAGATAAGCCAGCTGGGCTGATCACTCATTCACATAAATCCTTTTGACTCTCCGGGGTATTGAGGTGAGAATCTCATACGGTATTGTATTGCAAAGTGAGGCTATCTCCTCAATGGATATATTTGCTCCGAAAATCTCAGCCTCATCTCCGGGTTTGACATCCATTCCCGTGACATCGGCCATGCACATATCCATGCATATACTGCCAACCACCGGGACCCTCCGGCCCTTAATGAAAAGAGCGCCTCTTCCGTCTCCCAGTTGCCGGCGCAGCCCGTCGGCGTAGCCCACCGGTATAACCGCTATCTGCCTCTCATGGTCTGAGACGCCCCTGCAGCCATAGCTGACCGGATCGCCGGCAGGAACCCTCCTTACCTGTGATACGGCAGTCACAAACCTTCCGGTGTTCTGTAGCATTACCCCCTCATGATGACCAATACCGTACAGACCTATTCCAAGCCTGACCATGTCAAACTGGTATTCCGGAAAGCGGACCAGTCCTGAAGTGTTAAGCAGATGGAGGCTGAAGCGGTAGCCAAGAGCTTTCCACAGCCTCTCGGCCGCATCTGTCAGTCGTCTGGCCTGCCGGTGCGTAAATGCGTCATGCTCCGGATCATCACTGGCAGCAAGATGTGAGAAGAGTGAAACAACTTTCAGATGCTGCTGCCCTGCAAGTTGCCTGGTCAGCTCCTCCATATCACTCATGTCAAATCCAAGCCTGTGCATCCCCGTGTCTAGCTTGATATGCACGGGGTAATGGAGAAGGCCGTGTCGTCTGGCAACTTCGGCAAAAGCCGAGTAAAACCCGATACTGTATATCTCAGGCTCGAGGTCATGATGAATTATCAGCTCCATCACGCTTTCATCCGGATTCATGACCATGACAGGCGACGTGATGCCGGCTTCCCTCAGTGCCACACCTTCATCTGCATAGGCAACTGCAAAACGGCTCACCCCGTTGTACTCGAGAAGAGATGCTATCTCGGCCGCTCCGGAGCCGTAGGCAAATGCTTTTACCATCGCAATAATCCCGGTGCCAGGTTTAAGTAAGTGCCTGAATTCATTGAGGTTATGAACCACGGCATTCATATTTATCTCCAGCCGTGTGAGGTGAAGCTGCCTTACAAGAAGCCTGCTGATACGCTCAAGTCCGAAAACACGTGCCCCCTTGATCAGGATTGTCTCGTTCCTGAACTGTTGTCCGGGGATGGCATCTGCAAAATCTGCCGTTGAACTGAAGAAGAGTGATCCCGGCTGAAATGAATCCCTCTGCCGTGACAGAGCCTCGCCAATCCCTATAAACCGGTCAATCCCCGAGTTTCTTACAGCCCTGGCCACACCCGCATAAAGCTGCTTCTCATCTCCTCCTATCTGTCTGAAGTCAGACAGAATGAGGGTAGTCTTTCCCCTTGCACGGGTCTGTAGAAAATCCAGCGCCATTCCAAGGGAGGCAGGATCAGAGTTATAGTAATCTTCTATCAGGGTGCAGCCGTTTATGCCCCGTTTCGTCTCCATGCGCATTGCCACCGCCGGCAGCTCTGCCATCGCCCCGGCTATCAGCTCTGATGGCATTTTTTCAGCCAGGCAGCATGCGATGACTGAGACAGCATTCTCTGCAGAGGCATGATCAGCAAAAGGAATGGCCGCCTCAAATGATTCGTCTGCTGTTTTGCACCGCAGTATCCGGCCGTTGTCAACAGTATCGGCTGCCTCAACTTCAAGGCTGGCAGCATTACCTGCGAGTGACCATGTAAAGAGAGGGACCTCCGGATACTTTGACGCCATCTCATTCCTGATAATCCTGTCATCTGCATTGCATATCAGAAGTTGTGCCCCGGAAGCCAGTCTGAGCTTCTCCGCCGCGATGGCCTCCCGGCCGGAAAAGTTTTCGCCATGGGCGTCACCCACATTTGTAATGATTACAATATCCGGCCTGATGATGCGTGCCAGCCTCTCCATCTCCCCGGGTCTGGAGATCCCGGCTTCGATGACGGCAATCTCGTGGCTCTCATCAAGATTCATCAGCGAGAGTGCCACGCCTACCTGTGAGTTGTAGCTTTTAGGGCTGCGGATAACAGTTCGGGAACTGCTCATCACCCCTGCCAACCACTCCTTGACTATCGTCTTTCCGGCGCTTCCCGTTACAGCTATGACTCTGCCCCTGAAGCTCTCACGGCGCCACTTTGCTATGCACTGGAGCGCATCCAGGGTATCTGTCACCTTTACAAAAGCTGCACCGGCCATCTCACCGTGTCCGGGGGGAAGAGTGTCAGCAATAAACAGCCTCACACCCCTGGCATAGAGAGGTTCTATGAATTTATGTCCGTCATGATTGGGTCCCCGCAGGGCTATGAAGAGCATGTCAGGGCCAGCGCCCGGCGACCTGCTGTCAGTCATTATGCCGGTGACTTTCAGGTTTTCATCACCTGTAAGCGTTCCGCCTGTGATGTGCGCCAGTTCCCGGGCCCCGATTATCACCTGTTTACAGCCTTTACGTAACATGAGCGGCACAGCGGCTCATATATATCCCTTTCGCCCAGCACAACCACCTTATCGCTCTTTATCTTACGATAGGAGTGGTTTGCAAGGTTTCCGCACCTGACACAAATGGCGTGCACCTTGCTCACATACTCGGCAACGGCCATCAGGGCAGGGATGGGCCCGAACGGCCTCCCCGAGAAATCCATGTCGAGGCCTGCCACAATCACACGCGTGCCGCCGTCTGCAAGCATGGTACATACCTCGACGAGGCTGTTGTCAAAGAACTGGGCTTCGTCTATCCCCACCACCTCCACGCCGGAGGCAAGGAGAAGTATAGAGGATGCATTCTCCACAGGGGTAGACATGATTGACTTCTCATCATGTGACACAACCTTGTCCTCAGAGTATCTCATATCTACGGCAGGCTTGAAAATCTCCACCTTCAGCCCGGCAAACATCGCCCTGCGCAATCTCCTTATCAGTTCCTCGGTCTTACCGGAAAACATAGACCCGACAATCACCTCCACCGATCCCCGCTTGCCGGCATGGTCAACCGAATTTTCGAGAAACTCCATACTTCAGTTGTTACCGGGCCGTTCAATACTCAGGATTGAATTATTCAGCCCGAAAAACTATTATTGATTACTTTTGCAAAATAAAGAAAACGGAAATAATTAAAAAACTAAGCGAGATGGATTTCCTGACAGCTGTCAACATTATTGGAAAGGATCTGGAGGAGGCGTTGACTTCGCTGGAACAGCTCTCCGGCATATCAGGATCGGATAAAGCGGAAATAGAGCTTGCCAGGTCACGCATAGGAAGCGCTGCGAGCCTGGTCAGATTGCTGCCTTCACTCAGCGGGGCACCTGATGAAAAGGAGGCTGTGACCGGAACTGCAGAGGCAGCGCCAGCCAGGGAGACCGCTCCAAAGGCAGACCCGGCTGAAGACACAATCCGGAAAGTCGCCTCAGCTGAGAATGCTACCCGAAAGGTCAGTCAGGCTGTGACCGGAGCCGAGGTGACATATCCGGAAGAAGAGGCCACTCAAAAGGTCACTCCGGCTGAAGAGGCCGCTTCAAAGGCAGCGCCGGAAGAAGAGGCCACCCGGAAGGTCACTGCGGTAGTAACCAAAGCTACTGCGACAGACCCGGCTGAAGAGACCACCCAAAAGGTCAGTCAGGCTGAAGCCAAAACTGCCGTGACAGACCAGGCTGTGGCCGGTACTGCCGCGACAGACCCGTCTGAAGCCCGGGCTACTGAAACGAAGCCGGTGAAGGGAGAGCCAAAGAGTCCGGAGCATTCAAAGGCAATCCTTGCTGACCGCTTCACCTCAGGCGGAGCCCTTGTTGACAAGATGCAGACGGAAAAGAAGGAGGAGGTCATCTCTTCAGTCATGAAAAGCAAGCCTGTCTCCGATATAGCTGCTGCCATAGGCATTAATGACAGGTTCTACTTCATCCGTGAGCTCTTCAGCGGTGATGCGCTGGCATACAATGACACCATCAAACGACTGAACGCGGCAGCGTCACTGGGCGAGGCGATGAGAATACTCGACGAAAGCACCGTCATGGGCAGCGATCCTGCCGCTCAGTCATCATTCGTTGACGTGGTACGCAGAAAATTCAGCCTGCATGTCTAGACTTATCCTGGTGCCCACACCCATCGGCAACCTTGGCGATATAACCATCCGTGCCCTGGAGGTGCTGAGATCGGCCGGCCTTGTCCTTGCCGAAGACACCAGGACCACAAGGATCCTTCTTGACCACTATGGGATAAGTGTCCCGCTCCGTTCGCACCACAAATTCAATGAGCATCGCAGCCTCGAGGCGGTGTGTGACGCCATTGAGGGAGGCACGGTGACAGCTCTTGTCTCTGACGCCGGCACCCCCGGCATCTCCGACCCGGGCTTCCTCCTGGTTCGCAGGTGCCTCGAGAGAGAGATACCCGTGGAGTCACTTCCCGGCCCCACCGCCTTCGTGCCTGCACTGGTATGCTCCGGCCTGCCATCAGACCGCTTCTGTTTCGAGGGATTCCTTCCACAGAAAAAGGGGAGACAGAAAAGGATTTCGGCCCTGGCCGGGGAAGAGCGCACAATGGTTTTCTATGAATCACCCTTCCGTATTGTCAAAACCCTCGAACAGCTTGCCGCTGCCCTTGGTGAAGACCGAAGGGCTTCCGTCTCACGCGAGATAACGAAAAAATTCGAGGAGACCATTCGCGGGTCCCTTGCCTCACTGGCAGATCACTTCCGCACAACCGCCCCCAGGGGCGAATTTGTAATTGTGGTGGCCGGCTCCTCACTGAAAGACCATTCCGAAGAATCAGAATAAAGATGCGCGGCAGGAGACAAATCCGGGAGGCACCTTCTTCCTTTCCGAACATTATGAATACCGGCCCTGTTCAGGGTACAGGGATACTGGTCCTTATTGCATTTCTTCTCTTCCCTGCCGTTTCAATCAATGCCCAGGTATTGGGCGGCAGGATAACCGACAGCAGCGGAGCGCCAATGCCTTACGCCTCTGTCTATATCACTGAACTGCGCCAGGGTACCACCTCAAACAACGAGGGCTGGTACGAGATATCCCTCCCTCCCGGCAACTACACCGTAAACTACCAGTTCCTCGGATACATTCCGGTGACAAAAAGCATAACCATCACCGACGAAGATGTCTCTGCCAGTATAATCCTTGCAGAGCAGCTCTTCGAGATACCGGCGGTGAGGGTCTCGGCATCAGGAAAGGATCCTGCATATTTCATCATGCGCAAGGCAATAGGTATGGCGCCTTATCACCTCAACCAGGTTAAGATGTGGAAAGCCGAGGTCTACATCAGGGGCGGTGGCAGTGTTGACCGGATTCCTGAAATGCTCAAACGGAGGATGAAGATCGACGCAAACGGCGATGACCTGAAGGTGGGCAAATACTACTTCACTGAGTCGGTGAACATGATAACATTCACAGCTCCTGACAAATACGAACACCGGGTTATCTCCGCCAACTCAAGCGAAGATCTGACACAGGGGCAGGTCTCACCGATGGACTTCATCGAAGCCAGTTTCTATCAGCCTGTACTGGTAGAGATGGCAATATCGCCCCTTGCGCCAAATGCATTCTCTCATTATAACTTCAGATTTCTTGGTTCATCATCGCAGGGCAACCATGTGATTGACAAGATCAGCGTTACACCGCGCCGGAAGAGCCAGCAGCTCTTCACCGGAGTGATATACATCGTGGAGGACCTGTGGGCCATTCACTCCCTTGATCTTACCAATGACAACATGGCCGGACGCATAAGGGTACGGCAGCTTTACACACCGGTGGAAGAGGGTATCTGGATGCCCGTCAGCCATGAGTTCAATGTTGACATTTCACTCATGGGAATAAAGGCCAGGGCTGCGTACACCAGCGCAGTCAAATACCTTGATGTGGAGCCTGACAGGATGCTCCGGCGGCCAGCCGTATATGAAACCGCTGTCGCAGCCGGGGCTGAGAAAGAG
>WXFE01000083.1 GCA_009881065.1 Bacteroidales bacterium | reverse complement strand
CTGAACGGCCTGAAAACTCTGAACGGCCTGAAACTTCTGCCGATCGTGAGATTGAGGCTCTGCTGGCCAAGGATAACCTTACGGCACGGGAGATGTCACGGCTGGCGCGGCTGAACAGGAAAAATGTCAGCGCCACGCGTGAGAAGCCTCCCCTGGAGATAGAAAACAAAACCACGAAGATAGTTGATGATGATGCCACCAGCCGTGATTCAGCATACTGGGCTGAGGTGCGGCCCATCCCGCTGACCAGGGAAGAGAGCGCCAGCCTGGCAACAGCCCCGGCTGCAAAAGGAAAGCTGGCAGTGCGTGATACCTCAACAGTGACCATCACTATCGGCAGAAGATCACAGCCCGGACCGGCTTCAGCCGTCAACTCCGACTCCGCGGGCATGAAAAAAAACCAGACAAGCCAGGTCATCAGAGACCTGACAGGAGGAAAGAGATGGCAGCTCTCAAAAAACAGTTCCCTTAAATTTGACGGCCTGGCAGACCTGAAGAGATTCTCCTACAATACCGTTGACGGTTTTGTGGCAGGAACGGGAATGAGCCTGTCGGCCAGATCAGGCAAAGCAGGACGCTTCACCATTGCCCCTTCGGCAAGGTATGCATTCAGCAGGGAAAAACTGATGTGGAATGTCACTGCCAGCCTGCTCTATGACCCGATGCACAAAGGGAATATTTACATAAGGGCAGGCAGCCAGTCTGACGAATTCTCTCCGTCAGGTGTTAATTATCTGGTTAATACCGTATCATCCCTTTTCTTCAGGGATAACATCATGCGACTCTACGGAAGCCGGTACATCATAGGCGGACACCGCATAGACCTTGTCAACGGGCTGACGCTTGACATACGGGGGAAGTACGAAAAGCGTGATCTGCTGACAAATAATTCCTCCTTCTCCCTCTTCAGGAGGGAAAAGTCCTGGTCTGAGAACATACCTGACAACCCGTATGCTTCAGCAGCCGGAGGATACGACTATGAGCCGCCGGTGAGTCACAGGCATCTCTCCCTTGAGTCATCCCTGACATGGACACCACGGCAGAAGTATCGTATTTCTGACGGCGCAAAGGTGAGTGCCGGATCTGATTACCCGACCTTTACCCTGATATGGAGACACGGTTACAGCTACAATGACACCCTTTCAGGCAGCTATGACCTATTTGCAGCGGAGATAAACCACACAGACATGTTCGGGGCAATGAATCAGTTTCGCTGGCGGGTCAGGGCCGGTAGCTTCCTCAACAGTGAAAATGTCAGGCTGCAGGACATGCACTTCTTCAATACACAATCGTCACCGGTACTGCTCAATTTCTACGAAGATGCATTTTATCTGAAGCCATGTTATTCCGTCTCTGCAAGGAAGGCATTTGCCGAGGCACATTTAAGGTACACCACCCCCACCCTCCTGCTCAAGCGCCTGCCCGGCCTGAGTCGTACACTCATCAGGGAGAATATAGGAATATCAGCGTTGTGGACACCTGAGGCCGGATATTACTATGAGGCAGGTTACTCCCTCAGCGAGGTGTTTCTTATCGGCACGGTTGGCGTTTATGCCGGATTCACAGGTACAACATTCGAGTCAGCCGGAATCAGGGTGGTATTGAGAGTTGATTAGAACCGGGTTTACAATGGCTGATGGCTATCTGTCCGCTCCGGACAATCGGGTACTGCAGTACAGAATGCCAGGCAATTCATTTTGCGCAAGAGACAAAACATTGTTATTCAGCGTAGTACATCAGCATGATGATCATAGGGCACTCAGCATCATCCCCCTCATACCGGCATATTGCCACTGACTGACTCAGAACGGTCTCCGACCGTTGTCATCAGGAGAGAAATCACTGTAGTCAGATGAAATATCATCATTCATCTTTGACCCCATCGTGAAGATACCTCCGGAAGGAATGTCAGTAAACGCAACTTCAGGTCCGAAATCATCAGGTTCAATAAAAGTGGCGCGTTCTTCCCTGAAATACAACAGAACCTCGTCGGTGGGGCCGTTACGGTTCTTTGCCAGTATGATATCAGCATGCCCCCTGGTACTCTGGCCATCCTCAAACTGAAAGACACCCATCTTCTCAGGACGGTGGATGAAGACCACCATATCGGCATCCTGCTCGATGGCTCCCGATTCACGAAGGTCTGACAGCATAGGCTTCTTGTTTCCTCCACGTGTCTCAACTGACCTGTTAAGCTGCGAGAGGGCCAGTACCGGCACGGTAAGCTCTTTCGCAATGCTCTTCAGCGACCTGGAGATGGAGCTTACCTCCTGTTCACGGCTGCCTGCATCGGGTGGCCCGGTCATAAGCTGCAGATAGTCAACTATTACAACATCAAGCCTCCCCTGGGCCTTCAGCCTTCGGCACTTTGCCCTGAGCTCAAAAACGGAGATGGCCGGGGTGTCATCAATATAAATCGGCGCCTCGGTGAGAGACTTAATACGTGACTCAAGCAATGACCACTCCTCCGGCGAGAGATTGCCGTTCTTGATCTTATCCGAGGGTATCTCAGTCTCAGAGACAATAAGCCGGTTCACAAGCTGAATTGCTGACATCTCAAGGGAGAAGATGGCAACCTTCCTTCCGTGATTTATTGCCATGTTACGGGCCATAGTGAGAGCAAAGGCAGTCTTTCCCATCGATGGCCTCGCAGCAATAATCACCAGCTCCGACTTCTGCCATCCCGACGTCAGCCTGTCAAGTTTCGTGAACCCTGAAGGAGTGCCCACAAGAGCATCCTCCTTTTTGCCCAGTTCCTCAATCTCTGCAAGAGTCTGCTTGATTACCTCGTGTATAGGGGTAACCTCATGCTTGATGTTCCCCTCGGCAATGCGGAAGAGTTCATCTTCGCTCTTGTCAAGCAACTCGGTAACATCAAGGGTATCCTCGTAGACCATGTTCTGAATCATTGTAGTCGCACGTATCAGCTCACGCTGGATATACTTCTGCAGAACGATCCTTGCATGGTATTCAATATTGGCAGCAGAGACAACCTTTGATGTCAGCTCCGTGAGATAAACCGCCCCTCCGGCTTCATCAAGCTCACCTCTTCTCTTCAGTTCCTGCGTCACCGTCAGCAGGTCAATTGCCTGGTCACGCTTGTTGAGCTCAACAATTGCCGCAAAAATTTTCTGGTGTGAAGCCGGATAAAACACCTCCGGACGGAGCATGTCAACTACCATCCTGGCAGCATCTATCTCAAGCATGGCAGCACCCAGAACAGCCTCTTCCATCTCTGTCGCCTGCGGCGGGATTCTCCCTCCCTCCGGAATTATTACCACCGACTGCTTTTTATCCTGCCTGCCTCTTGATGTACCCTGTGCCATTAATATATATGATTGATTATATGTTAGTTAAAACTTTTACAGCATTTACTGCGGCCGGAATCAAATTTAACAATAACATCCGTCTCCGGGGATATGTCCGGCTAATTCTTTCCAACATCAACTGTTTATAAGATGTTGAAAAAGGATTTGATCGTTAAAGATGAGGTATATTGAAAAGGTTCGTATATTTTTGATCTCTCAAGAGAGACCGGATATGGTTGTATTTCCAAAAGCGAAGATAAATATAGGGTTAAGGATCATGGAAAAGAGGCCTGACGGCTATCATAACATCGAGACCTTCTTCTACCCTGTTGATCTTGCTGATGCTCTTGAGTTTGTGGTCAGGAAGGACAATCGCAGGAGTGACTCGCTGAAGGTAACCGGATTGATGAAGGAGAGTGATCCGGAGAACAACCTGGTGATGAAGGCAGTGAAGATCATGCGCCAGTCGTTTGATTTTCCCGGCATCCGCATCCACCTTCACAAGAGCATTCCCGTAGGTGCGGGCCTCGGTGGCGGATCATCCGATGCCGCCGGTATGCTGAAAGCGCTGAACAGGTATTTCGGCTTCGGCCTTAACTCCGAGGAGCTCCGCTCCTTTGCAGGTCTTGTAGGCAGTGACGCCCCGTTCTTCATAGACAGTACACCATCATTTGCCGAGGGGGTGGGTAATATTCTGTCAGAGTTCCCGCTTGACCTGAGCCGCTACCGGATAGTGATACTCTATCCCGGCACGAATATCAGCACGGCAGAGGCCTATGCGGGATGTGTGCCCTGTCCTACGGGGCTCTCACTCAGACAACTCCTCAAGCTGCCCGTCCATGAGTGGAGGGGAAGGGTGGTGAATGATTTCGAACTCAATATCTTCAGGTCATATCCCGGGGTGGGCAGACTGAAAGTGGCACTCTACGAGGCAGGGGCACTATATGCATCGATGTCGGGAAGCGGATCCGCAGTTTACGGTATCTTCGACGGCGAGCCGGAACTGCCCGGCGAACTGGAAAACTACAGGCTCACCACAGCAGTACCTGAGTAAGACTCATGCCGGAACAGGACTGACTCCGCCGGGTTGACTCCGCCGGTCTCTCCCTGAATCAGGCTATCTCCACCAGCACCGCGCCCTTTGCCACCCTGTCACCGCTACTGACGTTCACCGCCACTACCTTCCCCTCAATGTGGCTCTTGAGCCTGTTCTTCATCTTCATCGCATCGAGGATGACTACATCATCACCCTCTTTCACGGTATCCCCGGTCTTGACCAGCAGTTCAACCACCGTTCCCGGGATGAAGCTTTGTATCCTTCCCGCCACGGGCGGCTCATAGGGCTTGCGTGAAGTAAACCGCCTGCTCAGCCTGGTGCTGTATGAGGTGTGGTCTATTATTAGTCTGTCTCCCTCTTTCTTTTCCATTGCACTCTCTTTTCAGGTATTAATCAGAACGGAGGTATACCATGCTTCTTCCAGGGCCTGTGAACATCCTTGTTCTCAGAAACCTCAAGCCCGTGCAGCAGTAGCCGGCGGGTCTCTGACGGCTCAATAACCGCATCAACATATCCACGGGAGGCGGCCACATAAGGATTGGCGAACTTCTCTCGGTACTCCTCAACTTTCTGGCGGCGCATCTCACCGGGATCGTCAGCAGAAGCGATCTCCCTGCGGAAGATGATGTTGGCAGCTCCCTCCGGGCCCATCACAGCTATTTCGGCACCGGGCCATGCAAAGACGAAGTCGGCGCGCAGATGGCGCGAGCTCATGGCTATGTAACCACCGCCATAAGCCTTGCGCAGTATCACCGTAAGCTTGGGAACAGTGGCTTCGCTGTAGGCGTAAAGCACCTTGGCACCATGACGGATGACGCCGGCATGCTCCTGGTCAACACCGGGAAGATACCCGGGCAGGTCAACAAAGGTCACCAGCGGGATACTGAAGGCATCACAGTACCTGATGAACCTCGCTGCCTTGTCAGATGAATCAACGTCAAGAACGCCGGCCATCTCCAGCGGCTGGTTGGCTACAAAACCCACGGTACGGCCCCCGAGACGCCCGAAGCCGATGACCATGTTCCGGGCAAACATCTCCTGTATCTCGAAGAAATCGGAATTGTCAGCAACCGCCCTGATAACCTCCCTGACATCATAGGGAAGCGTCGGGTCAGCAGGCACTATCTTCTCAATTTCATACCCGGCCTCAGGCGGCAGTGTTTCCGTAACGGCAGCCTTCATCTCATTGTTCCCGGGGATAAAGGAGATCAGCCTCCTGATCTGGTTGAAGCACTCCTCCTCAGAGGATGAAAAGAAATGGGCATTGCCCGATGTTTCACAGTGGACGCGGGCGCCTCCCAGCGCCTCCATCGATATCTCCTCACCCAGAACGGTCTTTATCACTTCAGGGCCGGTGATGAACATCTTTGAAATATTGTCAACCACAAAAACGAAGTCGGTCAGGGCCGGCGAATATACCGCACCTCCCGCGCAGGGTCCCAGTATCACCGATATCTGCGGAATCACCCCGCTGGAGATGGTGTTCCTGAAGAAAATCTCACCATAGCCGGCAAGTGAATTAACTCCCTCCTGGATGCGGGCACCACCCGAGTCATTTATCCCTATGAGTGGTATTCTCATATTCAGGGCATAATCCATGATCTTGGTGATTTTTCGCGAATGCATCAGGCCGAGCGACCCCCCCGCAACAGTAAAATCCTGGGCAAAAATCGCGACAGGATTGCCGTGAATGGTTCCGGTGCCTATCACCACACCGTCGCCGGGAAGAATCTTTTTATCCATTCCGAAATCACGGGCATCATGCTCCACGAACATGTCATATTCATTGAAGCTGCCGGCATCAAGGATGGCCATAATGCGCTCACGGGCAGTGTTTTTTCCCATGGACTTCTGCTTCACGATGGCCTCCTCACCCCCGCCAAGAAGCATCTTTTCGCGCTTCTCCCTGAGCTCACTTATCTTCTTTTCCAGTGACATAATCAATATTGTTTATTACAGTAATTACCTGCAAAAAAAAGCACGGCAATTTAAGACAAAAAAATCAAATATGCACAAAATTGTCAAAAGTGTGCTATTTTGGAGCGGTGTAGTAGACCCCTGCGGCAATGAAAGTGTAAATGATATTGGGTATCCACATTGCAAGAGCAGGGTTCAGGTCACCCTTGAGCGAGAATTGTGAGGAGAACTGCATGAAGAGTATATAGCTGAATGTCAGCACGAGACCAATTCCTATCTGCATTCCGATCCCTCCCTTGATCTTTCGCGATGAGAGTGAGACTCCTATTATTGTCAGTATGAAGAAGGCGAATGGCGAGGAATAGCGCCGGTGCTTCTCATTGAGGTAAAGCTTTATCTCATCAGATCCCTGTGCCTTCAGCACCTGAATATAGTCGAGAAGTTCACTGTTTGTCATTGTAAAGACAAACTCGGGTGACCTGGTGAAATCATCAGGCCCCACGTTCAGTACTGTGTCAATCCGCCGTCCGGAGCTGATCCGCTCACCGAGGCTGTCAGTTTCCCTGATATAGTACCACCAGGCGCCCCATTTGCCGGTGGTGCTGTCCCATCTGATCATATTGGCAGTCAGCTTTGACTCGAGCATCCCCTGGTCATTGAACTTCTCCATGCTGAAATTTCGACCGCTCTGCGAGATCCTGTTATACTGCTCCATATAGATGTACACGTTGGGGTAGACCTGCCGGTGCACTGATGAGACGTTCACCCTCCTGAAGTCGGAGCTGCGGTAATACTTCTCCTCGAAGTCAAGCCTGGCTGCATTGGCATGAGGCAGAAGGCTGTTCTGCAGCAGGAAGGCACAGAAAGCAATGAAAGCAGCCGATATAAGATAGGGCACCATGAGCCTCCTGAAACTCATGCCGCCGTTCAGAATGGCTATGATCTCAGTGTTGACGGCCATCCTTGAGGTAAAGAAGATCACCGAAATAAAGACAAACATCGGGGCAAAGAGGGTAGCGAAATATGGAATGAAATTGAGATAATAGTCAAATATGATGGCATGCGTCGGCGCCTGCTTCTGAATGAAGTCGTCAATTTTCTCGGAAAAGTCGAATATAACCGCTATGCCCAGTATGAGCACCAGCGAAAAGAGGAATGTCCCGAGGAACTGCCTTATGATATACCAGTCAAGTATGCCGGGCAGCAGCTTTTTCAGGCTCTTTCTGATATTTTCCGAACTGTCTCTTCCTTCCATGATCCGAATGTACCGTCAAGTATCCTTTCCCGTGCCTCCCTGACGAGGCTGAGGTAAAACGCAAGGTTGTGAATGGTTGCTATCTGCGCACCGAGCATCTCACCCGATATTACCAGGTGGCGGAGGTATGCCCTGGTATATGTCCTGCTTATCTCAGAATGTGAAGCGGCATCTATGGGCGAGAAGTCAGTTGCCCATTTCTGATTCCTGATGTTTACAATGCCATCTCGGGTGAACAGCATTCCGTTACGTGCATTGCGTGTAGGCATGACACAGTCGAACATATCAATGCCGCGCGCTATCCCTTCAAGAATGTTTGCAGGTGTTCCCACTCCCATGAGGTAGCGGGGCTTGTCTGCAGGGAGGATTTCGTTCACCACCTCAATCATTTCGTACATCACCTCGGCCGGTTCACCTACAGACAGACCTCCGATGGCGTTGCCCGCCATTTCGGCCGAGGCACATTTCTCCGCGGATAATCTGCGCAGATCGCCGTAAACAGACCCCTGCACAATAGGGAACAGCATCTGCTCATGTCCGTAGAGCGGCTCCGTTGAAGCCATTCGTGCCACGCATCTGTCAAGCCAGCGGTGAGTCATCTCCATTGATTTCAGGGCATAGCCGTGATCACACGGATAAGGAGCGCATTCGTCGAAAGCCATGATGATGTCCGCTCCTATCTGCCGCTGTATATCAATAACGCCTTCAGGTGTAAAAAGATGCTTTGAACCGTCAATGTGCGACCTGAAGATGGCGCCCTCCTCTGTCAGCTTCCTGTTGGCAGCCAGTGAGAAAACCTGGTAACCGCCGCTGTCAGTCAGCACCGCCCTGTCCCAGGCCATGAACCGGTGCACGCCTCCTGCCAGCCTGATTATCTCAGTGCCCGGACGCAGGTAGAGATGATAGGTATTGGCAAGGATGACCGGCGCATCTATCTCCTGCTTCAGGTCACGGTGAAAGACCCCCTTGACGTTTGCTGCCGTTCCCACAGGCATGAAAACAGGCGTTGGAATATCACCATGTGCCGTGCGCAATAAACCTGCACGTGCCGATGTTGTTCCGTCTCTGCTCTCAATAGTGAACATCCGCTTCTCTGTGATGGTCACAAAAGTAAGCTTTCTCAGCCTGATTTTTAACAGCCAGTTATCAAATTGAAGAATCCTGATCATGATTGTTGAAAAGATTATTCCCACTGTCTTCCAATTCTTTTTAATATTGCTCCGGACAATATTACCACACATGATCATTTCAACTGATACAACGCACCTTATACTTCTCGGGCTGTTACTGACCATGTTTATCATACAGGCCTGGTACTGGCTTGGTTATTACAGAAGAACTGCCTTCGCGAAGGTCCCGGAGATTGCTCCCGGAACCCCGTTCCCGCCCCTGTCAGTGGTAATATGCGCCCGTAATGAAGCAGAAAACCTCAGCAGGTTCCTGCCCGATGTTCTCAACCAGGACTACCCTTCCTTTGAGGTGGTGGTGGTAAACGACTGCTCCGAAGACAACTCCTTTGATATCCTTGGCGGGCTGATGACCCGGTACCCGCACCTGAAAGTCTCAATGATCCAGAAGGACCCCCGTTTCAAACACACCAAGAAGCTGACTATGCTCATTGGCATCAAGGCTGCCAAAAATGACCTGCTGGTATTTACTGACGCCGACTGCCGTCCTGCTTCACCGCAATGGCTCCGTCACGTGGCTTCGGCAGCAACAGGTGAAAAGAGTGACATTGTATTGGGGTACGGAGCCTACAGCGAAGAAAAGGGGCTGTTGAACAGCTATATCAGGTATGAAACCATGTTTATTGCAATGCAATACTTCGGAATGGCCATGGCAGGAAAGCCATACATGGGGGTGGGCCGCAACCTCTCATACCGGCGTACATTCTTCTTCGGGCAGAGTGGTTTCGGTCCACATAACCACATAATATCAGGCGATGATGACCTCTTTGTGAACCGCACTTCCACATCAGAAAACTGCAGCCTGATGCTGGCTCACGACTCATTCACACTCTCCGTAGCCTCTAAAACCATCCGTGAGTGGGCAAAACAGAAGAAAAGACATCTTACTGCCGCGGCTTATTACAAGAGTCAGGATAAGCTACGGCTGTTCATTGAGCCCTTCTCAAGAGTATCATGGTACGGACTGCTGATTGCCATGCTGGCAATGCTGATCTCATGGCCGGTTGTACTCTTCCTTGCCCTGTCGAGGTTTGTCATGAGGGCAGTGATACTGAAAAAGGCAGCTGCTGTTTTCAATGAGCGGCGTTTATGGTTTATATCGCTCTTTTTTGATATCTTCGCCCCATTCTTAACGGCATTCCTTTACCTTACAAACAAAATAAAGGGTAAGGGGAGAACATCATGGAAGTAGAAAGCGGCCTGTCAGATAAAGCACAGTATGACCTTAAGGTAATCGACCGTGCACTGCACGGCGACAGCAGGGCTTATACCGAGCTGCTGAACCGTTACCGTGACTCGGTCTACTACGTCATCCTGAGAATGGTAAACAATCCCTCCGATGCAGAGGATCTGACCATAGAAGCCTTCGGAAAGGCGTTCCATAACCTTGCCAAATACGTGCCGTCACATGCCTTCAGTACATGGCTTTTCAGGATTGCCACCAACAACTGTATTGATTTCATGAGGCGCAAAAGCCAGAGTCCCAGGCCATTCAACCAGGAAGAAGGAGAAGAAGACGAGGTTGAGGCAACAGTGGCTTCTGATATGATCGCTCCCGATGAACTGATGATCAACAGGGAGACAGCAGCCTCACTCAACCGGATAGTGAAAACCCTCAAGCCGCGCTACCGCAGGCTGATTGAGCTTCGCTACTTCGAGGAGTACTCCTATGAGGAGATAGCAAAGGAACTGAGCCTTCCCATTGGCACCGTCAAAGCCAGGCTCTTCAGGGCAAAAGTCCTGATACTGAACATGGTCCAAAGCAAATCAAGCGGCATTTGACCACACTGACCGAAAAATACTTCCCGTCACTCACCACTCTGCAGCGCAATCAGTTCTCACTCCTTCCTGAAGTATACAGGGAGTGGAACAACAAAATCAATGTCGTTTCCCGAAAGGATATTGACAACTTCGAGGTTAACCACCTGCTTCACTCCCTCGCCATTGCCCGTTTCATCAGGTTCACGCCGGGCACATCCGTCATTGATGTCGGCACTGGCGGAGGACTCCCGGGAATACCGCTTGCCATATTCTTCCCTGACGTTAAATTCACCCTGGTTGACTCCATTGCCAAGAAGATCAGGGTAGCCTCGGCTGTCGCCACGGAAGCCGGCCTGAACAATGTCACAACAGTGACGGCAAGGGCGGAATCTCTTTCGGGGCAGTATGATTTCATCATCGGCAGGGCAGTGACAGAAACAGCACAGTTCATCAGGCTGACACGGCATCTGGCCTCGCGAAAATCATTCAATGAGAAGAAGAACGGATATATACTCCTCAAGGGAGGAGACCTTGAGAAGGAGCTCAGACCATTCCTGAAGTCTGTCGAAATTGCGGAGATCAGCAACTGGTTCGAAGAACCATGGTTCGGGACAAAAAAGGTTGTGTACATGCCCTTCTCAGGCATTCCCCTTGGTTCATGCAGCCGGAGTACCTCGTAAGTCTCCCGGTTGTCTGCCTCTTTATCTGAGGCATTCCCCCGGTAACGGGGAAATGCTTAATATTAAAAAAAGTAGCCATCTGGCTTCTTTATTTAAAAAAATGACTACCTTTGCATCCGCAAAAACCGGTTAGTTAACAACAAAATATAGCATCAGATGAAAAGGACATTTCAGCCATCGAGAAGGAGAAGGGCAAACACTCACGGCTTTCGGAAGAGAATGTCAACTCCCAATGGCAGGCGCGTTCTTGCAGCACGCAGGGCAAGGGGAAGGAAGAGACTCACGGTTTCAGACGAAGTTAGCCACAAAAGCTGAAAGGCTGACAGACAATAGATAATAGCCGTCTTGATGAATAATTAAGGCGGTTTTTTATTTCTGTTATGCCTCCCTGAGTTATTTTTACAGGAAATCTGAAGAATGAAAGAGCTGGTAATCAAGATTGCAGACCCTGAGTTAAGAGAACTGGCATCAGCAGTGACAGACGGCAAACGGCTCACACCCGCTGAAGCGCTCACTCTCTACCGGAAAGCCGATCTTTCTCTGATGGCACTGCTTGCTACCACTGTCAAGAGAAAAAAGAGCGGCGACGCCGTCTTTTTTAACAGGAATTTTCACATTGAGCCTTCAAATATCTGCGTCTATAACTGCCGCTTCTGTTCATACCATAAGGCCAAGGGTGATCCTGAGAGCTGGGAGATGACTGAAAATGAGATACTTGATACAGTCCGCCAGTTTGATGGCATACCTGTCACCGAGGTCCATATAACCGGAGGGGTGCATCCCTCGCGTGACATATATTATTACGCCCGTTTACTCACCTCCATACGGCAGATCCGCCCTGACATCAGCATCAAAGCCTTTTCCGCCGTGGAGCTTGATTATATGATAAGGGAGGCAGGCATGACTTATTCCGAGGGTATAGGGTTGCTTCACGAGCATGGCCTTGACTCCATTCCCGGCGGAGGGGCAGAGATATTCGACCCGGAGCTGCGGCGCCGGATATGCCCTGAAAAGGCTGACGCTGAAACCTACCTTGCCATCCACGAGACCGCGCACAGGCTCGGACTGAACTCCAACGCCACCATGCTCTACGGTCATGCCGAGAGCCCTGAACAGCGCATTGACCACATGCTTCGCCTGAGGGAGCTGCAGGACCGCACCGGAGGCTTTGATGCCTTCATCCCGCTCAAGTTCAGGTCCGGGAACAACAGCATGTCAGGGCTTGGTGAGGTGCCTGTTACGGAGGATATGCGCAACTACGCCCTGTCACGAATCTTCCTCGATAATTTCAGCCATATCAAGGCATACTGGCCGGCAATAGGCCGGAACAGCGCCATGATGAGCCTTGCCTTCGGAACTGATGACCTCGACGGAACCATTGATGACACCACAAAAATATATTCAATGGCAGGTTCGGATGAGGAGAGGCCGTCACTATCAACCGCGGAGCTGGTGGCAATGATACGGTCAGCCGGTTTCAGGGCAGTGGAACGTGACACCAGATACAACAGAGTGAAGGAGTGGTAGAAATCCCTCCTTCCCGCGATATAATTTTTATCTTTGAGGTACCGTTAATAAACTAATACTTCATCATACGATGAGCGTAAAGGAATTCTTCAAAAGCCGGGTCTTCTGGAAACAGGTGGGTCTGGCAATGGTCATCGGTGTTGCCATTATTATTGTTCTCATTATCTGGCTTAATATCTATACCCGCCATGGCCAGGCAAGGCCCACTCCCGAGGTCAGGGGACTGACCATCACGGAGGCACAGCATGTTGTCAGTAAAAACAGGATGAAGCTGCAGATAATAGACTCGGTTTATACCACAATGGTTCCACGCGGCTGTGTGGCCGAACAGACTCCTCTCCCCGGTCACCGGGTCAAGAAAGGACGTACAATCAAGGCCACCATTAACGCCTTTAATCCCGAGATGGTTGCAGTTCCTGACCTGGTAGGACTGCCCCGCCGCCAGGCGCTCTCAATGATTGAGACAGCCGGTCTGCAGGTGGGACAGCTTAACTACGTCGCTGACCTGACGGTCGATTTTGTTCTCAAACAAACAATTCACGGTCGCGAAGCATTACCCGGCGATTCCGTCCAGAAAGGGATGGTAATCGACCTGGTGCTGGGCCGTGGTCTGAGCAGTCAGCGCACATCCGTTCCCAGACTCACCGGCCTGACACTTGATGAAGCCAGGAATGAGATACTGGGAGCCTCCCTCAACCTTGGCGCCTTTGTCTTCGACGGTACGGTGATTACACGCGATGATTCACTCAGTGCTTTCGTCTTCAAACAGAATCCCGAATACCACGATGAGGCATCGGTTCAGCTGGGATCTGCCGTTTATATATGGCTCACCACTGACAGTCTCAAGATGCCGGCAGACACAATCACTGCTGATATCCTGCTCCCTGAAGGTGACTTCGGACAACCGGATACCGGAATACCACGCTAAAGATGAAAAAGAGCCGGGTCATATTCGTTCTTATTGCTGCCTTACTTACCCTGGATGTGTCAGCACAGGAGGTCATTACCGGCCTTTTCCGCAACAGACAGGTCTCTGATGCCGTCAGACCCGCCTCTCTGCTTAAGGGTGCAATGGCTGACGACCCCGTGTCTCTGCCCTTCAGCGATGACTTTACAGGTGACAGCATTTTTCCTTCAGCTGCCAGGTGGGCTGACCAGCAGGCATTTATCAATAACACCTACTCTGTCAGACAGCCCTCTGCCGGTATAGCAACCCTTGACTGCCTTGATGAAAATGGATTGCTGTGCGAGAGGGCGTCAAAGGCGGTCTTCCCTGCTGACCGGCTCACGTCGCGCGCCATCGACCTCGAATATCAGCCTTCTGACAGTATCTTCCTCAGCTTCCTTTATGAGGCAGGAGGAGTGGCAGACCTGCCTGAGGAAGGTGACAGCCTCACACTCAGCTTCTGGGCCCCGGAAGAGCAGAAGTGGCACAGCATCTGGAGGACAATGGGAGAAGTCACCGATGGATTTAAAATGGTGATAATTCCTGTCACTGACACCAGGTTCCTGATGAAAGGATTCCGGTTCATGTTCACCAATTACGCCTCACTTGCAAAGGCGAGCACCGAACCTTCACAGGCAGGAAACGCTGACCAGTGGAACATTGACCACGTACTGCTTGACAAAGGACGGTCAGTTCATGATACCGTCCTGCGTGATGTTGCCCTCACCCTTCCCCTGAGATCACTGGTAAAGGAATATGAGTCAATGCCGTGGCGCCATTTCAGGCAGGCATACCTCTCGGCCATGAGTTCAGTGGCTCCGGTAAATTACCGGAACAATGACACCATCGTCCGCAACGTCACCAGGCATATCACTATCACAGACATGTCAACCAATACCGTGGTGCGCGACTTTGACGCAGGAGCAGCCAACGCCCTGCCTCTGTCCGATGTAACCTATGACGCTCCGCTGCTCTATACCTTCAATACCTCCTCATCAGCAGACACCGCGCAGTTCATGGTGACAATCTCACTGATAACGGACGACTTCGACCCCAAACAGAATGACACCCTGAGATACATCCAGAAGTTTTCTGACTATTTCGCAATTGACGACGGAACGGCAGAGGCGGGTTACGGCATCAACGGTCAGGGCGCAAACAATGCCATGGCTGCCCTCCGGTTCAGGTCTTTCCTGCCTGACTCCGTTACCGGCATAAGCATCTGCTTCAATGACGCATATGACAATGCCAACCAGAGGGCATTTGATATAATGGTCTGGGCTGACGACAACGGACGCCCCGGCGCATTGCTGGGCAGCAGCGAAGGCCCCGTGGCTTCTCCGGCAGGGGAGATAAACGGTTTCGTAACATTCATGTTTGACACTCCGGTGAGGGTGACTGACAACTTCTGGATTGGCTGGAGGCAGCATTCCGATAAGTTTCTCAATGCCGGATTAGACCTTAACACCGCCCCGGCAGGAAGGCAATACTGCCATTTCAGCGGCAAATGGCAGGAGAGCCAGGCTCCGGGTATAATAATGATGCGGCCGGTGATGAAAGGAAGCGGCATACCCAATTCATCGGACAACGGCACCCTGATCAATAACCTCTTCTCACTCTATCCCAATCCTACTGACGGCCTGGTAACCCTGGTCCCGGCAGAAGGGGCGCCTGATGACTTCACCATTGACGTTATCTCATCTTCAGGAGCCCTGGTGATGTCGTCCGGAAAGACCCTGAGACCCGATCTGAGCCGTCTGGCCGACGGGAACTATATGCTCCTGGTCAGGACGAGGGATGGCCGGCCACTGTCGCTACTGCGGGTTGTAAAAGTCAGGTAAGGCAGGGGATGAGTACAGAGGACTTCTCCGGTACCGGTGAACAGGAAAAATACAATGAGTCTGACCAGGAAGGCCAGGAGCAGGAGCTGTACGAGAACTTTTCCGACAACGGCGAACAGGAAAAATACAATGAATCTGACCAGGAAGGCCAGGAGCAGGAGCTGTACGAGCATTATCGCTACGTTGTTGATCCCGGGCAATCAATGCTCCGGATCGACAAGTATCTTTCCAGACGGATGGAGAATGTATCCCGCACCAGGGTACAGGCAGCGGCCCGGGCCGGGAACATCCTGGTAAATGACTCCCCCGTCAGGTCAAACTACCGGGTCAAACCACTTGACCTGATCCAGGTGCTTCTTCCCAATCCGCCCCGGGAGATTGAACTTATACCACAGGATATCCCCATCTCTGTTGTTTATGAAGATGATGACCTGATAGTTGTTGACAAGGCCGCAGGTATGGTGGTTCACCCGGCCTACGGGAACTATTCGGGCACACTTATGAACGCCCTGATGTATCACTTCAGGGACCTGCCGCTCTTCCAGACCGGAGATATCCGTCCGGGACTGGTGCACCGCATTGACAAGAACACATCGGGACTGCTGGTTGTAGCCAAGAACGAGTATGCTCACAACAGGCTTGCCGGTCAATTCTTCAGACGGACCACAGGGAGGCTTTACACAGCCCTGGTATGGGGTACTCCTGATCCCGCGGAAGGGACCATTACCGGTCATGTCGGCCGTAATGTACGTGACCGCAAGATCATGCAGGTATTTCCTGACGGCAGCCAGGGTAAGCACGCGGTGACCCATTACAGGATTATTGAACCGCTGGGGTATGTTTCATTGATTGAATGCCGCCTTGAGACCGGCCGAACCCATCAGATAAGGGTGCATATGGCCTGGAAGGGGCATCCGCTCTTCAACGATGAGGAGTATGGCGGTCACCGAATACTTAAAGGCACCACCTTTACGAAATACCAGCAGTTTGTCCGCAACTGCCTTGATCTGCTCCCGCGACAGGCTCTCCATGCCCGCACCCTCGCCTTTGACCATCCTGTCACCGGCAGGCGCCTCTCCTTCGAGTCACCCCTCCCTCAGGATATGGTTGCCGTAATTGAGAAGTGGAGGAACTATATCTCAGGCAGGGAATAATCCCGCTTTTCTACCATCTTCCCCCGGCTCCTCCTCCTCTGAAACTTCCTCCGCCAAAGCCTCCGCTGCTGCCAAAGCTGCTACTACTGCTGAAGCTGCTGCTGCTTCCTCCGCTGCTTCC
>WXFE01000082.1 GCA_009881065.1 Bacteroidales bacterium | reverse complement strand
GCTGCTTCCTCCGCTGCTTCCGGAGAATCCGCCCCAGCTTCCGCTGTGAGAATCATCTCCATCTATCGGACCCATATAAAGCCAGTACGGCAGATTCGAAGATCCGCTGTGCTTTATGTGCTTAATGTTGGCTTTGCCTATAGCAAACCTGATAATGAATGTTATAAAGAGAGTTATCAGGAATAAAGCCACGATGGGTATCACTACCGGAGGAATGCCGCCGCGGGCATATCTGTCATAGCTGTACTCGCCTGCAGCAAGTGACATCAGCACATCCGTACCGTCATCAAGCCCGCCGTAATAATCATTCTTCCTGAACCTGGGTATTATCTCCCTGTCAATAATGTCTGCGGCTGCCAGATCAGGGATAGCCCCCTCCAAACCGGCACCGATTGCTATAAACACCTGCCCGTCAGATGACGGGGTCTTGGGTTTTACCAGCACCAGCACCCCGTTGTTAAGATCACCCTGCCCGACCCCCCAGTCGTTGGCCACCCTGAATGCAAACACGGAACGGTCATATCCCTGGAGATCATTCACAATAAGAATGGCAATCTGGTTTGATGTGGAGTCATTGAAAGCAACAAGTTTTTTTTCAAGAGCATACACTTCCCCGGAAGAGAGAACGCCTGCCAGATCGTTGACCAGTCTCGGCGGATCAGGTCGTGGTACCAGTGTCTGTGCCTGGACCAGAAGTGCTGCCAAAACCCAGAACAGCACCATTGTATATAGCCTGAATCTATTCATTGTCATACTCCTTTTTCATTTGCGTCGAACGAGATGCTGTCAGGCAGCTCATTGATATCATCCTTTGATCTGGGGAAATGTTCCTTCAGCTTCTCCCCTGCCATAAGTATACCCTCTGAGAGTCCTTCAGTGAAGAGGCTCTGGCTGAATCGCTCCTGCATATGGTCCCTGACATCGTTCCAGAACCCGGGCGGCACAACCGAATTGATCCCTGAATCTCCGATAATCGCAAAATTGCGTTCTTTCAGCGCGAGGTAGATGAGTACGCCGTTACGGTCTGCCGTCTTGTGCATCCCAATCTTCCTGAAGAGCCATGCTGCCTCGTCAAGGACATCAACCTTGCACGAAGTCACAATATGGACGCGTATCTCACCGGAGGTTGAATGCTCGGCCTCACGTATAGACCTGATGATAACCTCCTGCTGTTCAGGTGTAAAAAAAGCAGATGCTTTCATAACCGGGATGTCAGAATTCAACCTTTGGCACTACCTCAGTACCCTCCTGAGCCTCAAAATAGGGCCTCTCTTTGAACTTGGTCAGCGATGCTATGAAGCTGTTCGGGAATTGCTTTATGAAGGTGTTGTACACGCGGGCTGCATCGTTGAAGGCGCCTCTTGCCATCAATATTCGGTTTTCGGTTCCTTCAAGCTCCACCTGCAGGTCACGGAAATTCTGGGTAGCCTTCAGCTCGGGATACCTCTCCACAACAACCATCAGTCTCTGAAGGGCTGAGCTTATTTCGCCCTGAGCGGCCTGAAACTCCTGTAACTGCTCAGGCGTAATGTTTGACGGGTCAACAGTAATCTGGGAGGCCTTTGCCCTTGCTTCAATCACATTGGTAAGCGTCTCCTGCTCGAAGGCGGCAGCACCCTTGACCGTATTCACAAAATTGGGAATCAGGTCAGCCCTCCGCTGATACTGCGACTCCACATTGCTCCACTCAGAGGCAACCTTCTCATTCAACGGAACTATCTTGTTGTAAATGCCTACTCCCCAGGAGACTATGAGAAGCAGGACAACCACAATAATCACAATTATTGCTACTCCGCTAAGACTCTTTTTCATTTTTCTTTCTGTTTGATTACGTCTCAAAAATAAACAAAATATTGCCTTAAGGAGTTGCCTGGCCTTCTCTTTACTGCAGTGCCGGACCAGTTTTTTATCTTCTTGTGCCGGCACGAAAATAATTGTAGTAATTTTGGACAAAACTTGACGAACCATGAGAACCATTGCCATTGTTGCCGGAGGGAACTCATCTGAATACCCTGTCTCCGTACGCAGCGCCAAAGGTGTTGAATCAGCTCTTGAGGGGAAATATGAAACATACATTGTCAACATCAAAGGTACCGACTGGTACCGTGAAGATGCCAGGGGGCGCGTCTACAGGATAGACAAGAATGACTTCTCACTGGTTCTTGATGATCAGCGCATACGTTTCGATGCTGCCTTCATCGCCATCCATGGCACCCCGGGTGAAAACGGACTCCTCCAGGGATATTTTGACATGATCGGAATGCCTTACACGAGCTGTGATGCATTCGTTTCGGCACTCACCTTCAACAAGCAGGCATGCAAGCTCTACCTGCATGAGTACGGTATCCCGATGACCGGCGGAATTGTCATAAGGAAAGGAGATAAGTATGATGCGGATGGCATTGTCAGGCAGACAGGGCTTCCCTGTTTTGTCAAACCCAACGCCAGCGGGTCAAGCTTCGGGGTTACAAAGGTGAAGGAGACTGCCGAATTTGCTGAAGCTCTGGAGAAGGCATTCGCCGAAGGCCACGAAGTGCTGGTGGAGTCATTCATGAAAGGAACCGAAGTTGCCTGCGGGGTTGTCAGGACAAGAGAGAGGAAGATCATTATGCCTGTGACAGAGGTGGTTCCCAAAAAGGAGTTTTTCGACTATGAGGCAAAATATACCGAAGGACTGGCTGATGAGATAACCCCGGCACGTATTTCCGAAGAGCTGACCCACCGCATTCAGGAGCTCTCATCTGAGATATATGATATCCTCGGGTGCCGTGGCATCGTCAGGGTTGATTTCATCATCACGCACAACGGGCCGCAGTTCCTGGAGATAAACACCATCCCGGGCATGACCCCGGAGAGTATAATCCCACGCCAGGCAGCAGTGTTCGGAATCAGCCAGGCAGATCTCTATTCAATGGTGATAGAGGATCTGTTCTGACACCCCATTCTTTAGCGTATAAAGAACTGTACCTCCCTGCCGCCCCGGACACACTGATTGGATCACTACC
>WXFE01000081.1 GCA_009881065.1 Bacteroidales bacterium | reverse complement strand
ATGAAATGACTCTTGTTTATGGCTTCGCTGCCACCGCAGCCCACGAAAACATTCTTGTTGTAATTGGCCATGCCGGTCACCTCATGCGGCACCACCTGGCCAACGGAGATTATCAGGTCATGCCCTCCTGATGAGAGGAGGCGGTTAACCTGCACCGGGTAATCAAAGTTGAGGCGTCCTCCGGTAACCGATGACACGAATGATGCAGGCACCCTCCCAAGTTCCTCTATATCTGTTCGCCAACGGTGTTCCCTGAAGAGTGTTTGCGGCGTTCTTCCGAACATCCTTGAAAGTTCGGCTGTCTCCATGGGCGTATGCGTGCCAAGGGCAGGGAGGATGTCAGTGATCCGTTCACCCAGCTTCTTCCAGAGCAGTTCGGTAATCATCCCGGCGCCCGAGTGTGCCCGTGTAATGTCGGGTGGCAGTATCAGCATCCGCTTCCTTTCGCTGAAGCTGCCAAGGATAGATTCAAGGGCGGCTCTGATTTTATCTCTGTCAAAGCCGTTGTCGGGTCTGTATTCGGAATAATATACCATGTTGCTAACTTCAACATAATTGCTGGTTCTTTGTAAACAAAAGAACCAGTTGCCCAAAAATCTCTAGACTCCGCTGAATGCACTGAAACCTCCATCGACAGGTATCACTACCCCGGTGACAAACGATGAGGCATCAGAAAGCAGATAGAGCATTGTGCCGATTAGTTCTTCCGGCTCCGCATAGCGTCCCATTGGTGTGGCTGATATGATTTTCCTGCCGCGCGGAGTCATCTCACCGGTTTTTTCATCAGTCAGCAGAAACCGGTTCTGATTGGTCAGCAGGAATCCGGGTGCGATGGCGTTGACCCTCACTCCGGCGGGTGCGAAATGGACAGCGAGCCACTGTGTAAAGTTGTTAATGGCTGCCTTGGCTGCTGAATAGGCGGGTATCTTGGTTAGCGGCCTGTAGGCATTCATTGAGGAGATATTAAGGATGACGCCACTCCCTCTTCTGACCATATCTTCCGCCAGGATCATCGTGGGCAGCACCGTTCCCTTGAAGTTGAGATCAAAGACACCGTCAAATCCTCCGATATCAAGGTCGAAGAAAGTTCCTTTCAGCTCTTTTTCGCTTTCCGCAATGACCTCTTTTGCCGTTGTGGCGGTGGCTTTATTGCCTCCGGCGCAGTTTATGAGGAAGTCGAGAGCACCGAATTTTTCCCTGATTTTCTCGCGTGCCCTGATAAGTGACTCTCTGTCAGTCACATCTGCTGCAAAACAGATCGCTGTTCCACCTTCAGCTCCTGCACTTATCTCTTTTGCAGTTAACTTCCCCCTTTCCGGTTTGTAATCAAGTATTATTGCATTAATACCCGCATTGCAAAGCCCCCTGGCGAGAGTTTTCCCAATTATTCCGCTGCCGCCGGTGATGGCGGCCACTTTTCCTCTCAGATCACTGAAATCATTCATCTTACTGTTTTTCTAGTCAATTACTATCGGTTTGTATTTCGGAACCAGCATCTTAATCGCTACCCATCCGATGAGGTAAGCTACAGCGCAGATGCAAAAGACAATAAAGTAACCTGCCCTGATGCCCTCGAATCCGAAGAACTTTATGGGGCCGTTAAGGTACTGTGCTCCGGCGGCAAGCAGTTCCCTGGTCATTACTGCAACCTGACCGTCGACCATGGTTGAGCCTGATGCGAAGTCAAACAGGGCGCCTGAGCCTTTGTTGATGATGAAGGCTCCGACGCCGCCTGCCATTCCGCCTATCCCGGTAACTGTGGCGATAACCGATTTCGGGAACATGTCACCGATGGTGGAAAAGAGATTGGCAGACCAGGCCTGGTGCGCAGCCGCGGCAATACCTATTATAATAACCGGGAACCAGTAGGAGATATGCCCCAGCGGCTGTGCCAGCAGGGCCAGCAACGGAAAGAATGCGAAGATCAGCATGGCACGCATACGGCCGGCGTAGGGATTCATACCCAGTTTGTCAACAAAGTATTTCGGCAGCCAGCCACCTATTATTGAGAGCATTACAATCGCGTAAAGCACGAAAATCAGTGTTTTTGCCATTGTAGTATCTGATGTCAGTCCGTAAACGTCACTCAGGTAAGCCGGTGTCCAGAAGAGGTAAAACCACCATACCCCGTCAGTCATGAACTTGCCGAAGGCGAACGCCCATGTCTGGCGGTATTTGAATGTCTGCAGGAAAGAGATCTTTTTTTCCGGTTTGGCTATATTGTTATTTGCCTTCGTCTCCGCGATGATGTCCTGGTTGATATAGTCAAGCTCTGCCTTATTTACCCGGGGGTGCTCATGAGGTTTTTTGTACATGAAGGTCCAGAATCCCATCCAGATAAACCCGATTGCGCCGATGGCTATGAATGCCATTTCCCAGCCGTATTTTGCTGCAATGACCGGTACGGTTATGGGTGCTATCAGGGCTCCCACCTGTGCTCCGGAATTGAATATGCTTGTTGAGAATGCGCGGTCTTTTTTGGGGAAGAACTCTGCTGTTGTCTTGATGGCTGCAGGGAAGTTACCCGCCTCCCCGAGGGCCAGCACGAAGCGTGCAAAAATAAAGAGTGTGACGCTGACCGAAGTTACCATCCCGATATCATCCACCGTACTGATTATCCTTCGTGCCTCCTCAAACCCCACCAGCCATTTTCCGGCAACGATGCCTGATGTTGCTATCCCGCAGAAGGCATGAAGCACAGCGCCTGCAGACCATATTCCTATTGCCCAGAGGAATCCCTTTTTGGTATCTATCCAGTCGACAAACCTTCCGGCAAACAGCAGGCAGACGGCATAGAAGATCGAGAAAAGACCGGTTATGGTACCGTAGTCATTGTTGGTCCAGTGAAACTCAGGTGCTATGAAATCCTTCCAGGTCAGTGAAAGCACCTGGCGGTCCATGTAATTGATCACTACTGAAAAGAACAACAATGAGGTGATGGCCCATCTGTAGTTTGTCATCCTGGATTGTGTGGTTTCTGAGGCCATATTGTTTTATTAAATGCTTATTTCATATGTTGGTAGTTGCGGTCAGGAGCACTTAACTGATCCTTTGCAAAAATGAGGGTCAGAATGACAGAAGAGTGGAACAAGGACGGTCTCATCCATTACCAGTGCAACATTAATCCGTTTAAAACCTGACATCATCTATCTCTTTTTGGTCGTTTCAGAAACCGAAAAAGTCCCTGGCGTTGTAATAAGAGATCATCTCAACCATTTTACCTATGGTCTTCATCTCTGATTCAGGCAGCTTCCCTTTTTCAATATCATCACCCAGCATATTGCAGAGAATTCTTCGGAAGTATTCATGCCTGGGGTATGATACAAAGCTGCGCGAGTCAGTGAGCATCCCTGTGAACCTGCTGAGAAGGCCCATCAGTGACAGTGTATTGAGTTGGTTGATCATACCCGTTTCCTGGTCAAGGAACCACCAGCCGGCCCCGAACTGTATCTTTCCCGGGACCGGGCCATCCTGGAAGTTGCCGGCCATGGTTGCTATCAGCTCGTTGTCTCTCGGGTTGAGGTTGTAGAGTATCGTTTTTGCCAGGTTGCCACCGGCATCAAGCCTGTCGAGGAATTTCGAAAGTGATCTGGCAACCGTAAAGTCGCCAATGGAGTCGTATCCGGCATCCGGGCCTAACTGAGCCAGCATCCGGCTGTTGTTGTTGCGTATGGCGCCGTAATGAAACTGCTGAACCCATCCTCTCTCGCTGTCCATTACTGCCAGCTCATACAGCATGGCTGACTTGAATTTTGAAATCTCACTATTCTCCAGGTGTGACCCTGAAAGCACCTTCCGGAGGATATATCCCACCTCTTTTTCAGTATAATCATCGGCATGGAACTGTTCGATGCCATGGTCACTGATGACGCATCCCGCTTCAGCGAAGTAAGCGTGCCTGACACGCAGGGCTTCTATCAGTGAGGCAAATCCCCTGATCTCAGTTCCTGAAGTCTCTTCAAGCTTGTTAATGTAGTCTATGAATTTTGCAGGATCTTCCGGTGACATGGCCTTGTCTGGTCTCCATGCGGGCAGGACTCTGATCTCAAAGCCCTGATTTTTTATTGTTTTATGATGTTCGAGGCTGTCAATGGGGTCATCGGTAGTGCATACCACTTCTACATTGAACTTCTTCATTAGTCCGCGTGCAGAATATCCGGGTTGCTGAAGAAGTGCCGTGCATTCTTCCCATATTTCAGCAGCCGAATCAGGGTTCAGAAGCCTGCCCACGCCGAAGACCCTCTTCAGCTCCAGGTGGGTCCATGCATAAAGCGGATTGCGCATGGTCATCGGCACGGTCTCTGCCCAACGGTCATATTTCTCCCGGAAAGAGGTATCCTTTCCTGTTATATATTTCTCATCTATACCGTTGGCACGCATTGCACGCCACTTATAATGGTCGCCCTCAAGCCAGAGCTGCCCAAGGTCCTCAAAGCGCCTGTCGTTGGCAATGGCTTCGGGACTGAGGTGGCAGTGGTAGTCAATTATTGGAAATCCTTCCGAATGTTCGTGATAGAGCTTGCGGGCTGACTCACTCTGGAGCAGGAAGTCGTCGTTTATGTACTCTTTCATATCATTCGTGAATTGGTTTTCAGCTTTGTCGGAAAAATAGCAATAAAAAACTAAACCAGAGTCTCAAAACAGCAATAATTCGCACATAAAAAAAGGTTCGTAATTACTGCAACAATGGCACTGCAATCGGTTGCCATGACAGGCCGGTGCCAGAGCTTCCGGATCAATACCATCCAGCATGGAGACAATGGTTACCGATGGGTATCTCGGCAATTTTGTCATGAAACAATTAACATCCTGGCAGCACAGATGATCGCCACCGGTAGCCCGGCTGTCATGGTGAAGCTCATCACCTGCAAAGAGGGCCTGAAGGGAAGATCTCCGGCAGGATGCTGAAAAGGTTCAGCCGGTAAAACAGGTTATTCCGTTCCGGGTGCTGTTATTCCCCGGGAGGCATTGGCGGGTACAGGTCTTCTACCTTTACAGTGTTGTCATCATCGGTTGTAACCTCAACAGCCACCTCGTCACCCCTGTTCCTGAAATATAGCAGGAACGCAAGTATCGGCATGACCGGTGTCACCAGGCCGCCGGTCAGGGCACTGAGGCCGATGTAAACAGGGTTCCGTGCCATATCAAGCATTGCCGAAGCTTCCTCAGGGTTGGCTATTGACTTCACGAATGATCTGGTAAAGGGAAGCATCACTATAGCCCCGAGGACCAGGGATGCAACTATCAGGATAAGAATGACTACAATAACCCAGCCCATGTTGGTCCACAGGTTTTTATGTGCCAGTTTGAATGAACGTGTAAGTGCCTCCAGCGGGTTACGGGTTTCGGCAAGCATCACCGGCATTACAAATACCCCGACAGTTGCCATGTAAAAGATGGCAAAAAGTCCGGGAAGAACCAGGAGAACAATTCCGATTGACACCAGCATCACGGCCATCACTCCAAAGATGATCATCGCAATCATGTATGGAACCATCGCAACAAGTGATTTTTTCAGCAGGGCAGATATGAAGCCTGCTTCTCCCGCAGGCCTCTCCAGTACCCATGCATGCAGCAGAACGCTCAGCACCAATGCTACCAGGAGAGCCAGGGCATAGGGTCCGGCAAAACCCTTCATTATTTCAAGCATTTCGACGGGATCAGTGGTTGTCTGAAGTGATGCCAGATCGAGGCCTGAGATGAATATGGATGAAACCAGTGATCCGACTACGGATATGATATATAGTCCAACGAAGTACTTCTTGTAGAAGTACCACAGCTTATTGAATGCACTGTCAAGATCGACAGCCCCTGCAAGAGGATGGTTCTGATAGGTGTTCATCACAGCGTTTTTAGAAGATTTGTAAATTCTGGGGTAAATCTACTAAATTATCAGTTAATTATCTCAAGCATTTCGTTCACGCCGAGGTTGCTCAGCGGATTGTTGACATCAATGAAAGTTCCGGCCAGTCGTGATTTTTTCTCCTGCAGCCGCTGGATCTTCTCCTCGATGGTATTGCCGGAGATATACCTGTAAACAAAGACCCTTTTCTCCTGGCCTATCCTGTGCGCCCTGCTGAGCGCCTGAATCTCAGATGCAGGGTTCCACCACGGGTCGAGGATGAATACGTAATCAGCCTCTGTAAGGTTTAGCCCGACTCCTCCGGCCTTGAGCGAAATCAGGAAAACCCTGATGTTTTCATTATTTCTGAAGGAGCCTATCACCTTCCCCCGTTCCCTGGTAGAACCGGTAAGCATGGTGTATCCTATGCCGTTCTTGTCGAGCCATCCGGGGAACAGCTCGAGGTGCTTGACAAATGATGAGAATATCAGTATCCGGTGTCCCTCAGCCACCACGTTCTCAATGTTATGTGTCACGGCATCGAACTTGCCTGAGCCTCCCCTGTAGTTTTCATCGGTCATAACGGGGTGGTTTGCCAGTTGCCTGAGCCTCATCAGCCCCTGAAGAACGATGATGGCTGATTTTTCAATGCCAACAGACTCTATGTTTTCCAGGATGGCATTGCGTACAGCAGATTTTTCCTTTTCGTAAACAGCAGCCTGTTCGTCTGACATGTCACATTGAATAACCTGCTCCGTTACCGGAGGAAGCTCACTCACCACCATCTCCTTGGTGCGTCTCATGATGAAAGGCCGGATTATCTTCCTGAGCCTGTTCTCCTTTTCTTCTTCGTTGTTCTTTTCGATTGGCCT
>WXFE01000080.1 GCA_009881065.1 Bacteroidales bacterium | reverse complement strand
GTTCCCGGTATCATAAGTCATTGCTAATTTTGAGGTTCCCTAAAACGGTAATGCCCGAACTTATGGAAGATCTCTATTCAAGGCTGTTGCAGGATGTACGTTTTGAAGAGGGACTGAAGGCCTGCATGAACTGCGGTATATGCACAGGCATATGTCCGGCAGCCGAATATTACAACTATGATCCGCGCAGGATTGTCGACCTCGTTCAGACCCGCAATAACGACATTATCAGAGAGTTGCTGAAGAGCGAGACAATATGGTACTGCGGGCAGTGCATGAGCTGCAAGACACGGTGCCCGAGGGGAAACACACCTGGCATGGTCATCATGGCCCTCCGCAAGCTGTCACAGGAGCTGGGATATTTTACAGCTTCCGAGAAGGGGCGACAGCAGTTCGCCCTGAAACGGACCGTGGGCGATAATGTCCTCAAATATGGCTACTGCATTGTCTCATACGATGTTGACCCTAAGGTCCATCCGGAACAAGGCCCGGTATGGGAACACTACTACAATCACATGGATGACTCTCTTGCACGCCTCGGTGGCGAGCTCAACGGCAGGGAGGGTCCCACAAGGCTTATTCCTGATGATGTGCTGGATGAGCTGAAGAACATTTTCAAGGTTACCGGCGGACAGGCTCTCTTTGATGCCATAGAGGAGGCCTCTGAGAAAAAGGCTGAAGAGATGGGAATGGAGTTCAAAAAGGAAGGGCGTGATTTTGAATATTACAGGCATGTGGTCTCTGCCGACAACAGTTGCCACCAAAATGAACCGGAAGACGTAAGAAAGGATGTATATGAAACCGGAAGGTAAGAAGAGGATCTGGGCTGAATACCAGAAAGAGATACCTGACGATCATTTCTTTTATGTCAGGTCATGCATCAGGCAGACATTTTTTGCCGGCTCTGAACAGTACTTCCTGAAGATCCTCCGTGATGACCTGGGCAAGGATGTCTATGAGGATCCGCGACACACCACATGCACAGGCATTGGTTATCACGGTGACGTTGTGCCGTTTGAAACGATACAGGCAGTGGTGGCACGCCATTTTGCGCTTGCAACCGAAGCCGGGTACAAGCATATAGCAATCTCATGCGTCACCTCTTTCGGTATCTACTCAGAGATACTCGAGACCTGGAAACACTTCCCGGAAACGCTCGAACGTACGCGTGAAAATCTGTACAAGGCCACAGGGCGCACGTTTGATGTTCCTGAAACCATTTCGCACACCAGTGACATCATCTATAAGTTCAGGGATCAGATAGCCCGCAAGGCAAAGTACCATCTTATTGACATAAGCACCGGTGAGCCTTTGAAGGTGGTTGAACACATAGGATGCCATTACTCGAAGATGTTCCCGAAGTACGGGGTGGGCGGGGCTGAATTTCCGCATGTGCTGGTTGGAATGGTTGAAGCATGGGGTGGTGATATCATTGATTACCCGGAAAGGCGTCACTGTTGCGGATTCGGATTCAGACAGTACCTGGTGCAGGCCAACAGAGGATACTCGCTCTTTGCAACCCGTAAGAAGTTTGAGTCAATGCAACCTTACAGGCCCGATATGATAATTGCCAACTGCCCTGGCTGTACCATGTTCATGGACCGCTGGCAATACACCATCAGGGAGATTGACGGTATTACCTACGGTGCTGATGGCCAGGGGATTCCTGTTCTGACCTACGAGGAGGTTGCCGGTCTGGTACTGGGATACAATCCATGGGAGCTCGGGCTTCAGTATCATAATGTGCAGTCGCTTCCCCTGCTCCGCAAGATGGGCATCAAAGCAGATCCGTCGGAGCGCTTCCTTGCGAAGGATGGCTCCAGGCTGCCTGAGCCTGAAAATCTTATAAACGGATGAAGACCATGTCAGCACACATAGTTGTAGCCGGCGGCGGTGTTGCCGGCATGGAAGCAGCAGGCACCCTTGCAGGAATGGGCTATCGTGTCACCATGATCGAAAAGGATGACGCACCCGGGGGGCATCTGCTGCAGTGGCATGCCCTCTTTCCTGATCGCCGTCCGGCGGATGAGGTGATAAGCCATTTCAGAAAACATACTGAGCACCCCAACCTGCGGATCATCACCGGAACAACGGTAGAAAAGGTCAGGAATCATGGCAGCGGTGTGCTTGTCAGCCTCTCCGGAGGGGCCGAAGAGCAGGCTGACGCGGTGATCGTGGCCACCGGGTTTGAACTCTTCGATGCCCACAGGAAAGAGGAGTACGGATACGGGATCTATGACAATGTCATTACTTCGGCAGATCTGGAGGCTATGTTCAACAGGGGCCTCGTGGCAAAGGCAGACGGCAGTGTACCTTCGCGTATCGGGCTTGTTCACTGCGTGGGATCACGTGACGAAAAGGTGAACAATAACCACTGCTCCAAGGTATGCTGCGTGACCGCCGTCAAACAGGCTATAGAAATCCGGAAGATGCTTCCCTCGTGCGAGGTCTTCTGCTTCTACATGGATATGCGCATGTACGGTCCCTATTATGAGGAGCTTTACCGTGAGTCACAGGAGTATCACAACGTCAATTTCATCAGGGGCAAGGTGTCAGAGGCATCCGTAAATATAAACAACAGGCTGGTGATCAAGGTGGAGGATACCCTTGCAGGCAGGCCGCTGAAGATGGAGCTTGACATCATTGTACTGATGGTTGGAATGGAGATGGCCGGAGCCGGGATGAGGCTGGCAGAAGCCTCCGGGATGAAGAGAGGGATCAACCGGTTCCTCGAAAGCACTGATCACCACTATGGAAACAATCTCAGCGGGCTAAGGGGGGTCTTTTACGCAGGCACCTGCACGGCTCCGATGAATATTACCGATACCATTTCGCACGCGAGGGCGGCAGTGACGGAAACAGTAAAATATCTTAACAGCAGATGAGGGTCACTCAGTCAAATAAGTTCGGATTTACCATCAACCGGAGCCGGCTGATTGACTATGACTCCTCTGACAGGAAAGTAAGAGAATATGTTACACTGAGGGAGCCAAGTTTCAGGCTCTGCTTTGCCTGCGGCGGGTGTACTGCAACATGCACAGCGGGCCAGCATACCTCATTTAACCTGAGACGGATGAATACCTTTATCAGGAGGGGAGAGATTGAACCTCTCCGTGAAGAGGTGAAGCGCTGCATGCTCTGTGGTAAATGCCTTCTTGTCTGTCCCCGGGGGGTAAATACACGCAATGTGGTGGCAGCGGCTGCCGAAGCAATAGTAAAACTGGAACGGAATGAACTTTGAGTTGTTTACATTACCGTTCAATCTGGGACTGTATTTCATATTGATTTACAGTGTAGTGCGGATTACCATATGGTTCCGTGACCTCTCCCGTTCAGACAAACTGCGTCTGCAGCGGGGTTTCTTCGGGAGGCCGTTCATGGACAGCCTGAGGGAGATATTCATGGAGAGTCTTTTGCACCGCAAGATCTTCAGAAAAAATCCGGTGCTGGGGTATATGCATATGAGCCTTGCCTTCGGCTGGTTCCTCCTGATAGTCTTTGGCACCTTCGAGGCTGACTTCTTCGGGGAGAAGCATCTCAACCCGCCCTCGCACGCCATTTTCTTTCGCTGGTTTAACCCTGAACACGGGGCTGAGGGATTCGCAAGAATATATAGTATCTGGATGGATTTGCTGCTGGCATTCATTCTTTCAGGACTGCTGCTGGCTATTATCAAGAGGTTCACTCCCCGCCTGATGGGGATGAAGAAGACAACGAAGCATACCTGGACTGATCGTATAGCTCTCATTAGTCTCTGGCTGATTTTCCCCTCGAGGCTGCTGGCAGAGAGTTTCACCTGCGGGGCGCACGGCAGCGGCAGCTTCCTTACCGGAAACCTGGGCAATGCCCTTGCATCATTCCTTCCTGTGGCAGATATTGCGCCCTGGTTCTGGTGGCTCTATTCCCTCTCTCTCGGAGTATTCTTCTTCCTGCTGCCAATTTCCAGGTATTTTCACATACCGGTGGAGCTTTTCCTGATCTTCATGCGAAACTCCGGTATCACCACAGGTGACAGGCATTCATCGTACACCGAGGTGCAGACACACGCCTGCTCATCATGCGGTATATGCATCAGCACATGCCAGATGAGCTATGCTGCCGGGATACATGATATACAGTCGGCTTACTTTATCAAGGGTCTGAGGAATGACCGTGACATCGCGGCCATCACAGCCAACTGCCTTATGTGCGGAAGGTGTGAGGAGGTATGCCCTGTGGGCATCGAACTTGGTCCCATGAGGCTCATTGAGCGGAGGCAGGGAGAGAGGAGTGACAGGACTCTGAAGCTGAAGGAGAAATATTCGCTGATGCGCAGGAGAAGCACCATTGAGAAGAGACCGACACAATCATACTCATATCTTGTCAGGGAGGAGCCTGAGAAGGCTGACGTACTCTTTTTTGCCGGATGTATGACCCACCTGACCCCCGCAGTGATTGCTGCCATGAAGAAGATCATGGATAGTGCCGGGGTCATATACCGGTTCATGGATGAAAACGGAGGGGTCTGCTGCGGAAGGCCGCTGATGCTTGCCGGAAGGGACAGGGAAGCACGGGAGCTGATAAACCATAACTCAGACATTATCTGGAAGTCCGGAGCGCAGATACTGGTTACGTCATGCCCCATCTGCTACAAGGTTTTCAGGGAGAGTTACTATCTTGAAGCCCGGGTGATGCATCATTCGGAGTTTATCAACCTGCTCATAGAAGAGGGCTCACTCCGTCTCGGTTACCTTCACAAGAAGGTGGCATACCATGACCCGTGCGAGCTGGGACGCGGATCAGGCATTTACGAAGAGCCCAGGGCGGTTATCAGTTATGTGGCAGAGCTGCAGTCATCAGCGCAGGAGGCGAACATGTCGCTCTGTTGTGGCGGCAGCCTGGGCAATCTCACCCTGTCATCAGGGAAGAGGGCTATGATAGCAGCCGATGCTGTCCGCACGCTAACCCTCTGTTCACCTGATGAACTGATTACTGCCTGTCCGCTGTGCAAGAAAACCTTCGTTCAGGTCACTAAAACTAAAATAAGCGATATTGCCGAGCTGGTGGCGGCTGCCATCCCGGCACCAAAAAGGGAGATCGCAAAAAGGAGAACTGCAAAAAGATACTCCGGGGCAATCAGCAATAGTTGAAAAAAACAGGAATTTGCAAATAATTGAATTATTGATGCTTCGTATTTCGGTTATTTCAATTTACTTTGCACGATAATTTTTCCGGATAACTCTGGAATAGTTTTTGCTGGTTACTAATTGACAATTTTTTAATAGTAGAATGAAGAGAATTTTTTTTATTGCAGTCGTGTTGGTTGTCGTGGTATTTGCCGGTCTTACCTCATGCGGGAATGACACCAGCCTCAATAGCAAGGAAGGAAAGAACAGAAAAGGAACCGGCGTGGAAGGGGAGGCTGTTGTTCTGAGTATAGGTGAGGCAGAACTCATAGAGGTTGATAACAATCCGCAGTACAATACTGCCGAGTGGCTTTTAGAGGTTGAGAAACCCGGCCGCTGGGATGTCTGGCTTTCAAGCCTGACAGTTGACACCACCAAACTTCATTTCTCAGAAAATGTAATTATTACAGCCGGTGAGACCAAGCTTGAAAAAAGGCCGCTCAGTGACCGGATAGTTCATGAAGACAAGAGTGTTACCGAACCCTGGTACAGGGCTGACTCACATATGGGGTCTGTGTTTTTTTCAAAACCCGGTGAATACCATGTTCAGGTTATCAGTGACAAGGTAGAGGCTCATTCTACTGATCTTTCACAGGTCAGTATCGACAAGCATACCCTTATCAATTCAGTGATACTGAAGCCCAAGGTCAACTGACCGTTGTTCCGGCGCCGGTGGCGCTGCCACCTTCACTTTTTCTTTCCCTCGGCCCATTTGCGGGCATTGACGAATGCCTTCATCCATGGCGTCATGTCATCATTGCGCCTGTCAGCGGGGTAATATGCACACTGCCATGGCATGAATGCCCTCTCGGGATGGGGCATCATTGCCAGGTGCCTGCCGTCAGCAGAGCAGATACCTGCCACATCGTACATTGACCCATTGGGATTTGCCGGATAGTGGCTCCGGCTGTATTTCAACACGACGTTATAATTCTCCTCAGGCAGCGGGAAGGTAAAGCGGCCTTCACCATTGGCCACCCATACCCCCAGTTCCATTCCCTCGAGGCCGGCCAGCATAACGGATTTGCCGTCTGTAATCTTCACACCCAGGAAGTGTGATTCGAATTTATGGGAAGCATTGCGTTCCAGCTGCGGCTTCTCTTTGTGTTCCGGCACAATCAGCCCGAGTTCTGCCATCAACTGGCATCCGTTGCAGACGCCCAGTGAGAGTGTATCTTCTCTCCTGTAGAAATTCTCAAGCGCTATCCGGGCTTTCTCGTTGTACCTGAACGCCCCGGCCCACCCTTTGGCTGAACCGAAAACATCGGAGTTTGAGAAGCCGCCGGCAAAGACAATCATGTTGAGATCGTGCAGTGTCTCACGTCCTGTGATGAGGTCGGTCATATGCACGTCCCTGACATCAAATCCTGCCAGCCAGAGAGCATAAGCCATCTCGCGGTCACCGTTCACCCCTTTCTCCCGGATGATTGCAGCCCTGACTCCTGTGGTTGCCTTCCTGTCAGGGGTGATGTCAAGTGACCGGAAGTTGCCTTTAAAGTTCTTCAGGTCATAGTGAATTGCATTGTCTCCCAGGTTGTCAAACCGCTCCCTGGCATATGACGGTTTACACTGCCGGCGATCAAGAAGGTATGAGCTCCTGAACCATAGCGAGCGGCAATGGTCAATGTCAAACTCAAAATGGTTGTTGCCGTTGACTATTGACAGTTTTCTTTCTCTCACAGGATGTCCGATGGAGGCGAAACGCACACCTCTTTCACTGAGGAACTCCTCTGTCGCACCCTTATCCCTGACCTGTATGATAACACCGGGGTTCTGGCTGTAGAGCAGCCTGACGCTGTCACTCTCTCCGATCCCGGTCAGGTTCAGCGCCATTCCCCCCTCACGGTTTGCAAAACACATCTCCAGGAGGGTGACAATCATTCCCCCTGCAGAGATATCATGACCAGCAATGATCCTGTCATCTTTAATCATCATTTGCAGTGTCTCGAATGTGGCTGCGAAGTATCCCGCGTCTGCCACTCCGGGTGCCATGGCTCCCAGACTGCCGATGGTCTGGCTGAACGCCGAACCTCCAGGCTCGTGCCTCATGCCGCTCATGTCAATCCAGAAGAGTGAATATGTCACATCATTTTTTATCACCGGACCAACGATGCGCTTTATATCTTCTACTCCCGCTACAGCGGTGATGATGACGGTGCCGGGACTGTAGACCGGTCCGTCAGGGTATTTCTGGGTCATTGAGAGGCTGTCCTTGCCGGTGGGGATATTTATTCCAAGCGCTACCGCGAAGTCGCTGGCCGCCTGTACTGCCTCGTATAGTCTTGCATCCTCTCCCGGGTTTTTGCATGGCCACATCCAGTTGGCCGACAGGGATACACTCTTCAGTCCGTCAGGCATTGGAGCCCAGACGATATTGGTAAGTGCTTCGGCTATCGAGAGCACTGATCCGGCAGCGGCGCTGATGAGGCCGGCTGCAGGAGCATGACCGAGCGAGGTAGCCATGCCGTTCATGCCCCGGTAATCAAGCGCTATGGCCCCAAGATCATTGAGGGGCAGTTGCAGTTCGCCGGCGCACTGCTGCACAGCAATCAGACCGGTCACGGAACGGTCAACCTTGCTTGTCAGCCACTCCTTGCATGCCACTTCCTCAAGCTGCAGCACTGCATCAAGGTATCTTGCCGGGTCAGAAGGTTCATAGGTGAGATCTTCCTGCAGGCTCTTCAGGGTGGTGTCATTCATGACCGTCCGCGGAGGCTTTCCGAAGAAGTCGGAGAGCTGCAGGTCAATGGGTCTGTTGCCACCGGACGGATTAAGGAAGGTGAACTGGCGATCACCTGTCACCTCCCCGATGACATATATTGGAGCCCGTTCGCGGCGGGCCACTGAAGTCAGCTGGTCTATATCGCTGCTTCGTATTACAAGGCCCATCCGTTCCTGTGATTCGTTGCCAATGATCTCTCTGGCTGACATGGTAGGATCACCCACCGGCAATTTGCTGATGTCAATGGTTCCACCGCTTGCTTCTACCAGTTCGGAAAGACAATTGAGATGGCCACCCGCGCCGTGGTCATGGAGTGATATCACAGGGTTATGGTCACTTTCGGCCATGGCCCTGAGGGTATTGTAAACCCTCTTCTGCATCTCGGGATTGGCACGCTGTACTGCATTGAGCTCTATGGCGCTGTCATAGGCTCCGGTATCAACAGAAGAGACAGCCCCTCCGCCCATTCCGATCCTGTAATTGTCGCCGCCGAGGAGCACGATCAGGTCACCCTTTTCAGGTGTATCCTTGGTGCTGTCGGATTTTTTCCCGAGGCCGATTCCGCCCGCAAGCATTATCACCTTGTCAAAGCCGTAGCGCTTCATGTCAGTGAAGTGTTCGAAGGTCAGCACCGAGCCGCAGATAAGCGGCTGACCGAACTTGTTCCCGAAGTCGCTGGCGCCATTGGAAGCCTTGATCAGTATCTCTTCAGGTGTCTGGTAAAGCCATTTGCGCGGTTCACAGTATTTTTCCCACTCGCGCGGTCCGTCTGGTCTGGGATAGGATGTCATATAGACTGCTGTGCCGGCAATGGGGAGTGAGCCCTTGCCGCCCGCGATACGGTCACGTATCTCTCCGCCGGTACCGGTGGAGGCCCCGTTAACGGGCTCAACGGTAGTGGGGAAATTATGGGTTTCAGCCTTGATGGTGAGCACCGACTGAATGTATTTTACCCGGAAATAATCAGGTTTGTCCTGGGTTGCCGGGGCGAACTGTTCGATGACAGGCCCGTCAAGAAAGGCGCAGTTGTCTTTATATGCCGAAACGACGTGATTCCGGTTCTCCCTGGTGGTACGCTTGATCAGGTCAAAGAGTGACGATTTGCGCTCTTCGCCGTCTATGATGAATGTGCCGTTGAAGATCTTGTGCCGGCAGTGCTCGGAGTTGACCTGAGAGAACCCGAATACTTCACTGTCTGTAAGTTTTCTTCCCAGGTTGCGGCTCAGGTTATTAAGGTATTCGATCTCCTCAGCACTCAGCGCAAGACCTTCCTGTTCATTGTAGGCAGCTATGTCATCAATCTCCCGTACCGGTTCCGGCTCGTGGTGCAGGGTAAAGATATCCTGGTCAAGTCCGTGATAAACCCTCTGAAGCATGGGATCGTGATCCGGATTTTCATCCGTGGCGGGAATGTACTCCTCGATTCTTGAGATGCCTGACACTGCCATGTTCTGTGTTATCTCCACGGCGTTAGTGCTCCAGGGGGTTATCATCTCGCGCCGGGGTCCGATGAATGTGCCACTGACGGTCTCCGCTTCCAGGCGGCTGGCATTACCGAACAGCCATGTGAGCTTTGCCGTGTCATCACGGGTGAGTTCTCCTTCTGCCCTGACAGCAATAATATTCCCGGAGGAAGTTCTGAAGAAAATTACAATACCAGAGTTCATAGAATGCTTATGAATAGCGAAGTAACGGCTGAGGCGCCGCTACTGTAGTTGTTGCCAAAGATAATAAAACAACCAAACCGGAGGAGCACTGTGGCATCCTTGTGTCATATAATATCTTCAGGCGCTTAAATTTTTATTGTGTGACCTGCGCAGCCTCCTTCTGACTACGGTGAAGATCAGTATTGTGAGCAGCAGAAAGAGGGTCAGGATAAAAAAGGGTATTACCAGAGCAAGGATTGAGGTTCCTGTGGCAGCCACGTTCTCTGCCGTTGCCACTACCGGGTTGCCAAGGCCGGCCGTCAGTTTTGTTGAGGTGAGCCTTGTCAGGGCACTGCCACTCTGTACCACGGCAGCGCTGCCACCACCCACGGCAGCGCCGGTGATCCACTTCATCAGCTCGCTGTCAATAGGAAGCACCGAGGTGAGCAGGAGGGTCCCGGCTCCTATCGCCAGAGGCGTGGAGAGAGTATCAAGAAGATTGTCAACCACAGGTATGTAGTAGGCCAGTATCTCAACCACCGTTGCTGTTCCAAGAATGATAATCGAAGGCCATGATGCCAGCCACTGAAAACTTTCGTTCAGTGGCAGTATGCCGGTTCTGGCTGCGATGGCAGCAACCAGCATCGGCACGAACACCCTGAAGCCGGCGCTGGCCGCCAGTCCGATGCCTATTGCAACAGCAGTGATAAGTTCAGCATTCATTGCAATTATTTTTTACATGTCAGGAATCCGTTGTCGCGAAGCGCCCTGATCAGGTCTTCCTCGAAGCTGTAAAACGAGCCCGATGGTCCTGCTTCCCGCTCCCCGGCAATGCCGTTGGTGATAAAGATGAATCCGCACTTTTCTTTCGGATCGAAGAAAAAGGCTGAGACCAGACCGTAAGCTGACCCCGAGTGTCCGAGGAAGTGAGAACCTTCAGGGAGGATGGTGCCGGATGCTGATTCAGGCAGTATCTGAACACTCAGTCCGCGATTGCCTGCCCGTACCCCTTCATTGTCACTGTTGGCGGGTGTGGATATGAATTGTGCACTGTGCATCAGCCTGATACTCTTCCCGGAAATGATACGCCTGCCGTCATATTTTCCTTTATTCATGTGCAGTATCATAATACGTGCCAGCTCTGCGGCAGAGATCCTCAGGCCGCCCTGTGGCGAAAAGACCGCACCGTTGGTTCCCGTGACATAACCCGAAAAATCGCGCGGTGACGACATCATCCCTTTGTAGTCATCAGTGCCCGGGGTCCATTTGCCCTCTTTCCTGCCATAAATTACCGCAAGGTTGTTGATGTCAGTAACCCCTTCGGCGATATATGATCCGTTGATGCCCAGCGGAATAAAGAGAGTCTGCTGGATATACTCCTCAAAACGCTGCCCTGTTATCCTCTCTATGATTGTGCCGGCCAGCCCGAAGTTCGCGTTGCAGTATGTGTAATATTCCCCGGGCGCTTCCTTTCTCCACATGTCTTCAGTATAATACTTTCCTCCTGGTACAAACAGCTCACTGAATGAGGGTGGATTTCCTACATTGTTGTAGGTTGCCATCAGGAACGGATCATACCCGGTCCCCTCATTCAGTGATCCGGTATGGAGCAACAGCATCCTCACAGTCACGGTCTTTTCAGGATGGCTGGGATTCCTTAACCTGAATCCAAGGTAGTCACTTGCATCAGCGTCAAGGTCCAGCCTTTTCTGATCGCAAAGTTTCATCATAGCCGTTGTCATCACGAACTTGGAGATGGAGGCGATCCGGAATTTGGTATTTTCGTCCACCGGGAGGTTGCGGTCATAGTCCCTCAGGCCTGTGTACCACTCACCCGCGATCATGCCGTCATTCACAGTAACCACAGTTAGTCCCATCAGGCCGTATTCTCCTGCAATTCTTTCAATTGCCTGTTGCATCTGTCCGTTCATTGACTGCAGAGTGATAGCCATGATAATGGCAAGCACTGTTTTTTTCATTTTGTTATATTATTTAGTTTCCGGCAACTGCAAATTTTCGTACAGACCTGCCTTCGCCGGTGTTAAGCACACAGAAATATATACCGGGTGCCAGTTTTCCTGCATCAATTTCTGATGTCATTATGCCCGGCGGGAGGGAAGCCTTTTCCGTCACTTCCACAACTCTTCCGTCCTGGTCATAAATTGTGATGGTAATGGTGCATGGCCGGGAGATATAACAACTGACCAGCGCTTTATCCTTTACCGGATTCGGGATTATGTTCAGTATCCCGCTGCCTCCTGTTCCCGGCATTGCCGGGCTGCCATCAGAAGAGACTGTTCCTTCAATCACTGCCTTCATGCCGTTCCACAACTCAGGTCTTCCTGCCTCGTAGCTCAGCGCCCATATTCCCACTCCGGCCAGGTCCCTTTTTTTTGCGAAGTCTGTCTTCAGGAGCAGGCTGAGACTGTCTTCGAACCACATCTGTCTCCACTGCGCGTCCTTCTGGTAACTCATCCACGGCACATCTGTATCGTTGTCAAATTTTTTTCCGTAAGCGTTAACCATTGGTATGGTGGCAATATATGTCCGTGATGAGCCACTCCCGGTGGTTCCGGCCTTTCTGGAGCTGCCGGTTACTGGCCAGTCATAGCCGTACCATGGCATTCCCAGCAGTAGTTTTGAGGCAGGGACCCCGGCATCCAGGTAGTCTTCCTGTATGCTCCTGGTGATGTTGTAGTTTTCTCCTCTCAGCGGAGCCACGGGGCCTGCAGTGGAGGAACCGCTCCAGTAATAGTTGTAGCCCATCATGATCAGGTAGTCACAGATCTCCGCGAGCGCTTTAAGGTCCCATGCGTCAGACCAGTTTACCGCGGGTGTTGCCAGAGATATCTCGGCATTTGGCAGTTCAGCCTTGATGCCTCTGACAGCCCTCCTGCAAAAGCTTGCCATATTGGACTTCATGGAAGCAGGTACGGTTTCAAAATCAAAATTCACGCCATCGCCGTTGCGCTTCTTCAGCTGGTATACCAGCTCATTTATAAGGTTCCACTGTTTCACGGTATCAGTGAGCAGGGCAGTGTTCCTGGCAGAGCCGAAGTTGGTAACTGTGAGCATCACCCTGACACCCTGCTGGTGTGCATGATCTATCACCGGGGTGATATCCCACCCTCTCAGCGTTGTATACAATCCGGTTGCAGTGTCTACCTCGTAACTGAACCAGGCAATATGGGTCAGTACTGAATAGTCATAGTCAAGGTATGCGGTATTGCCTGCCCAGTATGGGTGCCAGCCATAAACCATGAATGCGGGCTCCCCGTTTTTCCTGCTCTTGAGTGTCGCCGGTGTCACAGGAGAGGCAACTGCGCGGAGAGTGGCAGTGTCAAAAACCCTGGAATAGTATTGACTCTCGGCCTGATGAATACCTACAAAAAGGCTGTCGGGTTCCTGGGCGGCAACCGTAAGGCAGGTCAACAAGCCAATTACTGCTGCAAATGTTATCCTGCGCGGTATGCAGATTATTGAGAGGTGTATCAGTTGGTTTTAAAGTACTTTTTGTAGATCTCCATGTTCCGTTCCAGCAGAGCTACTGAAGCCTCATAAGCCTTCTGGGAGTCTTTCTCCTTCAGCGCCTCCAGCAGTTCACTCTGGTATTTCAGGGTATACTCCTTCTCACCCTCGATGTTGCCGTAGATGAGGTTCCTCATCCGGGGCAGGAGGGAATATACTGGTTCCAGGCTTATGATCACTATCGGGTTGCCTGTGGCTTTTGACAGGTTCATGTGGAACCGGTTGATCAGGTCAACTTCAAGCTGTGTGTTGTCAGGATTGCATTTCCTCAGTTCATGCTGGTTTTTCTGCAGGGTGCGGATGTCCTCATCCGTACGGTTGCGTGCCGCCAGCCTGGCCACTTCCGGCTCGAAGAGCCTGCGAACCTCAATTATCTGCAGGATGAGGTCAGAGTTGAACCTGAGGTCATAGAACAGATGTAGTGAATTGATGGCATCCTCGATTTTGAGCTCAGAGATATACATTCCGCTTCCCTTACGGATGTCGATGAGTCCGCGTGCACTGAGACGCCTGAGGGCTTCCCTCAGGGCTGTCCGGCTGACGGCAAACTGAGTGCAGAGCTCTTTTTCGGTCGGCAGCCTGGTGCCGGGCAGCAGCTTCTTCTGTCGTATTGCTTCTTCGATCCGCCTCTCAATCTTCTGACTGAGTGTCAGTCCCGAACCGATTTTACTGAAGACATCATTAGTCATTTTACTTATATTTATCCCTGTAAAACTCCAGGGCTTTTTTTACCGATCCATGCTCCATAAGGAGTATGCGTGCTGCTTCCCTTTGAATATTAAGCTCCTCCACTATCATCCTCGTTCCCCTTTCAATCAGTTTCTTGTTGGTCAGTTGCATGTTGACCATCTTGTTTCCCTTGACCCTTCCAAGCTTAATCATAAGGGTGGTTGTGATCATGTTCAGCACCATTTTCTGCGCTGTTCCGGCCTTCAGCCGGGTGCTTCCGGTAACGAACTCAGGACCCACCACTACCACTATGGGGTATTCGGCCACATCCACTATGGGCCCCCTGGGGTTACATGTGATGCATCCCGTCAGGATTCCATTCTCTCTTGCCTTCTGCAGGCCGCCTATCACGTAGGGGGTGGTCCCCGAGGCAGCGATGCCTATGACGGAGTCCTTAGTGTTGATATTGAATATTTCAAGCTCGTTCCATGATTTTGTGTAGTCATCTTCAGCTGACTCCACTGCCTTGCGAAGTGCAGTTTCGCCCCCGGCGATGAGACCGATCACCACCGTATCGGGAACACCGAATGTAGGGGGTATTTCAGAGGCGTCAAGCACACCCAGTCTTCCGCTGGTGCCTGCACCAAGATAAAAGAGGCGGCCTCCCTTCTGCATCCTGACAAGTATCTGGTTAATCAGTCTCTCTATGTCAGGAATGGCTTTCCTTACCGCTACATGAACCTTTGCATCCTCGTGGTTGATATTGGTAAGCAGTTCATTGACCGTCATCTTGTCAAGATCCTCAAAATTTGACGGCAACTCCGTAATGCTCAGGTCCTGTTTTTTCTCAGCCTGTCTGATCATATTGTTAATAAATCTGAATTCTGAATATGGTACTTCACCAGGTTTTCCATGGGAGTAAGTGTGAACAACCCCGGCTGTAGCCTGTGCTTTACCAGCAAATCCTCCAGGAACGATCTGAAATGATAAGCTATACTTCCCGTGAAATGAACCGGGTACCTGCGTGCCTCAGGATATGAAAGCACATTGCGGACAATGAACTCATCGAAGCTTGATGTGATAATGGCCTGGAGCTCCGGTACATGGATATTGTCAGCGATGAACCTGGTAAACTGTCCCAGGAACCTGTTCGGGAAAGGCATGTTGTAGACGTTGTCAAGAATCTCAGCCGGAGTGTAGGGATAAGCCCTGAAAAAGTTCTCGATCACTATGCCCGGAAGCTGCTTCTTGAGCACCCCCGCCACCAGTTTCCTTCCTATGACAGCTCCTCCTCCCTCATCACCAAGAATATAACCCAGTGGCGATACATTGGCAACAATCTCATTACCATTATAATAACAGGAGTTGGAGCCTGTGCCGATAATACATGCTATCCCGGGTTCATTCTGACACAGTGACCTGGCTGCTCCGAGCAGGTCACTGCCGATAAACAGCTTATCGGTGCCGAAAAATGAAGAGAGTGCTCCCCTGACAATATCAGCCTTGGAAGCATTGCTTACCCCGGTACCATAAAAGAATATCCGGCTGACACCCGCTCCCTTCAATTCCGGCAACTCTTTGCCAAAAAGACGGATCATCTCTTCACCCGTCACAAAAAACGGATTGATTCCGGTAGAGATGTATGACTTCCCTGCAACTCCATCGCTCACCTCTCTCCATTCAGTCTTTGTAGAGCCACTGTCTGCTATCAGTATCATCTGTGTAGGAAATAGGCTTTAATATTTTTGCTCAGCGGATTACAGGAACAAGTTACGTTTTTTTGTCCGTTCCGTAACCGAAAGAAATAACAAATGTAATTATTTATATTGAATTATCAGTTTTTGTCAGATGTATGACATATTTTAAAAAACTTTCTACTTTTGAATCATTATTAGTATATTCAGCAAAATATATTCGAAAATGCGAATAGCATATCTCCTTCATTTCCTGACTTTTATCATGATGATTCTAATTCCGGGTCAGCAATCTGCCGGGCAGAAAGCCAGCCGGGCCGAAAGAGTTGCCGTTTCGAAGATGGAAAAATGGGTCAGCCCTCTTTTCGAAGGAGCCATACCGAAACAATTTATCATTGATTCATTGAAGGTTGATGAAGAGAATAGGGAAATCAATATCTGGTTCCCCGTGGCAGCCTCCTACATCCCGGTCAGGGAAGAGACCGTCACCAGCCTTGAAAACTCTGTAAGGTCTGCACTTGGGAGAAAATTCACCGGTTACAGGATCAATATGATTTCGAACGGCTTTAGCCTGGAGAGCCTGGTCCCTAATTACTTCAGGAACACCATGCCGGTGGATGACAACAGGATTATACCTGGTGCAGAAGATCCTCCGGTGCTTATCCGGAGGGTGAATGCCGTCTCGCCGGAAAAGGGTCTGGGGGGAAAGCACATAGCTCTGTGGCACAGCCACGGGTATTATTTTGATATGCCCCTTGACAGGTGGGAGTGGCAAAGGGCAAAGCTGTTCGGCAGTGTTGAAGATCTGTCGGTTATGGCCTATGTGCTGCCTTACCTGACTCCCATGCTGGAAAATGCGGGTGCGGTTGTGCTTCTGCCGCGTGAAAGGGATATTCAGGTGAATGAGGTTATAGTAGACAATGATATTTCCACAGGGGCTTCCGGGTTTGTATTACAAATTCCGGGAGAACCTGAAAATGCAGGAAGGGGGTTTCTTCTGAAGGATACCCTCTTTAATGGTGATAATCCGTTCATGGCGGGAACTTCACTGAAAATCAGCAGCGGCTCGGCACTCTATGTTCCTGAAATCCCTGAACGTGGATGGTACGGCGTGTCAGTCTCATATCCACGGGTGCCTGACTATAAGGGAAAGGCAACGGTCAGGGTCACTCATACCGGAGGTGTCAGTGAATTCATTGTTGACCAGTCGATAGGTGGGGGCACGTGGCTATGGCTCGGAACATTCCACTTCGGTACAGGTGCTGATCCCCTGAAAGGCTCGGTGACCATTTCGGGGATGGATGGCTCAGCAGCGCTGCTGGATGCAGTTCGTTTTGGCGGCGGCATGGGGAATGTTGCCCGCAGGCCGGCAGAATCAATGATATCGAACCAGTGGTCACTCAATGCCGGCAGTCAGCAGGCAACGGCAGACTCACTGCCATCGGCTCCCCGTGAGTACAGCTGGAAACTGAGTGGCAAACCCAGGTTCCTCGAGGGAGCAAGGTACTGGCTCCAGTATGCAGGTATGCCTGATTCGCTGGTTTACACCCCCAACAAGGGAAGGAACGATTATAATGATGATTACATGTCAAGGGCCGAGTGGGTCAATTACCTGCTCCGCAGGCCTGATACAACCGTTTCGGGAGGCCTGGGCATACCTGTTGACCTTTCGTTTGCCTTTCATACTGATGCGGGTGTTACTCCGGATGATTCGATAATAGGAACCCTGGGAATATACTCAACAATAACCAATGGAGGCCTGTTCCCTGACGGTACCAGCAGGCTGGCCAGCAGAGATTTTACTGATATTGTTCAGACCCAGATCGTTGAAGACATCAGGGCGCTTTTCAATCCTGACTGGACCCGCCGTGCCATGTGGGACAGGTCATATTATGAGGCCAGGAAGCCTGATGTGCCTGCCATGCTTCTTGAGCTTTTGTCGCACCAGAACATGGCTGATCAACGTTACGGCTTTGATCCCGGGTTCCGCTTTCATGTAAGCCGGGCAATCTACAAGGGCATTCTCAGGTACCTTGCTGATGCCGGCGGGAGGGAGTATGTCGTTCAGCCACTGCCTGTTTCTCATCTGGCAATTGAGCCGGTTGAGGGCAGGCGGGTCAGCATCCGGTGGCAGCCGGTAACCGATCCGCTGGAGTCAACAGCAGACCCGGTATCATACAGGGTCTACATGCGCAGTGGTGATGACGGATTTGACAACGGCACCCCGGTTTCCGGAACTACCTTTGTCACTGAGCTGCCTGATTACAACACCGTGTACAGCTTCAGGGTAACAGCAGTAAATGACGGAGGCGAAAGCTTCCCGTCAGAGGAGTTGTCTGTTGCAGTCAATCCTGCCTCTGATGATATTGTTCTGATAGTAAATGGATTTGATCGCGTTTCCGGCCCCGCATGGTTTGACCGTGACGGCATGGCCGGGGTGGCATGGTGGGATGATCGTGGTGTGGCTGACCGGTACAATTTCATCAGCACGGGCGACCAGTATGATTTTGAGCGGACCTCGCCATGGACCGATGATGACAATGCCGGCTGGGGCGCTTCATACTCAAATGATGAGGGAAGGATTATACCGGGAAACACCTTTGATTTCACCCGTGTTCACGGTGAGTCAGTGATAGCTGCCGGGAAATCATTCTTCTCCGTCAGTGATGAGGTCTTCACGGGTAATGATTTTGATCTCTCCCGATGGTGTGTGGTTGATCTCCTCTTCGGGGAGGAAAAGACAACCACGTCGGCATACTGGCCTGACAGGAAAGATTTCCGGATCTACACCCCTGAATTCCTCCGGACCCTCGAGAGGATGCAGAAAGCATCACTCCCCGTATTCATGTCAGGTTCATATCCCGGCACTGACCTGGTAATGACCAATGACACTTCAGTTGCATCGCTGGTGAAGAAAACCCTGCATTTCATGCCCCGGACCGGTCATGCGGTAAGGACAGGCAGCGTTGCTGCCACCGATAAGGCAGCACCTGCATTCACCGGCCGGTTTGAATTCAATACCGGCATTACCGATAAGATTTATGCTGCCGAATCGCCTGATGCAATTGAACCTGCCGGCAGGCAGTCGGTAACAGCATTCAGGTACCTCGAGAACAACACTTCTGCAGCTGTAATGTACACGGGTGATGTAAGGAGCTTCGTCATGGGATTCCCCTTTGAGACCATCATCAGCCGGAAGGAGCGTGATGAGCTTATGAAACAGATACTTGACTTTTTATTGAAATAAGAGATATACCATGGATAAATCCTTAATTTGTTTCCTGCCCTTTTCCGATACCGGATCAGTGACAGCTTCAATCGCTTCACTGAGATCTTCAGGACTTGTCAGCAGAGTGTTTGTCGTACTTCCTCCGGGGAGCAGGGGACTCCCTGACGGGTCAGAGGCCGGGCTGATCACTTCGGAAGGATTCGCCGCGACAGATGCCCTCAGGAAGATGGCGGCAGCTGCTGTTGAGAGTGACTATGTGCTCACTTACAGCAAGGGATTCCCCCTTGACATGGGAAACCATGCACTGGCAAGGATGAAGCAGGTATGCGGTGACACCGGTGCAGGAATGGTCTATTCTGATTATTATGAGAAGAAAGGTGATGCAATAGCTCCTCATCCGGTAATTGATTACCAGGAGGGGGCGCTTCGTGACGATTTCAACTTCGGGTCAGTGATACTGTACAGCGGGAAGGCGTTCAGGGATGCCTGCGCCCGCATGGACAGGGAGTATGCTTTTGCCGGTCTTTACGACCTGAGACTGAAAATATCACAGAAATATCCCCTGATTCATATTCCGGAACTCCTTTATACGGAGGTTGAGACAGACACCCGTAAGACGGGAGAGAAGCAGTTTGATTATGTTGACCCCCGCAACAGGGCTGTACAGGTGGAGATGGAGAAAGCCTGCACTGATCATCTCAGGTGCATTGGCGGATGGCTGCCTCCCCGGTTCCGTGATGTCAGCTTTGATGATGATTTTGAGTATGATGCATCAGTGGTTATTCCCGTCAGGAACAGGGTAAAAACCATTGCAGATGCCATCAGGTCAGTGCTTGGCCAGAAGACAAAGTACCGCTTCAATCTCATAGTGGTTGACAACTATTCCACTGACGGCACCACTGAGATCATCAGGTCATTTGCCGGTGACAGCCGTCTGGTGCACATCATTCCCGGCAGGAAGGACCTTGGTATCGGGGGATGCTGGAACGAGGCGGTTTTCAGCGACCGCTGCGGCAGGTTTGCAATTCAGCTTGACAGCGATGATCTGTACATTGATGACAGCGTGGTCACCCGTATTGTGGACGCCTTCCATGAGCAGCAGTGTGCAATGGTTGTGGGATCGTACAGAATGGTCAATTTTAATCTGGATGAGATTCCGCCGGGTCTGATAGACCACAGGGAGTGGACTCCTGATAACGGCCGTAACAATGCACTGAGGATAAACGGCCTCGGTGCACCGAGGGCCTTTTATACGCCCGTTCTAAGAAAAATCAGGATTCCCAACGTAAGCTACGGGGAAGATTATGCAGTGGGCCTCGCCATCAGCCGCCATTACCGGATAGGGCGCATTTATGAACCGCTCTATCTGTGCCGCAGGTGGGAAGAGAACTCCGATGCGGTGCTTGATGTGGCAAAGGCAAATGCCCATAATCTTTACAAGGACAGGATACGGACAATTGAGTTGCTGGCACGGAAAAAGATGCTGGCCGGCAGTTGAAAACAGGATATGAATGACTGATTATTCGCAGAAGGTAAGGGATCTGTTTGAGGGGCAGCTCAGGGAATGGGCCCTGGCCCGTGACAATTATTCCCGGCTTGACGGAGTGATGGTACGCACTTTATCTTTTCCCGGCTATGATATTTCCGTACAGTTCAATCCGGGCCGTATCACCTCCTCGGCGGCAAAAGTCGATGCAAAGTCCATCGGGGCGAGGCCATGTTTCCTCTGTGAGAAGAACCGGCCCGGTGAACAGAGGGGCATTCCCTTCGGAGATGACTACATAATACTGATTAATCCTTTCCCGATTTTTCGTCGTCATCTGACTATCGTTTCACAGTGTCACACTCCGCAACGGATATCCGGAAACTTTGATACAATGCTCAGCCTGGCGCAGGCGCTCCCTGATTATGTTATCTTTTACAACGGTCCGCAGTGCGGTGCATCAGCTCCGGATCATCTCCATTTTCAGGCCGGCAACAGGGGCTTCCTGCCAATTGAGAAGGATGTGGAAAATCCCTCACTATGCAGGGTGGTTGATGAAAAGGATGGCACGGATCTATTGCTCTGGAGCAGTTACGGAAGGGGCATTCTGACTCTCCGTGGCAGTGGTGCTGAAGCCCTGACCGCAACTTTCTCCAGATTCCATGACAGGCTGGCCCTCCTGGAGCCTGACCGTCCCGAACCGATGCTTAACATTCTGGCTTACCATGATGAAGAGAGGTGGACGGTTCACATTATCCCGAGGAGAGTGCACAGGCCACAGTGCTATTTCGCCGAAGGCGACAACAGGATACTGCTAAGCCCGGGATCGGTTGATCTGGGGGGAGTCTTCATCACCCCCAGGGGTGAGGACTTCGACAAAATATCGGCTGAGGATGTGACAAACATTCTCAATGAGGTATGCCTGGGGGAAGATGAATTGAAAATCCTGACGCAGGAATTACTATGACTGGAAAAAGAGAACCAGAGATCAGTGTGGGAATTGTCACAGGCAGCGGACTGACATTTACCCTTAACGGCGATTTCTTTGCCGGCGACAGCCAGAAGATGCTTCCGGGAGTCTATACTGCCGTTGCAGATGCTGAAGGGCTGCTCCTGATGAATGAAGCCGGGCAGGTTAGGGCCGGCGATGAAATCACCTTAACACCGTCAGACTTCAGGAGTTGCAGCTTCACCCTTCATGCCGTAACCATAGGCGTCAATTTTCACTGGCAAAGGAATGAAGACCAGACCTTCAGGGGTGACCTGAAATTCATAAAACAGGGCGGAGAGGTGACAGCAGTGAATATTCTTCCCGTTGAGGAGTACCTTGTGAGTGTCATATCATCCGAGATGAGCGCCACCTCGTCATCAGAGCTTCTGAAGGCTCATGCCGTAATATCCAGGAGCTGGCTGCTCGCCCAGATGGATAAGACCCTGCAACTGATCGACACCGGCGAAAAATATCGCACCAGCTTTGTCACGGACGAAGAAATCACCAGGTGGTATGACAGGGAAGACCACAGGGATTTTGACGTATGCGCTGATGATCATTGCCAGAGGTACCAGGGAATCACAAGGGCATCGACCAACGCTGTTGAAGAGGCTGTGAGAAAAACCGGCGGGGAGGTGCTGATGTACGGTGATTTTATATGCGATGCCCGTTATTCAAAGTGCTGCGGAGGTGCAACAGAACTTTTCGAAAATGTATGGGAACCGGTGAATCATCCTTATCTCCGGAAGGTAATCGATGCCGGCGCCGGAGCCCGGACCACGGACATTGACCTCACTGACGAAAAAAATGCAACCGGGTGGATAACCGGAAATCCGGAAGCCTTCTGCAATACCACTGACAGGAATATTCTCCGGCAGGTTCTCAACAATTACGACCAGGAGACCAATGACTTTTTCCGGTGGAAGGTAACCTGGCGTCAGGATGAACTCAGTGACCTGGTAAGGGAGAGAACAGGAATCGACTTCGGGCGAATTACATCGCTCGAACCTCTTGAAAGAGGAACCTCAGGCCGTATCATACGGCTCAGGATTACCGGTGACCGGAAAAGTATGGTTTTTGGCAAGGAGCTGGAGATCAGAAAGGTGCTTTCCAAAACACATCTTTACAGCTCCGCCTTTATTGTGGAAAAAACTGAAGAAAATGGTGATACCCTCTTTGTGCTGAGAGGTGCCGGATGGGGTCATGGGGTGGGTCTGTGCCAGATAGGAGCTGCGGTCATGGGAGCCACCGGCTACACCTACAGGCAGATTCTCTCTCATTACTTCAGAGGTTCAGAAATAAAAAAACTCTACTGAGATGAAAAGAGTTGTTCTCATGCTCCTGCTTGCGGTACTGGCCGCGGGTATTGCCAGGGCTGATTCATGGATAAGGATCAATCAGCTGGGTTACCTTCCGGGCTCGGTCAAGGTGGCTGTCTATATCTCACAGGAACCGGTAGCGGAAAAATCATTCACGGTATATGATGCGCTCACTGACAAACCTGTTTTCCGTGGCGCTGCCGTGATCTGTGACGGGGCCGTCTGGGGAATGGCCGCTGCCGCCAGGCTTGACTTTTCAGGGCTGACAACACCAGGAGGATACTATATAATATATAGCCGCACAAAGTCGGAAACCTTTCGCCTTGCGTCAAACGCATACGACGGAACTGCTGACTTCATACTCAATTACATCAGGCAGCAGCGTTGCGGGTATAACCCCTTTCTTGCCGACTCATGTCACAGGTATGACGGGGTGATAGTAGATCACCCGACACTCTCGGGTACCCCGATAGATGTCCGAGGCGGTTACCATGATGCCAGTGATCACCTGAGGTACACAGCCACTACCGCCAACTCGGTATACCAGATGATGTTTGCCTATATGAAGTCACCGGAAATATATGCCGACAATTGGGATGCTGCCGGAGCAGCAGGCAGCAATGGTATACCTGACATACTTGACGAGGTAAAATGGGGCCTGGAGTGGCTTCTGAAGATGAATCCTGACAGCGGTGTGATGTTCAACCAGGTGGCTGATGACCGTGATCACAGGGGTTTCCGGCTGCCCAACCATGACACTGTCAGTTACGGCCATGGTCCCTACAGGCCGGTTTACTTCGTGACCGGCAAGCCTCAGGGGCTGGCAGCGTTCAAGAACCGTACCGAGGGGGTCTCCTCCACGGCCGGAAAGTTTGCTTCGGTATTTGCACTGGGCGCCAGGCTCTTCGCCCGGAGTGACTCCCTTTTTGCAGGGACAATGGCAGACAGGGCGGCTGACGCTTTTGAATTTGCCTGCACAGACCCCGGAGCCACACAGACAGCCTGCAACGTCTCTCCCTATTTCTATGAGGAAGACAATTATGTTGATGATATGGAGCTTGCGGCATGGGAGCTATGGAAACTGACCGGCAACAACTGGTACCTTGAACAGGCCGACTACTGGGGAACGCTTGAGCCCTGTACTCCCTGGATAGAGAAGGATACTGCCAGACACTACCAGTTCTATCCGTTTGTCAACCTCGGCCATGCAGGCCTTGCCCTCTCAGGAACGGAGTATTCGGGAAAGTACATTGAGTTCATGCGCAAAGGATTGGAAATCATCAATTCAAGAACGAGGGATGATCTCTTCCAGGTAAAGATACCATTTGTGTGGTGCTCGAATAATTATGTCGTGGCTGCACTGACCCAGTGCAGACTCTACCGTGAGGCAACCGGCGATGGCCGCTTTGACTACATGGAGGCTGCCTTGCGTGACTGGCTCTTCGGGTGCAACCCATGGGGCACATCAATGATATGCGGATTGCCGGCAGGCGGCGATTACCCCCAATATCCCCATTCTGCAGTGACGGTTTTCCTGGGAGAGACAACCACCGGTGGACTGGTTGACGGTCCCATAAGTAAGGCTATTCATGAGAGCCTCTTGTGGCTGACCCTTCTCAGGCCTGATCCCTATGCGGCATTCCAGGGAGGCAGGGCCGTCTATCATGATGATATTGGTGATTACAGCACCAACGAGCCGACTCTTGACGGGACGGCCAGCCTCAGCTATTATCTTTCTGCACTTGAGAAGGAGGGGAGAACCGGCATGGCTGAATCAGCAGATGACGTCTATGATGCCCATGGAGCCATAATAAGGAGAGGAGCAGGGGAGAAAAAGATCCATCTGGTCTTTTCTGCCGATGAGCACGGAGAGGGTCTTGAGCATATACTCAATGTGCTGGAAGACAAAAATATCACGGGGTCATTTTTCCTTACAGGAAATTTCCTGAGGAACAGGAGCTTTGCTTCCGCGGTCAGGAGGATGATAGCAGGAGGGCATTATGTGGGTCCGCATTCTGACGGGCACCTTCTCTATATCCCATGGGAGAACCGTGATACCCTGCTGGTTACGAAGCAACAGTTCAATGATGATCTGAAACGCAATATTGCAGCTCTCAGGAAGGCAGGGCTGAAGAAGGAGATTCCCCGCTGGTTTCTCGCACCGTACGAATGGTACAACAGCGCAATCAGCCGGTGGACAGAAGATATGGGAATGAAGCTTGTCAACTTCACTCCTGGAACCGGGACCAACGCAGACTACACCACCCCTGACATGGCTAATTACCGTTCATCGGACCAGCTCATTCAGAGACTGGCCTCCTTCGGGGAGAGCTCACCGCAGGGGCTGAACGGAGCAATAATCCTGATCCACCCCGGCACGGTACCGGAACGAACTGACAAGCTCTGGCTCAGACTGGAAGAGCTGATTGATTACTATACATCAGAAGGATACACATTCAACAGGTTATAGAACTATATGGCAGCACAAGAAAAGTCACGTTCGCCATGGGCATGGATACCGACCCTCTATCTGGCCGAAGGCTTGCCCTATGTGGCAGTCAATGTTATATCGGTGATCATGTACAAGCGGATGGGCATCTCCAATGCCGACATCGCCCTGTACACCAGCCTCCTTTATCTCCCGTGGGTCATCAAACCCCTGTGGAGCCCGCTGGTTGACCTGCTTAAAACAAAACGATGGTGGATAGTCATCACCCAGCTTGTTATTGCCCTGGGCTTTGCCAGCATTGCCCTGACAATACCGGCATCGTTCTTTTTCAAAATAACACTGGCATTCTTCTGGCTCCTGGCATTCGGGTCAGCTACCCATGATATTGCTGCTGACGGATTCTACATGCTGGGGCTCAATACAAACCAGCAGGCAAAATATGTTGGTATCCGAAGCACTTTCTACCGTATTGCAACTATCATGGGACAGGGTGTTCTGGTAATTCTTGCAGGGTTCCTTGAGAGCTCCTCCGGCAGGGAACCGGTAACCCTGTTCATAGAGGCTTCACCAAACTATTCGAAAACTACTCTGATGATGCCGCATGTGGCGGAGAATACGGCAAAACCAGGTGACTTGTATTTCTTGCTGGATAGTGATTCACTGATGATCAGCACTCAGACTGTTGACAAGGACAGCCTGGGCCTTTTGCTTGACTCGATAAAATCATCCAATCTCAGCAACGGCTTCTACAAGCTTGAAGAGAAGATGGCGAAGGAGAAGGGATGGTGGAGCAGTAATGTCTCGGATCCCCTGGGGGCCTGGATCAGGGATAACTTCGGAGAGGAGAGGGGAACTGCAGCCTCCGTAACTGGAAGCGTGGCGGTTGTTCCCGTCAGGATAAGCGGGAAGCCTGATCATGGTAAAGAGGTGGTTCTCAACACAGCCCTGAAAAAGGGAGATAGAAGTATTGCCCTTATCCAGGGCGAACACCTGGTCTTCAACGAAACAAACTGGAACAAGCCTGCTTACATGGTGTTCCAGGCTGACTCAAAACTTGCCAGCTATACTTCAGTAACATATGAGGGTCTGTCAGGAAACATACCGATGGCCTGGGCAGTCACCTTCTTTGTGCTTGCCGGTTTATTCTTTGTTCTGAGTTTCTATCACAGGATCGTTCTCCCGAAACCTGACGCTGACAGGCCGCATGAAAACCTGAAGGCCTCCGATGTACTGAAGGAGTTCGGAGTCACTTTTGCCTCCTTCTTCAGGAAACCACAGGTGGGCGCCGCACTTTTCTTCATGCTGACATTCCGTTTCGCGGAGGCTCAGTTGCTTAAGCTTATCAACCCCTTCCTGCTTGACCCGATCGACAAGGGAGGACTCGGACTGACAACCGGAGAGGTCGGTCTTGTATACGGCACTGTAGGGATAATCGGGCTGACGCTGGGCGGCATAATCGGTGGTTTGGTAGCCGCTGTGGGAGGCTTGAAGAAATGGCTCTGGCCAATGACCCTGAGCATGCTGCTGACCTCGGTCACATTCCTCTACCTGAGCTTTACCCAGACAGATAACATGCTGATTATCAATATTTGTGTCTTTATCGAACAGTTTGGTTACGGCTTCGGGTTTACAGCTTACATGCTTTACCTGATCTACTTCTCCGTAGGAAAATACAAGACTGCTCATTATGCTATCTGCACAGGTTTCATGGCTCTCGGGATGATGCTGCCCGGGATGTTTGCCGGGTGGCTCCAGGAACAGCTCGGTTACAACCATTTCTTCATCTGGGTGATGATCTGCAGTATTGTTCCGATTATTTCGGTCTCCCTGCTGAAGATTGATCCGGCTTTTGGGAAAAAGGATTCAAAATAAATTATGTCAACAGTATATGAAGCAGAATCCTATTTTTGAAACCCTCGGGAAAGAGCTTGAAGGAGATCTTTATACTGATGACATTCAGCGTATTCTGTATGCCACTGATGCCTCAGCCTACAGGGAGATACCTATGGCTGTCACCAGGCCGGCGTCGGTATCAGATATCAGGAAGATCCTGGCATTTGCCCGTGACAAGGGTGTTTCTGTGATACCGAGAGGTGCAGGCACCTCCCTCGCCGGCCAGGTTGTAGGCCCGGGAATTGTCATGGATATTTCGAGGTATCTCAACCATATTCTCGAGTTTAACCCTGATGAGAGGTGGGTGAGGGTTGAACCCGGAGTGGTGCTTGCAGAGCTTAACCGTTACCTGGCACCACACAGGCTGCAATTCGGCCCGGAAACATCGACAGCTGACAGGTGCTGCATGGGAGGAATGCTTGGCAACAACTCGTGCGGGTCCCATTCACTCATTTATGGAAGTGTCAGGGATCATATCCTGGAGGTTGACGCAATTCTCTCGGATGGTTCTGAGGTGCATTTCGGTGCACTGACCACCGATGAGTTCAGGGAGAAATGCAACGGTGATCCCGGATTACTTGAGACAAAGATTTACAGGAATCTGAATGAGATGCTCTCTGATGAACGCAATGCCGGGGAGATACGCAGGGAGTACCCGCATCCTGCCCTGCGAAGGCGCAACAACGGCTATGCTCTCGATGCCCTGCTGGAGACCGATCCTTTCACCGGCAACGGCCAAAAAATCAATGTCTGCAAGCTCCTTGCAGGTTCTGAAGGCACTCTGGCATTCACCACCTCGATGAAACTCAACCTGTTGCCTGTGACAGATGACCTCACCGGCCTGCTCTGTGCCCACTTCAGCAGCCTGGAGGATGCCGTCAGGGCAAACATCATTGTGCTGAAGCATAATCCGGCAGCGGTGGAGCTGATAGATGACTATATACTCAACTGCACGAAGGACAATATCGAGCAAAACAGGAACCGCTTCTTTGTCAGGGGAGACCCGAAAGCCATACTGCTTATTGAGATCACCCGGCCGACAGTTGAGGAGATTGAAAGAACGGCCGTCGCCATTGAAAAAGATATGACCGGTGCGGGGTTCGGATACCACTTCCCGCTCTACACCGGAGCTGATGAGATGGCCCGGGTATGGGAACTGCGCAAGGCAGGACTGGGAGTGCTGCTCAACATACCGGGTCGGCGAAAGAGCGTGCAGGTGATTGAAGACACTGCGGTGTTGCCTGATCTCTTTCCCGGTTATATTGCCGAAGCTGCAGGCATACTGGAGAAATACGGGCTCAACTGTGCCTACTATGCCCACATCGCCACAGGCGAACTGCATCTCAGCCCGCTGCTTGACCTCAAGGACCCCGATGATATCCGCACGTTTCGCGGGCTGGCGGAGGATATGGCCGCCCTGGTGAAGAAATACCGCGGCTCGCTCAGCGGTGAACATGGCGACGGCAGGCTTCGTGGTGAGTTTATCCCTTTGATGCTCGGACCTCATAACTATGCACTTCTTAAAGAGCTGAAAAAGACATGGGACCCGACCGGGCTCTTCAATCCGGGCAAGATTACCGATACTCCTCCGATTACCGAAAACCTGCGTTACCCTGCAGGTGAGAGGAGATGTTATCCGGGCCTGGTTTTTGAGTTTCCCGAAGAGGAGGGTCTGCTCTATGCAGCCGAAAAATGCAGTGGTTCGGCTGACTGCCGGAAGAGCGCACTGATTGGCGGCACCATGTGCCCCACCTTTATGGCAACCCGTGATGAGGATAAGTCGACACGCGCCAGGGCAAACATTCTCAGGGAGTTCCTGACAAGGTCAGAGAAGAAGAACAAGTTTGACCACGAGGAGATATATCGTGTGATGGACCTCTGCCTGTCATGCAAGGCCTGCAAGGCTGAGTGCCCCTCAAATGTCGATATGGCCAAATTAAAGGCTGAGTTCCTGCAACACTACTATGATATACACCACGTCCCGTTCCGCACCTGGCTGATAGCCTGGTTGCCACGTCTTTACGTTCCCGGGATGATGGTCAGACCTCTTACCAACCTGCTTACCAGCCTGCCGCTGTTCAAAAGGATCATCGGTTTTTCCGTTAAAAGGCCTGTTCCGGCGCTTTCGCCGGTGACACTCAGGAGATGGGAGAGGCGCCACAGGAGAAAGAACGGGAAGCTGAGCGCTTCTGACAGTGACAGATCAGCCGGCTTCTCAGGCCTCACGGAAACCAGGGACGTCAACCGGCCGGAGAACACAGCACCCCAAAAGGGTACCGTATGCCTCTTTGCCGATGAGTTTACCAACTATAATGATAGTGATATTGGCATCAAGGTTATCATGCTTCTCGAGCGGCTCGGCTATAGAGTAATTATACCGCGCCACGTTGAGAGCGGCCGTACGTTCCTCTCGAAGGGACTGCTCAGGTCGGCACGCAGGATTGCAGTAAAGAACATTATGATGCTCCGCGATGTTGTTTCCGATGAAAGGCCGTTACTTGGGATAGAGCCCTCAGCCCTGCTTGCTTTCCGCGATGAGTATCCGGAGATAGCCGGAAGAGCGCTTGCTGATGATGCCCGGCGCCTTGCCGGCAATGCAATGCTGATTGAGGAGTTCATCTGCAGGGAAGCTGACCGGGGGAATATATCCGCGGCGGACTTTACTGACCGGCCGGCGGAGATACTGCTTCACGGACACTGTCAGCAGAAGGCTATAGCCTCCACTGCTCCGACAATCAGGATGCTTTCACTTCCGGTTAACTACAGGGTGAAAGAGATAAATGACGGGTGCTGCGGAATGGCAGGAGCATTCGGTTATGAGAAGGAACACTATGATCTCAGCATGAAGATAGGTGAGATGATACTCTTCCCCGCGGTCAGGGAGGCCTCTGAGGAGAGTATCATTGCAGCGCCCGGAACCTCGTGCCGCCATCATATCATGGACGGTACAGGAAGAAAAGCCCTCCATCCGGCGGAGATACTTTATGATGCACTGAAAAAATGAATTTAAACATTAAAACCTTTGATTATGAATACTTTAGGGTTTAGCAGGGTAGAGCAGACATTCTTTGAGCGCTCAGGAAGAACAAAGATGACAACAAGAATGCCGTATATAGTTGTGGACAATTTTCCCGATCTGGGGCTGCTGACATCACTCAGGTTCCTTGAATGGGTGGCCCAAAACCCCAACGGAGTCATCAGCCTGCCTACGGGCAAGACACCTGAATATTTCATCAAATGGACAAAATACCTGCTGAACAACTGGGATAGTCCCGAAGCCCGCAAGATAAGGGAGGACCATGGATTGTACCTGCAGGAGAAGCCGTCGCTGAGAGGTCTTCATTTCGTACAGATCGACGAGTTTTACCCCATTGATCCGCGCCAGCACAACAGCTTCTATGACTATGTGCGAAAGTTTTATATTGAGGGCTTCGACCTTGATCCGGCAAAGGCATTGCTGATCAACTCGGAAGAGATTGTCCTGGCTGATGGTAAGCATTATTCCGAGGTTTTCCCTGACAATCTCATCGACCTTTCGCTCCGCAACAGGGAGGCAGTTGGTTCTCTTGAGAAACTGCAGCAGGAGTCAATCTTCAGGATAGACAACTGGTGCACCGGGTTTGAAAAGAAAATCCGTGCCCTTGGCGGTATCGGCTTCTTCCTTGGCGGTATCGGCCCTGACGGTCACATTGCCTTCAACACCAGGGGAAGTGACCGTAACTCCACCACCAGGCTCACCGCTACAAACTTCGAGACACAGGCAGCCTCTGCAGGCGATCTTGGCGGGATAGAGGTGTCAAGAACGCGTCTGGTGATTACTATCGGTCTGGGAACAATTACATTCAATCCTGATGCTGTGGCTATTATCTTCGCTGCCGGTGACGCCAAGGCGCTGGTTGTAAGGAACGCTCTTGAGCATGAACCGGACAATCTCTATCCAGCCACTGTGCTTCAGAGAATGAAAAACGCCAGGTTCTATCTCACCGCCGGTGCAGCAGTTCAGTTGCATGACTCCGTTGAGAAATACTTCAGGGAAGGCGAATGGACCTTTGAGAAAACCGAAAGGGCGGTTTTTGAGCTCTGTCAGAAGATAGATAAATATGCACATAATCTTGTGCTGGAGGATCTCAAGAATGATGAATACTGCTCATTGATCCCCGGACTTAGCCTCAACACCGTCACTGAGGTGATAGAGTCAACAAAACGTAAGATCGAAGCCGGGCTCATGACTGAGCGGAACACCACCTTCCTGCATACCGGGCCACATCATGACGATATAATGCTGGGTATTTTCCCGGCCATTATTCCGCAGTTGAGGCATATAACCAACAAGTTCCATTTTTCGGTACTCACATCTGGTTTCAATGCGGTGACCAACACCATGCTCCTCGAGCTGCTTGAGGAGACACAGCGTCTCATCTCGGTAGGAATGATTCAGATGCTGAGATATCCTGACTTCTTTGAGTCAGGGTATAAGTTCAAATGGGACAAAGATGTGAGTCATTACCTTGACAAGGTGGCTGACAAGGATGAAGCAGGCAAGCTCAGGGGAATCTGTCACAGGATTGTCAGGGCCATGGTTGATATTTATCGCCTGAAATCGAAGGATGATCTGATTGAACAGATAAGGAAAAACATAGAGATAATAAGGAACAGCTACAGTGGCGAGAAGAATCCGCCTGACATACAGTTGCTCAAGGGGATGATCAGGGAGTATGAGGAGGAGCTTGTGTGGGCACATTACGGGGTGCTGGTTCGCAACATCAGGCACATGAGGCTGGGCTTCTATACCGGTGATATCTTCACCCAGCAGCCTGACAGGCATCGCGATGTGAAGCCCATTCTTGAGTATCTCAGACAGATAGAGCCAGATATCATCAGCCTTGCATTTGATCCCGAAGGTTCCGGGCCTGATACGCACTACAAGGTGCTCCAGGCTATTGCCGAGGCACTCCGGCAGTGGAGCAGTGAGAAGGATCTGTCAGGTCTGAGGATTATCGGTTACCGTAACGTGTGGTTCAGGTTCCGTCCGTCAGAGGCCAACGTCTTTGTGCCCGTATCACTCAATTCAATGGCTGTGCTGAACCAGTCGTTCCGTGACTGCTATATCAGCCAGGTGAATGCATCGTTCCCGAGTCCAGCCTATGACGGGCCATTCAGTCACCTGTCACAGCAGGTGTGGGTTGAGCAGTACAAGCAGGTACAACTGATACTGGGCAAGAATTTCTTCTATGAGAATGAGAGCCCCAAGATCAGGGCAACGCATGGCATGGTCTATTACAAGGAGATGCCTGTTGATGAGTTCCTGCAGCACGCCCGTGAGCTTGAAAAGAGCGTTGAGGGAGTAAATATCCACTGACGTGGAGCTCAGACAATAATGCCTGACTATCTTATTGCCCACGATCTCAGACTGTTAATATCCACTGACGGGAACTCAGGCCAGTGGTGACAGGAGGAGCTAAGCGCGAGTATGCGAAACAGGGTCGTTGTTGTTAGAGCTCAGACCATGGTGACATACAGTAGCAGAACCACAGGCCTGACCAATGCATGCCGGCAGACTCACTTATACAGAAAATACTTCGAGGCCCTGGCCCTGAATGCAGGAATGTCACTGTTCCAGAGCTCCAGGATGTCATCCACCCTGAATGCCCTGGTGAATGCTTTTCTGACCTCATCAGAACCGCAAACCTTATCGAACATCTGATGTCTTGACGGATTACAAATTTCAAAGAGATTCTTGTCGGGCCACAGGCGGTGTGCCTCCTGCATGATATAAAACTGTAAAAGTGACAGCGGAGCCTTTGCCGGGTCCGTCAGGTGAATCTGCACTCCGTGAACCAGCTTTCCCTGGAGAGTGCTGTAATAGGGTTTGTAATGAACCGGTCTGAAGATCACCCCGGGAAGCTTCAGTGCGCTGAGTGCGGAAGCAAGTGAGTCAGCATTGATCCATTCTGCTGCAAAGGTCTGAAAGGGAATGGTGTATCCAACCCCTATACTGACGGCATAGAGTTCTCCTGCTATGCCGGTGGCCGGATAGTACAAAGGCGAATCACGGTGCGGGACATGAGGAGAGGAGGGAATCCAATGCAGGCCTGTCTCTTCGAACATCATCTTTCTTGACCATCCGTTCATTTTCACCACATGAAGATCACACCTGATTCCGTTGGCCAGCATCCCTTCGCCGTTGAGGAACATGGCGAGCTCCCCCACGGTCATCCCGTGAATATACGGAATAGCAAACTGGCTGACGAATGAAAAGAATCCGGGGCGGGTGACCACTCCTTCCATCTTTATTCCGCCAAGAGGATTGGGACGGTCGAGCACCACGACAGGAATTCCTTTTTCGGCAGCCGCCTCCATGAGCAGGCCGAGGGTGCTGATAAAGGTGTATGATCTTGATCCGATATCCTGGATGTCATAGACCAGGATATCTATGTTGTTCAGCATCTCTGGTGAAGGCTTCCGCGTTTTCCCGTAGAGGCTGTAAACAGGAAGACCGGTGCTTTGATCAGTCTCGGATTCAACATATTCTCCGGCAGGGAACTCGCCGCGAACGCCGTGCTCGGGCCCGTAAAGGGCTGTCAGCTTTACACCCGGGGCACTGTTTATAATGTCAACCGTTGACCTCAGATTGCGGTCAACCCCTGTGGGATTGGTCACCAAACCCACCCTTTTCCCCTGAAGGAGGTCGAAATTGTTTCTGGCCATTACCTCTATTCCTGTCTCCACAACCTGCCCGGTTGCCCGGCAGGAGGAAAGAAATGTAATTAAAAGTGCCACTGACGCAGAGATGATTGTTCTTCCTAAGCTCTTCATACACTGTTCATTTTATGTTCTATACCGGTTGCCTGGCAGGAATGACAAGGCCTGAACAGGCAGTTTTCAATTCTGATAATACAAATCCCGGCACTGCCGGTTATAAGATTTCTGTATGACAAATTAAATAAATTTCAATTGTCTATTGACTTGAATATTATAAATATTTAATTTTGGACTTGTAAGATGTAATACAACTTTTATGAAACCCTTACCCTGTTTTGTCTTATTATTCGTTCTTTTTCAGTTTGCTGGTTGCCAGAAAAAGGAGGTTCCGGCAGAATTGACGGAAAAGCTTGAGGCAATAGCAGCTGAAATGGTGCCACAGCGCGCCGAGTCAATCTGTGATGTCACTCTGGTTGTCTCTGAAGGCGGTAATCTTACGGTTAAAGGAGAGACAAATCTCCCGGAAGCTAAAAGTGCTGTCATTGAGATGCTTGAAGAGTCGGGAGTCACTTTTGCCGACAGCATCACCCTATTGCCTGATCCGGTAGTGGTTGAAAAGCCATGGGCCCTGACATCGGTCAGTGTATGCAATATCAGAACCAGGCCTTCACATGCGGCAGAGATGGCAACGCAGGCGCTGATGGGAACACCGGTCAGGATACTCAACAAACGGGACGGCTGGCTGCTTGTACAGACACCTGATTCATATATCGGCTGGACTGATGATCCTTTGGCGGAGCTCAGTGATGAGGAACTGGCCGCGTGGAAGGGCAGCGAACGGCTGATATACATTGGGCACACAGGGGTAATAACTGACAGCAGAGGAGAGACTATATCTGACATTGTCTTCGGAGTGATACTGGTCAAGACCGGCTCAAGAGGTAATTACTGGACTGTAGCGCTGCCTGACGGCAGAACGGGGGAGGTAAGGAAGCAGGAGTCTGAAGATTTCCGGAAGTGGGCTGAGAGTGCAGGCATAGAGCCGGAGAGGCTGATTCGCTTTGCCAGGACTTTCACCGGTTCACCCTACCTCTGGGGAGGCACATCAACCAAGGGGGTTGACTGCAGTGGACTTACGAAGACAGTATATTATTATGGCGGTGTGATTATGACCCGTGATGCATCGGGCCAGTTCAGGTATGGTGAAGAGGTGAGCATTGACAAACCATGCGAAACACTCCTGCCGGGTGACCTCCTTTTCTTTGGCAGGCTGAGGGATGGCAAGCCGAGAATAACGCACACCGGCATGTACATTGGTGATACAGAGTATATTCACTCCTCGGGGCTCGTGAAAGTCAACAGCTTTGATTCCACGAGGAGCAACTACAGCGCCTACCTTCTTGAGATATTGCAGGGAGCAAGACGGGTAACAGGGTTTACCCCGGGCAAGGGCCTTGAACGCGTTGCACAGCACGGCTGGTATTTCTGACAGGGCATGGAGACTGCAGGTCAGACATGCAGGCTCTATCTGGTTTTATAATTCTGACTTACTTAAATGAAAAAGAGAGATTTTCTTAAAATCAGCGGTATTGCAGCCGGTGCACTCCTTGCCGGATGCAAGGCTTCTCCTTCTGATCCGTCGGCGGGAAGAATCAGGGGTGCCGTAAAGAGAGGAGGTCCCCTTAAGCTCAGCTACAAGCCTTATGAGCTGCAGCTCAGACATGTGTTTACAGTTGCCACCAACTCCAGGACCACCACGCCGGTAGTACTCACCACCCTCGAATATGACGGTGTGAAAGGCTACGGTGAGGCTTCCATGCCTCCCTACCTGGGTGAGAGCCATGAATCGGTGCTCAATTTCCTTTCCAAAGTCAACATGGAACAGTTCAGTGACCCCTTCCTGATGGAGGATATCCTGAGCTACATTGACGGGGTTATGCCCGGCAATTATGCGGCCAAGGCATCGCTTGACATTGCACTGCATGATCTCACGGGTAAGCTTCTGGGCCAGCCATGGTTCCGGCTCTGGGGACTTAATCCTCAGAAGACTCCTGCAACCAGCTTCACGATAGGTATTGATACGGCGGATGTGGTCAGGGAAAAAACGCTGGAGGCAGGCGCTTTCAAACTGTTGAAGATCAAGATGGGCAGGGACAATGATAAAGAGATGATTGATACTGTCCGTTCGGTGACTGATGTACCTGTTTTTGTTGATGTGAACCAGGGTTGGAAGGACCGCAATTATGCCCTTGAGATGGCGAACTATCTTAGTGAGAGGGGTGCTCTTTTCATTGAGCAGCCTATGCCGAAGGAGCAGGTTGATGACATTGCATGGCTCACTGAGAGGAGTCCGTTGCCGATTCTTGCCGATGAGGCCCTTCAGACGGTTGAGGATCTGCTTCCGATGAAGGGTGTTTATTCAGGTATCAATATCAAGCTCATGAAGTGCGGAGGGATGCATGCAGCCTACAAGATGATAACCATGGCAAGGCAGTTGGGAATGAAGATTCTGATGGGTTGTATGACCGAAACCTCATGCGCAGTTTCGGCCGCTGCTCAGCTATCACCACTGGTTGACTGGGCTGATCTGGATGGCAACCTGCTGATCAGTAATGATGTATATGAAGGAATGACGGTAGTTGACGGGAAGATCACCCTTCCTGAGCGGCCCGGGATAGGAATAGTTGAGATAAAAAGTTAAAAGTTGTAGTACATCATTTATAAAAAGGATAAACTGCATATTGAGAAATGAATTTGTTGTTTTCAGACATATACCTATATAATAACTAACTAATTAACCCTAAATCCAATCACATGAGAACCAAACTATTAATGTTGTTTGCGGTTTTGGGACTGATGCTTTCACAAAGCATTTATGCTCAGCCTAAGACCGTGACAGGGACTGTCACTGACGCCACAACGAATGAGTCGTTGCCTGGCGTCAATGTGATTATCAAGAACACTACCACCGGTACGACCACTGATTATAACGGGGCTTACTCCATCAGTGTCGCTCCCGGACAGGTACTTGTCTTCACCTTCGTGGGGTATGCCAGCCAGGAGGTGACTGTAGGGGCATCAAACAGGATTGATGTGAGATTGAGTCCTGATGTCGAATTTATTGATGAAATCGTGGTGGTCGGTTATGGCACTCAGAAAAGAGTCAACCTGACAGGATCGGTTTCAACGGTAAACGTTGAAAAAACCCTGGAGGCAAGACCTATTGCCGATGCTGCAAGAGGTCTGCAGGGAACGATGCCCGGTCTCAGCGTTGTTATCCCAAGTGGTGAAATTGGGTCTGATCCGCTTATTAATATCCGCGGTCAGATCGGTTCAATAGTGGGTGGTTCATCACCCCTTATACTGGTTGATAACGTGGAGGTTCCGTCACTTCAGATGCTTAACCCTGATGACATTGAATCTATTTCAATTCTGAAGGATGCTGCATCTGCCTCGATTTATGGTGCAAAAGCTGCCTTCGGTGTGGTTCTGATCACCACGAAGAAGGGTGCCAGGGTTGAGGGCGTGAATGTAACCTATAGCGGGAACGTCTCATTCCAGAATATCTCGAAGAAAATGGAAATGGCCCAGCTGGAGGCTCTGGAATATTCATTACTGGCCGCTGAACGAATCGGTAACACCGTTACCGGCGCATTCTGGAAGGTCACCCGCGAAGGCTATGAGAAAGCTGTTGAATGGCAGGAAAAATGGGCTGGTGTTGTGAAGCCTGATGATCCCATGCTTTATGGACGTGACTGGTATGTCGACGCTGATAATTATAAAATCGGGCTGAGAACTTATGATGCCTATGATTATATGATCAGGGAGTGGACTCCCACCCAACTGCATAATTTCTCAGTTAACGGCAAGACGGGCAGGACAGATTACAATATCAGCCTGGGTTATCTTGATCAGACAGGTATTATCAAGCCTTCAAAGATAGATGATTTCAAACGGTACAACGGATCTGTCAAGCTTGGCACGGAGGTGACTGACTGGCTGAAGGTAAATGTCGGGATGCTTTATTCCAAGAGAAACAAGAGGCATGCATATTCGACGAGCTCTACTACCGCTGACCCGTGGCTGTATCTATACCGCTGGGGACCGACATACCCGTTTGTTACTGAGGATGGTTTGCCAACCAGAAACCCGGCATATGAAATGTCTGCAGCAAACACAGCCAACCAGGAAAATAACTATACCAGTGTGACCGGCGGGCTTGAAATCACTCCGCTGAAAGACTGGAAAATCATCTTTGATTATACACATTCCAACCTGGAATTCATTACAAAAAGACCGGGTACTTCGTTTGCGGCGCGTAATACCTGGTCAGCTGCAGTGCCTAAACTTGACGAGAATGGTGAAAGGGTATATGTCGACTCAAGTACAGGACAGGTGGTTCCTTCAGGTACCCCCGGCGCCATCCCGGCATATCAGCTGTCAATGTGGTATACGGCTCCCGGCGGAAACCCTGACCATATATACAGGCGCGCTATGAACGAACAGAGAAACACATTGAACCTTTATTCTACATATGCACTTAATGTTCTGGATGACCATCAGTTCAATTTTATGCTTGGAATGAACAGGGTGGGATACGCAGACGCTTACAACTGGTCTCAGACCACACAGCTTATTGATTATTCCAATCCGCAATTTGACCTCGCATACGGAACCATGACCAACAGCGGAGGAGAATACTGGGAATCTCAGCTTGGATTTTATGGCCGCCTGAATTATAACTATAAAGATAAATACCTGCTGGAGGGAAATCTCAGGTATGACGGCACATCCAAATTCCCGACTCATCTGCAGTGGCGCTGGTTCCCGTCATTCTCAGCCGGATGGATAGTGACAGAGGAACCGTTTATGGAATGGTCAAAGCCCATCCTCAGCATGTTTAAGCTTCGCGGATCATGGGGTACTATCGGAGACCAGACGGTGTCAAACTCACTTTATATTCCCACCATGGGAGGATCACAGAGTAACTGGCTTCTTGGTGGAGCTAAACTTTACCAGTTTGCCACCCCGGGTGCCGTTTCAGCTGATGTGACATGGCAGGACATTACCACCCTGAACCTGGGATTCGATGCACGTCTGCTCAAGAGCCGGCTTGGGATCACTCTCGACTGGTTCATCCGTGATACGGAGAACATGATAGTTCCCCAGGAAGGGCTGCCTGCTACATTTGGTACAGGAGCACCTCAGGGCAACTTCGGATCACTTCAGACAAAGGGCTTCGAGATACAGGTTGATTACAATCACCGTTTTCAGAACGGTCTGGGCATCAATCTTACTGCAACACTTTCTGATGCTGTTACCAAAATCACCAAATACGGCTCCACCCAGAGCATAGATTCATGGTATGTCGGTAAGACATATGGTGAGATCTGGGGCTATGAAACAGACAGGCTCTTCCAGAAGGAAGACTTCGTTTATGACAGCGAAGGCAATCTGATCAAAGTTACGGTACCCAACGAGGCCGGTAGCGCCAACTATACAATCTATCAGCTTGCTGACCCTGCAAACGTAGCCATCCAGGGAAGGCTTCAGGCAGGGAATTTCCTCTTCATGCCGGGAGATGTCAAGTTTGTCGATTTGAATGGTGACGGATATATTAATCCCGGTAACAGGCTGATCAAGGGTGCTGACGGTAAGCCTGATCATGGTGATCTTAAGATCATCGGCAATTCCACGCCGCGTTACATGTATGGTTTCCGTGCAGACCTTGACTATAAGGGATTTGACCTTTCGTTCTTCATTCAGGGCGTAGGCAGCAGGCAGGTCTGGGGTAGTGGTTTTCTCGCCATTCCGGGATTCCACGCATCTGACGGAGCCACGCCTAAGGCTTTTGCCACTGATTTCTGGAGGGAAGACAGGACTGATGCATTTTATCCTCGTCCCTACAACCTTGCCGGAAGCAGCACAACACTCAATATGGTGCCTCAGACAAGGTACCTGCTTAACATGTCATACCTGAGAATTAAGAATATCACATTCGGCTACACGCTTCCTTCAACTATTACTGAGAAGATCATGCTCAGCAGAGTGCGTGTCTATGCAGCCCTCGAGAATTTCTTCACGTTTGATCATCTCGGAACACTTCCCATTGATCCGGAAGAGGTACAGGGTTATTCGATGTGGAACAGCTCCTACTATAACATGGGTCGTACAGGTGTTGGTGTGCCTACTTTCAAGAGTGCATCAGTTGGTCTTCAGGTTAACTTCTAAAACTAGAAACAATGAAAGGAAAATTGACAATTATTATCGCTTTGGTAGCATTGTTTTTCAGCGGATGTGAAGATTTTCTCGACAGGCCGTCACTGACAACAATGAATGACCAGAACTACTGGACATCGGAGAATAACCTCCGGCTCTTCGCCAATGGGTTCTATGCAAACTACTTCGTTGGCTACAACTCTGCATGGGGTGTTGACTATGCTCCGCTTCGCGGGTATTATTTTTCCGATGACTTCACTCAGACAGGCAAACAGATAAGCTTTGAGACACAGGCTCCTGCATCTAGAGAATCTACCAGTGAGACTCCTTCGATGCTTTCAACCTATTGCGGGCCTTCATGGAACTTTGCGTACGTCCGCAAGTCAAACCTCTTCCTCGAGAGAATAGATGCGATGAAGGATGTGTACCTCACTGAGGAAGCATACAAGCACTGGAGTGCTGTTGCCCGGTTCTTCAGGGGTTATGAGTATAGCAGGCTCGTGAGTGTCTTCGGTGATGTACCATATTATGACAGGGTGGTAATGGACACTGAACTGGATCTGCTCTATAAGGACAGGGATGACCGCACTATGGTAATGGATGCCGTATATGATGATTTTGCCTATGTCATGGCTAATATGCGTACCTCTGATCTGAATCCCCAGTACCTGAACAGGTACATTGCTGCCGGATTTATTTCACGTTTCATGCTTTTTGAAGGCACCTGGCAGAAGTATCACTTAAACAATGCCGAAAAAGCCAGGAAGTATCTGCAGATGGCTGCTGATGCTGCAAACTATGTAATGGCTTCCGGCAAGTATTCATTCGCCAGTGATTTCCGTTCTTTGTTCGGATCACAGGACCTGGCAGGCAACAAGGAGGTAATCATGTACAGGCATTACGATGCAGCGCTGCAGGTAACTCATCATATTGCCTCATATTCAAACACTACAGAGGGCCAGCCACAGTCTGCCAATCTGGCTCTGCTAAAGTCATTCATCTGTGCTGACGGAGAGGTCTATCAGTCATCCACACTTGCCAATGCTACCAGTCTTGATCTGGCAAACATGATTTTGACTCGTGACCCGCGGTTTGAGGCTACCTTCTGGGACACACCCAGAAAACAGGCTTCGACACTGGTATATTCTGACAAGTTTATTGACAGGGTCGGGCCGAGTTTTTATGGTGGCACATACCCGCCGGAATACGGATCAAATACGAATACCAATGATGCTCCTGTCATGAGACTCGGAGAGGTAGTGCTGAACTGGATTGAGGCAAAGGCTGAACTCGCCACGCTGGGCGGGCCGGCTGTAACCCAGGCAGATATCGATGCTTCTATCAATGCTATTCGTAGCCGCCCGCTTGATAAAGCTGCTAAAGACAAGGGAATCCAGCAGACTGCGGCCATGACACTCGCAGACCTGCCCGATGATCCGGATCGCGACGCCGACGTTCCTGCCCTCATCTGGGAGATACGCCGTGAACGCAGGATGGAATTTGTCTTCGAACACTCACGCCTGCTGGATATCAAACGCTGGAAGAAGATCAACTATCTGGATGTCACCACAAACCCTGATCTGCATCTTGGTTTATGGATGAACTTCCCTGTTGATATGCCCGAGTGGTTGGATGAGTCGAAGATAGGAAAGCTGAAGGTTCAGAGAGCCGACGGTACGGTTATTACCTATAACGGAACAAATGGCAATGAAATGGTTGGGTATTATTTACCTGAAAACATATCAGCCCGTGATGAATTTACTGACAGGGTCTATCTGGCACCTGTGGGCATAGCCCAGATAACCCAGTATGCCGAGAAAGGTTATACCCTTACACAGACACCCGGTTGGTAGGAGTTGTTTGAACATCCTCTGATCAGGTTGTCAGTCAATAAAATCAGAGACGCGCGGTGGCGCGTCTCTGATTTTTATATATCACTTCATAACAATATTCCTGCCTGTTATTGGTAAAAGGGTAAGCTCGTGCGGGAAATTATAAATATTTTTGTTTATCATTGTATAATTGGTGTTTTTTCATTTGTAATCAATTGATGAATTATGGCCAATTCAGTTATGTTTCACCCCCCCCTTTTTTTCATCAGCATTTATGAGTAATTCAGATTAAATGAAAAAGAGAGATTTTCTTACGATCAGCGGTATTGCAGCTGGCGCGCTCCTTGCCGGACGCAAAGCTTCTCCTGCCGATCCGTCAGCGGGCAGGGCCAAAGGAAAGATAACCCTTCCTGATCAGCCCGGAATAGGAATAATTGAGATAAAAAGTAAAAAGTTGTAGGACATCATTCATATAAAGCGTATATTTATGATGTATACCTATATAATAACTAACTAATTAACCCTAAATCCAATCACATGAGAACCAAGCTATTAATGTTGTTTGCGGTTTTGGGACTGATGCTTTCACAAAGCATTTATGCTCAACCCAAGACTGTGACAGGGACTGTCACTGACGCCACGACGAATGAGCCGTTGCCTGGCGTCAATGTGATAATCAAGAACACCACCACAGGTACAAGCACTGACCCGTTCGGGCACTATTCAATCAGTGTTGCGCCGGGGCAGGTGCTGATTTTCAGCTATCTGGGGTATGCAACCAGGGAGGTGACCGTTGGAGCGGGTAACCGTATCAGCGTTGGCCTCGAGCCTGATGTGCAGATGATAGAGGATGTGGTGATTACCTCAGAGTTCGGGATGAAACGAGTCTCCCGTGCTGTGGGATCATCAGTCCAGAATGTCAGGGCTGCCGATATTGTGGAATCGGGCCGTGATAACTTCATCACTGCCCTTCAGGGACGTGTTGCCGGTATGAATGTGGGTACCACCAGTGGTGCACCCGGTGCATCCACCAACGTTATCCTCAGAAGCATTACCTCAATCTCGGGCAACAACCAGCCCCTCTATGTAGTTGACGGTATACCGATGAACAACAGTACGTTCAACCCCCTTGACATGATCACCAGCTCAGCTGCCGAGACCTTCTCGGTAAGGGATCTTGACTTCTCATCACGCGGGAACGACTTTAACATGCAGGACATAGAGTCCATTACTGTCCTGAAGGGGGCTGCAGCTGCAGCGCTTTATGGTTCTGATGCTTCCAATGGAGCTATCATCATTACCACAAAGAAAGGTCAGCCGGGAAGAGGCAGGGTGTCATACAGCAATACCTTCCGCTGGGATAATGCCTACGGCTATCCTGAGCTTCAGGATAAATACACTAATGGGTACTACGGAACTGCCAACTATTATTACAGTTACCGTTTCGGAGGCAAATATGTTCCGGGCATGGAGCTATATGATAATATCTCGGCAATACTGCAAACCGGTTTTGTTCAGCGTCATAACATCTCAGTTGAGGGAGGTTCAGACAAGGTAACACTCTATGCTTCTGCCTCCACGTTTGATCAGAAAGGTGTCATCAAGACCTCTGACTATAAAAGGTTCAATCTCTCGCTCAATGGAAGGGCAGAGGTAACCAGATGGCTGACCGTGGAATCAATGATGCAATATGCTTCAACTGAAAACAATAAGGTGCCGATAGGCCTCAACTCACCATTGAGATATGCCATGTTCTGGCCTATGGTCTCCGATGTATCAAAGTGGCTTGATCCGGACGGCTCGCATATGTCAAGGCCTGACTATTACCTGGATGAAGACATGCTCAACCCGCTCTACGGGCTTTACAGGAACAAATTATACGATGATTCAGACAGGTTCATCTCCAACGTATCAGCCACCCTTGTGCCGATAGAGAACACATTCCTCCGTGCCCAGGTAGGCTGGGACGTTGGGATGCAGACATATATTGGCACAAAGCATCCATATCATGATACATATCAGGATGGAACAGGTTCCTACAATATTTCAAAGTCAAACTTTTCTGACCCCACCCTGAACCTGCTTGCCGGATACGCCAATACGTTTCTTGACGATAGATTATCAATTTCTGCACAATTCGGATATCACCAGCTTGAGAATGGTATTACACGTTTGAGTACCTATGGTACGAAATTCGCTGTCGTTGACTTCCAGTCGATCAACAACTGTGACCCGCTCTCTATCAGTTCTGTGCAGCGTCATTCGAAGAGAAGGATACAGGCTCTGTCAGGCCAGTTGGAATTAGGATACAACCAGATGGCTTATCTGACTTTCCGTGCGCGTAACGACTGGTCGTCCACTCTTCCGGTTGAAAACAACCGTTACTTCTATCCTGCTGTTGAAGGATCATTTATTGTGACCGAGCTTCCCTTCCTGAAGGGTAACAGTACGCTTAACTATCTGAAGCTTCGCGGTTCAATAGCACAGGTAGGGAAGGATGCAGGTCCGCTTGAGATTGACCCGCAACTTGAACCCACAAACCTTGGCGGAGGTGGTTACAAATACGGATTTACCGGACCCAACAAGAATCTTGTGCCGGAGATGACAACCTCCAGGGAAATCGGCTTTGAAGGCCGCTTCCTGAATGACAGGGTCAATGCCGACTTTACCTACTTCTGGACCCATTGCGATGATCAGATCGTTAAAGGATTCCGTCTCAGCTATGGTACAGGGTTCGTACTCAATAACATGAACGTTGGTACATTTGAAACATGGGGATGGGAAGGTCATATTGACGGTGATATTCTCAGGACAGGATCAGGTCTGAGGTTGAATGTCGGCTTCAACGCAAGCCACACTAATTCGGAAGTTGTTTATCTGCCTGCTAACGTGACTGAGTATTACAATCCCTACACCTGGAATACAGGCAACATACGTAACGGGATTATGCTGGGTTACCCGGTAACTACGATTACAGGTAGGGCGTTCCTCCGCAATGATGCTGGTGATGTGCTTATCAACCCAACTACCGGTTTGCCGGTTGTAAGCGGAGTATGGAGCGTACTTGGCAATCGTGAGCCGAAGCTTCGTTTTGGCATAACCTCAGCACTGAGCTACAAGGGTGTCAGGCTCTCGGCAATGTTTTCCGGCCGTTACAAGGCAACCGTTGTGAACGGAACCAAAAGAGACATGATGACCAGGGGATACAGTATAGAGTCTCTGGAACTGAGAGAGGGACCCCCGGTTGTATTTGAGGGAGTGCTGCAGGACGGCAATGAGAATACGGCAAACCCGACAAAAAACAATATTGCTGTTGATTATAACCTGTTCTCAACCATCTATACCGGCAATGATGAAGACTGGATTGAAGAGAATGTCCACTACCTGAGAATGCAGGAACTGAGACTCTCTTACAACCTGCCTTCAAAATGGCTTGAGAAGACTGGTATTCTTTCAACGGCTAATGTATACCTGGCAGGTAATGACCTCTTTGTGATGACCAACTATTCAGGTATCGATGCAGTTGGTAATACCATGTCAGCAGCAGGCGGCGGTACAGGTGGTGAAGGAATAGATGTGTGGGCCCTGCCTAATCCAAGGGGATATTCAATTGGTGTTAGCCTGACTTTCAAATAATTGATAACCAGAAAAAAGAAAAACAATGATAAAAAAGACATCAATTTCCGTTCTTTTGCTGGCATCGTTCATGTTCATGACAACGAGTTGTGAAGATTGGCTGGATGTCAACAAAAACGTGGATGCTCCAGACTATGTGGAAGGTTATCTTTACCTTGCAGGGATCATCCAGCAATACCAGGGCATGTACTGGGATATACGCGCTACAGGCCCTCTCACTCAGATGATGGGCACATCTGGCTATACCTCTTTTGCAACTCATTATTACAGCGCAGGAAGTGATGCTGCCGGCGAGCAGTGGAGAGTGATTTACTGGCTACAGGGGATGAACCTGGAGAATATGATCAACCAGTCAGTTGAAGCTGAGAACTGGACGCTGGCCGGCATCGGATATGCAATCAAGGCATATTCATGGGACCAGCTGACAAAATATCATGGTGAACTGATTCTCAAGGATGCATTTGTCCCCGGGCTGCTTGCACACAGGTATGATTACCAGGATACGGTATATCAGGCAGTCCGCAACTGGGCATACAAGGCCATCGAATATCTCGAAATGCCTGACGCTACCGGCTATGGTACAAAGATCAGCGACAACGACTTTATTTACGGAGGTGACAAAGCCAAGTGGATTAAGTTTGCTTATGGCGTAATTGTGCGCAACCTTACATCCCTTTCCAATAAGTCAGATTTCACTTCTAAATATGCACAGGAGCTGATTACAGCAGCATCAAAGTCATTCTCGTCATCTGCCGATGATGCCACAGTAAAGGTTCCCGGAGGAGGGGCTTCAGCAGCACAGTCTGGCTATAACAACTTCTGGGGGACTACCAGGGTCAACCTGTCGCGTACATATTTCCAGCATGAATATGCTGTTCAGGTGTTTACCGGAACAGTACCCGTGTATGATGAAGCAACTGGAAACAAGCTTCCGACTCCTGAAGGAAGTGCTACTCCCTATGAGCTTGCTCCCACACAGATTATCTGTGACACCAATGTGATGGTTGCCGGGCACTATGATCCGCGCGTTGCAGTGAAGCTTTCCACCATTGATGACGCCAATTATGAGAATATTGACCAGATTGATGCAATTAAGAGGCGCAAGTATTACGGCGGCAGCTTTACCTCCACATCAGGGCCTATCGGCAATGCCCCTTCATTCTATGGAAGAAACGCTGTTTCATCAACCGCACTCGATGGAAAGGGACGCTGGCTCTACAGAGACGATGCACCCTATATCCTGATGACATGTGCAGAGCTTAAACTCTGTCTGGCCGAGACATACTGGAAGCTTGGCATGAAGGCAGAGGCGCTCCAGGCCTTCAAGGATGGTGTGGCTGCCGACCTTGACTTCACAGGTGCACATATTGACGCCGGCGCGAAAGGACAAGCCGCTGGTGGTGACAAGATAACCCCGGCAGTATATAGGGCTGCAGCAGATGAATACCTTGACGGACCCTATGTCAACGGACTTGATATCAATGACTTTACCCTGTCACACATTATGATGCAGAAGTGGGTTGCCCTTTATCCATGGGGAGCCTCCGAAGCATGGGTTGACATGCGGAAGTACCATTATGATATTGCCTATACCGGTGATTATCCTTCAAACGGCAATGGTTGGACAATCTCTACACTTGATCAGAAGTGGGATACGGACGACACAAAGGTTTACAAGGGTCTCTACCTTGCCCCGGCACAGGTTCAGGGCCGCAAGGGTACCTACAATACTTTCAATGATGGTTCACCCTGTTACAGAATCCGTCCGCGATACAACTCCGAATACATGTGGAACAAGCCTTCACTGGAGGCTCTGAAACCCATTTCGGGAATGGCCAACAACTACCAGTGTTCAATACCCTGGTTTGCCTATCCGGGTGAAATGCCAAAGAACTAATCGTCGAACCTGAAAAATCAACGAAAATGAAAATCATAAAATATTTAAGTCTGATCCTGGCAGTGACTCTGATGGCATCATGCGAGAAAACACCGATCGAGTATGATACTGAACCAGTCGGAGACAGGGCTGAATTTCAGCTGCACTATGTGGTTCCGGTGACTGCCGTTGCTGCCAATAACATAACCAAGGTGGAGATCAACGGTCAGTTGTATTCCAACAACAAGTCGACTCTCACCACATACAATGCCATACCCAGCGGTGCGGCAGGAAGATTCTATGTTGTCGCACCCGGTACCGTCAATATCAAGATGTACCAGGGAACCGAGATGGATAACCTGGTGTATGACCAGAATACCACTCTGACTGTCGGAAAGCAGAATGTCTTTGTTCATGATTTCAACCTCCCGCCGGTGGTTATTGACAACGGTTATCCATACATTCGAAGGGAGACAGTGGAGACTGACTCAATGCAATGGGTGAAGTTTTACAACTTCCTTTATGAAACAGAAGGTATACCTACTGATCTCAGGCTGCAATACCAGTACGTAAGTCACCGCACCGGTGAGCTGGTTAATATTGGTCAGCCTGTTGCCTTTGGCGAATCAACCGGGTGGGAACAGGTCCTGATTGTTAAGACAGACCTGGTCTCATCGGGGTCACGCCGTGTGGACTACAAGATCAAGGTTGTTGATGATGCCGGCAACGTGGTGGGAGATCTTCAGGTGATGAACGCCAGCGGCAATTTTGTCAGTTATTCTGATTACTGGACTGGCTATATAGGCAGGCGGGCACATCATATTTACTGCGGCATGAGGGCTGCAAACCCCAGGGCTGCCGTAAGGCTGTTCTACGCTTTGTAGTTGTACAGTTGAAGGTTTTACCCTCTGAGGGTAGAATCAGGGATTGTTACTGCGGAGACACCAGGCAAGGTGTCTCCGCTTTTTATTACTTCCTGTTAAAACCGCTTCTCTCTATCAGGGGCTCTATTGAAGGCTCACGGCCGCGGAAGGCCCTGAACAATTCATCAGGCTCACGGCTGCCGCCTCTTTCGAGAATATTGTGGCGGAAAGAGCCGGCTGTTTCCCTGTCGAAGATGCCTCTCTCACTGAAGAGGCTGAATGCGTCAGCGTCGAGCACCTCAGCCCACTTGTAGCCATAATAACCTGCAGCATAGCCTCCGGAAAAGAGATGGGCAAAGGAGACGCTCATGCAGGCGCCGTCTGCTGAAGGCAGAAGCTCGGCAGGCCTCATCGCTGACCGCTCAAAGGTCACAATGTCACCTGTATACGGTTCTTCCAGAGTATGCCATGCCATGTCAAGAAGGCCGAAACTGAGCTGCCTCATGCATGCGTATCCTTCGTTATAGGTCAGTGAGTCCCTGAGTTTTTGAACCATCTCCCCGGGTATCTTTTCTCCGGTCTGGTAATGTGCGGCCCACGTGTCAAGCCACTCCTTCTCCCATGCCCAGTTCTCCATTATCTGTGACGGGAGCTCCACAAAGTCGCGCTTCACATTGGTTCCGGCGAGGCTTTCGTAGGTGCAGTCTGAGAGCATGCCATGCAGGGCATGGCCGAACTCATGCAGAAAGGTGTTCATCTCGCTGTGTGAGAGCAGTGACGGACGTGCCGGTGTCGGGCGGGTAAAATTCATCACCAGTGAAACCACCGGGATAACTCTCTCACTTCCCTCTTTCCGCTGTTCGCGAAATCCGGTCATCCAGGCACCTCCGCTCTTGCCCTTCCGGGGATGGAAGTCGAGCATAAGTATGGCTATTAATCCCCTCTCGCCGTCATGCACCTCGAAGGCAGATACCTCCTCATTGTAAACGGGAATGCTCCTGTTCTCCAGGAATGAAAGTCCGTAAAGCCTGGTCGCCAGCCCCAGCACTGCCTCCCTGACCTTGTCAAGAGGCATGTATGGTCTCAGGGCTTCATCGTCTATACTGAACCGCTCCATGCGAAGCTTCTCTGACCAGTATGCCCAGTCCCATCGTTCAAGCCTCCCTTCATGACCGTGCCGTGCAGCATATTCCTCGATATCCCCGAGGTCTCTGTTGCCGGCTGGCAACGAAGCTTCAAGAAGGGTCCGGAGGAACCTGTTCACTTTTTCGGGTGTGGAGGCCATCCGCTCTTCCAGAGCGTATGCGGCATAGTTGCTGTATCCCAGAAGCCTTGCCATCTCCAGTCTGAGCTCTGTTATCCTGAAGACCAGCTCACGATTGTCATGTTCATTTCCGCGGAAGGCTCGGCGCGAGTAGGCCCTGAAAAGCTTCTCGCGGAGGTCGCGACGGTCTGCATACTGCATGAAGGGCACAAAGCTGGGAGCATGGAGGGTAAAGAGCCAGCCTTCCATCCCTTTCTCACCTGCAAGGGCTGAGGCTGCCTCACGGACACCTTCCGGGAGACCGGAGAGATCCTCTTCACTTGTCAGGTGAAGGGTGAAGTCATTGGTCTCAGCCAGAATATTTTCTTCAAACCTGAGTGACAGGGTGGAGAGTTCAACGGCGATGGCCCTGAAGCGCTCCTTGTCATTTTCTGCCAGTCCGGCACCGCCCCTGATGAAGTTCCTGTACTTGCGGTAGAGAAGGATCATCTCTTCCTGGTTAAGGTCAAGTGAATCCCTTTTTTCATACACGCTCTTCACTCTGGCGAAAAGTGCAGGATTGAGTAAGATGTCATTGCTGAAGGCTGTAAGAACAGGAGATACCTCCCTGGCTGCATTCTGCAGTTCCGGCGTTGTGTCGGAGCTGTTCAGGTTGAAGAGTACGGGGGTGATGCGGCTGAGCAGTGATCCGGCCTCTTCAATGGCTTCGATGGTATTACGGAAATCTGGCTCTGCCGGGTTTGATACTATATCGTCAA